>NZ_JBEKCZ010000092.1:0-19463 GCF_050014615.1 Bradyrhizobium sp. | reverse complement strand
TCTCCGAAATTGGGGACCTCAGAAATGATTTAGATATTTTTCTGATATTTCATGATTATTTGTTTGTCAACATGCGCCTGACGTCTTCGGCGCGCTCGCAAATGACCAGATGAACAGCCGAGAAGCGTGGCTTGCCGCTTTGTGATCAAAATCCCAAAGGTGGACGCGTCTCGCCCACATCTATGGTGGGCTCGACTTCCGGCATCGGTCGATCCGTTGCGGAAGTTGCGCATTGACGCACATCGAGACGATCGCGACGACACGGTTCGCGAAGTGGCGCAGTCTCCGGCCGATGGCCGAAGGCAACGCTTTGTCGAGGCCATGCATTCCAATCGACGCTCGTGACTGGCAGCTAGGCGAATGAGCGGACGCTTCGACGATTCTCAGGCGAGCGCCATCCGGCGTTTCCTCATGCCTTAAGCGACGGTTCCTGTCGCCCCGTTTTGGGTTGAACTGTTGGACGCGCTTTGCTGATACGCGGACTGAGCCGCGGCCGCAGTGGACGATGTCGAAGTGGAGCCATAGCCTGAAGACATGAACTGTTCCACCATTTGTTCGAGGGCGGCTTCCATAGCCGTAAAGTTCGGGCTATCGCTCGCCGAGGTGCTCGACGAAGCTGATGAACCGTCCGCCGCGCTGAACGGGGCAGTCGATTCCGCTTCTGAGTTCGGGACGAAGCTGTAAATGCCAAAGGTGATGCCGTCGGGCATGGTCGCGGTGACCGCGCCCGTGACATCCAATCCGTTCAACGTCTCAAAAGCATTCACCCCGGACAGGGCATTTCCGCCCGGAAGCGACGCCGCCGCGCCGGATGATCCGCTTGCGGTCGTGCTCAACGCATTCGCAAACCCCGCGCCGTTCGTCGGGTCCGGTGATCCGGTTGAGGGCTGATAGGCGTATCCGCTGAAACCCGTTCCGCCGATGCCGTTTACGCTCATTTTTACATGCTCCGAAGATGTGTCGTGGAGCGATGCAAAAACCTCGCCGCGCCTTCGGAGTAATAAATGTGAATATGTATCAGCCGGATATATGGTTAATTGATTTTTCTCAGGGCCGCCGACCCAGCCGGTGACCAGGCATTTTTTGCATGTTGGGCAAAATTTGCTCGGAAGCACATTCGAGGCGATGCAGGCCTGAGGTGCTAATGTTCGCCCTGATTTCAGCCGGGAAGAAGCGGTCCAACGCGCGCGCGTTGCCGAAGCAGCCGGTCTGGGTATTCCGAATCCATGAAATTCGTCACGCCGCGCTCACTGCGTTCGGGCGCAGCCTACCGATTCAGCGACAAGTCACCTGATCCGTACCACGGGCACAGACCATTCGATATGCGTCTCGCAATCCTTCTATCGCAACCTCTGAGACAGTGTTTGTAACCACCTCTAAAACAATTTGAAACGCACACATCGTAGGCACAGACCACGGCGTGGGCTGCAGGAACGCCAATGACGGCCGTTTCCATCAGCGTCAGTGCGGCACCGAGTACGAAAATCCGAAGCATGGGAAAATTCTCCAGTCATTTATGGCGTGGGTTGTCGGGCGTCGTGCGGCGTGTCGTCCTCTTTCAGCAGACGCGCGAGTTCGTTCCAGTAAAGCCTTCGCCAGCCTTTCCTCAGGCCAGCGAGAAACTCCAGTTCGCGGCTTGTGAAAATCGACATGTCAACTCCTGTTGAGATACCCAGTCCTAGAGCACATGATTCAACTGGGTTGAATCATGTGCTCGTCGTCCATTTTCTTGTTTGAGCATGATCTTTTCGGAAAACCGGTTCCCACTTTTCCGGATCATGCTCTAGCCGACCAGCCCGGCCGTCGGCACCACGTCCGCACTGTCGGGAAACACCGCGCTTGCGAGTAGGCGCTCTTCAACTCTCAGATGATCCCTGAGCAGACCCTTGAGCACGGCGCGCAGGTCGGTGGTTGGCTTGAGGTCGCGTGCCTCATGGAGTTGGGCGGCCTTCAGTCCCGGCCAGTCAGCGACCATGCGGCCGCCCCGCAGTGCGCCTCCGGCGAGAAAGGCGACCGTGCCGGTGCCATGGTCTGTTCCGTCGGTGCCGTTGATGCGCGCGGTGCGTCCGAACTCCGTGATGACGGCGACCACCGTCTCGCGCCAGGCATCGCCCATGTTGGTCTCGATCGCCGCCAGCGCGCCGTCGAGAGCGCCGAGCAGATTGGCGAGCTGACCGGCGGCCGCGCCCTCGTTGATGTGGGTATCCCAACCGACGAAGCCCGCCGCTCCGACCCGCGGGCCATCCGGCTTGGCAAGAAAGCGCGCGGCCGCACCGGCGACCTCGGCCACA
Source organism: Bradyrhizobium sp. (assembly GCF_050014615.1). Lineage (GTDB taxonomy): Bacteria > Pseudomonadota > Alphaproteobacteria > Rhizobiales > Xanthobacteraceae > Bradyrhizobium. The sequence continues at coordinate 17,172 of NZ_JBEKCZ010000092.1, read as the reverse complement.
TAGGCCCGTATGCGCGCGATCCCGGGCGGTGGCTGCGCAACGTTTTCGGACATTGGATCATCGATCGTCGCGGCCGGCTCAAGTGCCGCAAGACGGATTCGCGCATCGAGCGCGGCTGCGAGTTTCGGATCGGTGTGCTGATAGAGGTCCATCAGGCGGGCCCGGACGTCATCGCTGGCAGGAAGCAATTTTTGCGGGACCCACGACATCACCGGAGCCCTGCCGCGCACAACCAGGGGCGTAACGGCGCCGACGCCAAGGGCGCGGCTGCCGCGCAGGTCGACCTGACCGTCCGATTCGAGCGCCGCCAATGCGCGATTGAGCCAGCCCGAGTCAACGGCACCGGGCCGGGCGATCCCGCTCTCGAGCACGTCCTGGCCGTCGAAATGCGAGCGCTCGCGATAGGGCGTCGCCGTGGCGTGCACGATGCAGGCCTGCTGTGCCTTGTAGAGCCGATGCAGGTTCGGCATCGCGGGATTGAGCGCGAAGAATGTGTCCAGCGGCAGCGCCGGCGTCTTGCCGTCGAGCACCAGCGCCCGGTCGCCGCGCAGGCCAATCCAGTCGGGATCGCCGACCGGCGCGACAGCCCCCAGCCCATCCAGCGCGCCTCGGAGCACGATGACCAGCAAGCGCGGATCGCGGCCCTCGGCCCGTGCCAGCCTTGGCATCTGGCTCCATGCGAACAGCGCACCGGCGCCGAGCAGGGCCTCGCGGCGGTTGGGCAAATGGGGGCGGAAATTCATGCTCATCTCCTCTGAAATTCAGCCGACATGAACAACAGCGCCAGCGCCTGCTGACGGCTCTCGGCGCGGCCCACCGCCTGCTTCAACTCAGGCGATACCGACGATCCGAGCACGTTCTCTATGACGTCCTGCGGATCGACCCGGCCTGCGACGCGCTCCGCGACGTTGTTGGCGACGTCCAGCCGCCGCCCGATGCCGTCAATCCAGGACGCTTCTTCATCCGGAAAGCCTTTCGGCGATGAGGGACGCCACAAGGGTTCGCCGAGAAGGGCTTGCCCATTTGTGAACCGCACCGGATCTGTTTGCGTATTGCCGATTGCCCGCACCATGCCGACGACCCACTCGCTTGGACGCTTGAGTTTGGCCGGCGGCGGCGTCCAGGAATCGTCAGACAAGACCATCGCCTTGGCGACCTCCTTGAGATCGCCTGATGTATCGAGGAAAACCTTTGCCAGCCGCTCGACCAATGCAGGAGGCGGCGCATCGGCGACGAAATTGCGCGCGAGCTTGGTGGCCAGATGCGTCGCCGTCGCGGGATGCGCGGCCAGATCACGAAGCACGGCGCGTCCCTGCTCCGCGCCGTCTTCCTCGTAGAATTTTCCCAAGACCTTTTGCGGTCCGGGCTCGTGCAAACGCGGATTGAAGGTGAATTCGCCGCCATGCTCGGGATTGTCGGCCGGCGGCACCCAGGTCCATCCGGTGAGCACATTGGCAAAACTGATGACGTCCTCCTGGGTGTAGCCGCTGCGCACACCCAGCGTGTGCAGCTCCAGGGTCTCGCGGGCGAAGTTCTCGTTCAGGCCACGCGTCCGATTGATGCCGGCGACCGAATTCGGACCCATCGAAGCGCCGTTGTCGAGATAAAACAGCATGGCCGGATGGCCCTCGGCGGCCAGCAGCAGATCGGCGAACCGGCCCAGCACATGGGGACGAATGGCCTCGCGCTCGTAGGCGCCGCACATGCTTATGATCTTGTCGGCCGAGACGCAGAAATGATTGGACCAGAACCAGACCAGCCGCTCGACAAATCCGATCTCGGCGCCGAGAGCCGCTTCGACGCGGGTCTTCGCCTCCGCGAGATAGATCCCCCGCCGTGGATCGGGCACCGCGTCGGCGGCGGTCTTCGCCGCCATCTCTTTGACGCCTTGCTCGTCTTTGACGCCTTGCTCGGCTCCCTCCATCATGGCGGGCGCTTCGGACATTTGTTGTCGTTTGGCTTCCTGTTGCTTTCGCGTGGCGACGATCGTCTGGGCTTGCCGTTTCGCGTCGGCATCCTGGACGGTGCGAAAGGCCTTGGAACTGGAAGGCAAAGCTGACGCCGCGGGCAGAGCTACAGGCGGCCGCTCGAGTTCGGCGATCAATGCCCCACGCGGGTCCGACTCGATGGCCGCCATCGATCCCGGACGCGGCCCCATCCCGAACCGATGCAGCGCCAGTACGGCTTCAGCCTTTGCGGAATTGCTCATCGCAACGCCCCGAGAGATAACAAGCCACAGCGTGCCGGTGCTACCCTGCCGCGGACGGCTTCTGGGAAATGCTTTTTATCGTAGTGCTACACATCGTAGCACTCGATCATCCGCGGTGCAAGTCCAGATTGAGTGCCGGGAGCGGGCCCCTATTGCGGACCCAGTGCAATGCGACCGATCGCGCCGTCCCTGGCCAGGCCGATCCTCCACTCCGCGGTGCCGTTGGCGAAATGCGCCATGTAAATGTCGTTGCCCATGCCGGTCACTCCCCGAAACGACATCGCGCGCAGCGCGCCGAGCCTGCTCAGGATCGCCTGGTCGAAGGGAAGCTGCTGCCGTGTCTGCGCCGCGACCTCAGGGGTCATGCGATCGTAATTCGGCTCGCCGCGCACCAACGCCTCGATGTACTGGCGCAGCATCTCTTCGCTTCCAGCCAAGGGAGCGGTGCGCCGCGACGTCGCGTGCTGCAGCTGACCGTCTGGCCCGGTCTCCTCGATCGTATTGTAACGCGTACGCTGTCCGGGCAGCACGACCTCCAGACATGTCCCCGACGCATCGGCGACAACCCACGGACTGTCGACGGCGGTCAGGACGGAGGTTGACATGTTCTCGCCGATCACGCCCTGGATCGTGCGTTTTCCCTCGGCGTCCAGCCTGTACAGCCGGATGTTTGCACCGGTGACGTTGTAGAACACCACATGAATCGGCGCGGCGTCAGCCGGAGATCTCAACCCCTGTTCGTTAGAACAGGCAACGACGTCGCCGAGGCCTTCGTCGCCGTCGGCCCGGAAAGTAACGTCATCAACTTTGCCATCCGCTGCCAAAAGGATGCGAAACTCCGCGAGACCCTTGGCGAACTTCACGCCATAGATGTCGTAACCGCCAGGACCGACGCCGCGAAAGAAGATCGACTCGACCGCGTCCAGTGCCTTGAGAATTGACTGCAGTTCGGAAGCCTGGCGACGGATCTTGACAGCCAATTGCGCACTCATTCGGTCATAGTCCGGCGTGCCGCGCTGCATGTCCGCGATTCCACGCCGCACCGCCTCTTTACTGCCCGGTTGCGGGGCCTGTCCCCTGAATCGATCCGGGACCTCCGCTATTCGCCGTGCAAATCTTTCTTCCACTATCTTTGCCTTGGCGATGTCGAGCCGCGGCGCTATCCGTGCTCCGGACACCGGCTCTTGAAACAAGACCTGGGTCACCCTTGCATGATCGTCGCGCAGGAAAATCACGAGATCATCATGCTGGCTTGAAAAAGCATCCGGGCCTTGTGCCGCGACCCGGAATTTCGCTCGTCCGGTCTCCTGCACAACCATCCGGTCTGCGTCGCGCGTTACGGCGATCACGCGGTACGGCTCCAACTCGTACCAGCCGACATACTCGTCGAGCGATGCATTGGCATCGTTGCGCGGTTCGGAGATCTCCGCGATCCGGGCCGCCCGCGACTCGCGACCATTCTGGCTTACCTTCAGTTCGGCTGACTGTCGTTGATCGCCGAGCGCGAAAGTCATCGGGCCGGCCGCGGCCGGATAGGAATAGGTGCCGTCCGCCTCGAGGGATAATCGGAGTTTTCGCTGCCCGGTCAGTTGCGCGAACAGATTGTCGTCCTCCCAAAAAATGGCGAAGATCGACGTTCGCCCCAATGAATAGAAGGAAACGCGTTGCGGCTTGCCAACGGCGCTCGTCGCATCTCCTGCATCATCGATGGCAAGTGTGGATGCGGGCGGCGTGTTGTAGGCGATGGTGCCGGCAGAAACGATGGCGACCGGCAGGATGGCGGCCGCGATCCAGAACCGCTTTCGCCACCCTACCTTTGCAGGGACTATGGTGGCGGCAAGAATGCGCTCGACGCGGGCGCGGATCGTGCCCGCCCTCGCCATCTCCAGACCCGCCGGGGTCTGCCGAACATTGCGCATCAGGTCGAGCAGAATCTCCGCGTAGGACAGCCTGTCTTCAACAACCTCGAGCGCCCGGGCATCGCTGATGATTTCGGCAAGTTCGGCCAATCGGATCAGCTGCCACCACGCAAAGGGGCTGAACCAGAACACCGCGCGATTGAGCGAGGCCAGCAGCAGGACATAGAAATCCCGGTTGGCGACGTGGGCGCCCTCATGGGCGAGCACGGCCTGACGCTTCGGCAAATCCCATTCGACACATTGCGGCGGAAGCAGAATGGTTGATCCGAAGGTGACAGGCCCGCCGATGGCATCGCTCACGCGCACGTCGGCGTTGGCGGCCCAGAGTTCACTCATCGGCTCGCTCACCGGTTTGGCCGCGCCGACCAGCCGCCACGTCAGATAGATACCGATGGCCAGTCGCAGCAACAGCACGGCGGAAACCAATGCATAGATTGCCGTCGCGAGACCCCACCAATTGACGGCTTCGGCATGCTCGCCGCCAGCCACGCCGGGCGTGCCGGGTTCCGAAGGGGGCGACGGGCTCAATGGCTCCGACAATAGACCCCCGGGAATCCTGTCAGGCCACAGGTTTTCCGGCGTCGGCACCGGCAAGGGATCCAGGGTGATGGTCACCGTGGTCCAATGCATCAGCAGCGGCATTAACAACGACGCCGCCAGCACCATCGCCCAGGATGTCATGTGCACGTGTGGATTTCGCACACGCAGAAGATTCAAGCCAACCCACACGATGCTTCCAAGTACCAGGGAACGCAGCGCCGACTCCGCCAGAATCGCCAACATTACCTTCTCCCGTTCTTCGCCTTTACCTTCGCTTTCGCAACCTGGTCGGCAAGCATGCGCAACTGCCGCTGGTCGAGCATGGCCGTATCCACCATGCCGACCAGAACCTCTTCGATCGAACCGTTGCAGAACCAATCGACGATGCGCTGGACTGCTTTTGCCGCGACGCGGCCACGCGGCTCGGCCGCATGGTACACATAGGTTCGCCCATCCACCGTGTGCGTCGTGTAGCCCTTGTCTTCCAGCCTTCGCAGCACGGTCCGAACGGTTGATTCCTTGAGAGGACGAGAAAGCCGTTCACGCACCGCCTCGGCCGTGATCGGAGCGTTGGCCCAGACCAGTTGCATCACCTCTCGTTCGAGGTCACCCAGTTCGGGCAGGCTATCGTCCATCTTCGTCCCCTTGCGAGTTTCGCCGCTTGTAGCGCTACAGATCGTCGCATACGTGACGGCGTTCTGCAACCAGGATCCGGCCCTGGCATGGCCGGATCCGCAAGCGCTTCGCGTTGGTCGCGAGGGAAACCGTTTCCGCTTGTCCGGATCAGCGCTAGCGCGGCGCGCGCTTGGCGAGAATACGCTGCAGGGTGCGGCGATGCATGTTCAGCCGCCGCGCGGTTTCCGAGACGTTGCGGTTGCACATCTCGTAGATGCGCTGGATGTGCTCCCAGCGCACCCGATCCGCCGACATCGGATTGTTCGGCGGCTCGGACTTCTCGGTGCCGCTGGCGAGCAGCGCCGCGACCACATCGTCGGCGTCGGCGGGTTTCGAGAGATAATCCACCGCGCCCATCTTCACCGCGGTCACGGCGGTGGCGATGTTGCCATAGCCGGTCAGTACGATCGCGCGCGCGTCGGGACGCTTGCGCTTCAGCGCCGACACCACGTCGAGGCCATTGCCGTCGCCGAGCCGCAGATCCACCACCGCGAACGCCGGCGCGGCCTTTCCGATCTGCGCCAGGCCATCGGAAACGCTGTCGCAGGAGGTCACGGTAAAACCGCGGGTCTCCATGGCGCGCGAAAGGCGCTCCAGAAACGGCTTGTCGTCCTCCACGATCAGCAGCGAACGATCGGCGTGATCAGTCAGTTCGGCAATGGCGTTCACGATTCGGATATCCCATCGATGTCGGACCTTACAACATATGGCGCGGCGGCCGGGTGCTGCCAAGGCCGCAAACGGGCGATCAGGCCCCTCTCCCAACCCTTGAGAACGATTCTAGGGCCGGGTCGCGTCCGGGACGGTCGCTCGAAAACGCGCTAGGATGACGGTTCAGCCGCGGGTTCCGGGGTTTCGAACCGGCTGCGCGGCCAGACGATATGGACCACAGCGCCATGATCCGGGAAAACCCGGTTGCTGAAGGAGACCTTGGCGCCGGTACGCTCCAGCAGCGTGCGGGCGATGAATACGCCAAGACCGAGGCCGCTGCGCTCGCTTTGGACCTCGTCGGCGCTGCGCCGCCGCGACAGATAGGGTTCGCCGATACGCTTGAGCATGTCGGGTGCGATCCCCGGACCGTCATCGGAAATGATGATCTCGACGGTCTCGGTGTTCCACCACGCGTTGACCTCCACCGTCGCCCGCGCGAAATCGACGGCGTTCTCCAGAATGTTGCCGACGCCATAGAGGATCGCCGGATTGCGGGTTCCCACCGGCTCGGGGGTGCCGGCGACCGCGATACGGACCTTGATCGCGACGCCGAAATCGCGATGCGGCGCCACCGTTTCCTCGATCAGCGCGGACAAGGGCATGCGATCGAACGGCGCGCCGGTGGAGGAGAGCTGGGTGATCTTGGCCAGGATATCGCGGCAGCGTTGGGCCTGTTCGCGCAAGGTCTTGATGTCGCCGGCAAGCGCGCTGTTGTCGTGCAGGGCCCGCTCCAGCTCACGCGAAATCAGGAAGATCGTCGAGAGCGGCGTGCCGAGTTCGTGGGCGGCCGCGGCGGCGAGACCGTCAAGCTGGGTGAGATGTTGTTCCCGCGTCAATACCAGTTCGGTGGCGGCCAGCGCGTCCGACAGCTTGCGGGCTTCTTCGGCGACCTGGAACGCGTAAAGACTGGTGACGCCGATCGCAACCACGATCGAGAGCCAGACACCGAACAGATAGATCGGTGGCAGCACCAGCGGGTCGTCGCTGTCCCACGGCAGCGGCAGATGGAAAAATACCAGCACCGAGGCACAGGCGACCGCCAGAACGCCAAGCGCGATCGTCAGCCGGATCGGCAGGGCGGTGGCCGAAATCAGAACCGGGGCCAGAAACAGAAATGAAAATGGATTCTCCAGGCCGCCGGTGAAGAACAGCAGTCCGGCCAGTTCAACGATGTTCAGTGCCAGCAGCGCCGCCGCATAGGCCGGCTCCAGCCGCTGCATCGGGTTGAAGCCAGTCTGCAGGACGAGGTTGAGCAGCGCCGAGAGGCCGACGATGGTCACGCAGGGCACCACCTCGACATCGAATTCGAGCCCCTGCACCACGATGAAGATCGCCGCGAGCTGGCCGAGCACGGCGAGCCAGCGCAGCCGCAAGATCGTATCCAGACGGACGTAGCGGCGCGGATGGCGGAAATCGGAGACGGCAATTTCGGTCATGCCGGAACTGTAACGGCGCCAGGCCTCGACCACAAATCTGCTGACCCGGGTCCGATTCGACAGTCCCGAAATCTCGCCGAAGTCTTGTTTACCTAAGTCTTGCGCTTGGGCTCCCGATGGCCCAATGAACGGCCCGCATGGTGAAGAACGACGCCGCCACATCCGAGCTTGCCGCCGCCGATTCAGCCGTAACGGCGGCCATCGAGGTCGCGCATCTCGTCAAGCTCTACAAGACCACCCGCGCGGTCGATGACGTCTCGTTTCGCATTGCACGCGGCAGCATCACGGGACTGCTCGGCGGCAACGGCGCCGGAAAGACCACGACCATCGCGATGATCATGGGGCTGGTGCTGCCGACCTCGGGCCGCATCCAGGTGCTGGGCTGTTCGATGCCCGACCAAAGCGCCGATGTGCTGGGCCGGATGAATTTCGAAAGTCCCTACGTCGACATGCCGATGCGGCTCACGGTGCGGCAGAATCTGACGATCTTCGGCCGCCTCTATGCGGTCGAGAATTTGCGCCAACGCATCGATCAACTCGCCGCCGATCTCGACCTTGGCGACTTCCTCGACCGTGCCAACGGCAAACTGTCCGCCGGACAGAAGACCCGGGTGGCGCTGGCGAAAGCGCTGATCAACCAGCCCGAGCTCTTGTTGCTGGATGAGCCGACGGCATCGCTCGATCCCGATACCGCCGACTGGATCAGGCAGCACCTTGAGACCTATCGGAAGGAAAATGGCGCGACCATCCTCTTGGCGTCGCACAACATGCTCGAAGTGGAGCGTCTGTGCGACCGCGTCATCATCATGAAGCGCGGCCGCATCGAGGACGACGACAGCCCGGACAAGATCATGGCCCGCTATAACCGGACGACGCTGGAGGAAGTGTTTCTCGACGTCGCGCGCGGCCGCGTCCAGGACGGCACGTCATGAGCAGGCTCGTCACCCATCGGGGCATCGCACCGCATCGCATCGCGGCGATGATCCTGCGCTACTGGTATCTTTTGGCCTCGTCGTGGCCGCGGCTCTTGGAACTGCTCTATTGGCCCGCTCTGCAGATCATCACCTGGGGCTTCCTGCAGAGTTACATCGCGCAGAATGCCGGATTTTTCGCACGCGCCGGCGGCACCCTGGTCGGCGCGGTGATCCTGTGGGACATCCTGTTTCGCGGGCAGCTCGGCTTTTCGATCTCGTTTCTCGAGGAAATGTGGGCGCGCAATCTCGGCAACCTGATGATGAGCCCGCTCAAGCCGATCGAGTTTCTGATCGCGCTGATGGTCATGAGCCTGATCCGGCTCGCGATCGGCGTCATTCCGATGACGCTGCTGGCGATATTTTTCTTCGATTTCAATCTCTATGGCATCGGACTGCCGCTGATCGCCTTCTTCTGCAATCTGATTTTCACCAGCTGGTCGGTGGGGATTTTCGTCTCGGGACTGGTGCTGCGTAACGGGCTCGGCGCCGAAAGCATCGTCTGGACGCTGATGTTCGGCCTGATGCCGCTGGCCTGCATCTATTACCCGGTGACGGTGCTGCCGCATTGGCTGCAATATGTCGCCTGGACATTGCCGCCGACCTACGTGTTCGAGGGGATGCGGGCGCTCTTGATCGACCACGTCTTTCGGGCCGACCTGATGCTGTCCGCGCTCGCCATCAACATCGTGCTGTTAATTGCGTCATTTGCGATATTTCTTGCGCTTTTGCGCAGCGCGCGGCGGCACGGGTCGCTGATCCAGAGCGGCGAATAAGGCGGTGAATACGCCACTTATCCCGGGGATTTGAGGGATCTTCGGCTTGCGCCGCACGTAGTTATACCGATCTGTGCATTGACGCTTTATTACGCATTCGGCAGTATGCTGCGATGCAAAAGAGATTAGAGGAATAAATGCCGATTGGTGAATTTGGCGGCGCACCGCCACTGGTGGCCGAAGGCAGTCCGGCGCTGACGACGCCGATGTACTGGATGTACGAAATGGCGCAGGCGTCGCTCAATCCGGCGCGCGCCGTGACCGACGCCACCAAAATCCTGTTTCAGAATCCGCTTAATCCATGGTCGCACACCGAGTTCGGCAAATCCGTCGCCGCCGGCTGCGAACTGTTCGAGCGCACCACGCGCCGCTACGGCAAGCCCGAATGGGGCCTCAACGATACCGAGGTCAACGGCGTGCGCACGCCGATCGAGATTCGCTCGATATGGGAAAAGCCGTTCTGCCGCCTGTTGTATTTCGATCGCAAATTGACCCGCCCGCTGCGCGCGCCGCAGCCGCGGGTGCTGATCGTTGCGCCGATGTCCGGGCACTACGCGACGCTGCTGCGCGGCACGGTCGAAGCGTTTCTGCCGACCCATGAAGTCTATATCACCGACTGGGCCGATGCCCGGATGGTGCCGTTGACGGAAGGTCGCTTCGATCTCGACGACTATGTCGATTACATCATCGAGATGCTGCATGTGCTCGGCGGCAACATGCACATCATTGCCGTATGCCAGCCTTCGGTGCCGGTGGTGGCGGCGGTTTCCATCATGGAAGCGGAACGCGATCCCTACGTGCCGGTGTCGATGACGCTGATGGGCGGACCGATCGATACCCGCCGCAACCCGACGGCCGTCAACAATCTCGCCGCCGAGCGCGGCATCGACTGGTTTCGCAGCCACGTCATCACCAAGGTGCCGTTCCCGCATCCGGGCGTGATGCGCGACGTCTATCCGGGCTTCCTGCAGCTGAGCGGCTTCATCAGCATGAATCTCGACCGCCATACGGACGCCCATAAGGCCCTGTTCAAAAACCTGGTGAAGGGCGACGGCGATCTGGTCGACAAGCACCGCGATTTCTACGATGAATATCTCGCCGTCATGGATCTGTCCGCGGAGTATTATCTGCAGACGGTCGATCTGGTGTTCGTCAAGCACGCGCTGCCGAAGGGCGAGATGACCCATCGCGGCAAGCCCGTCGACCCCTCGAAGATCACCCGCGTCGCGCTGATGACGGTGGAAGGCGAGAACGACGATATTTCCGGCATTGGGCAGACCGAAGCGACGCACACGTTGTGCAGTTCGATTCCCGACCTGCGCCGGGTGCATTACGTGCAAAAAGGCGTCGGACATTACGGCGTGTTCAACGGTTCCCGTTTCAAATCGGAAATCGTGCCACGGATTTCCGATTTCATGGTGTCGTCGGCGAACATGAAGCCGTCATTGGCCGCCGCGGCGGAATAAATCGCGACCGGACGATTTCCGAAGCGGTGTTGAGCGCCGGAGGTCAAAATCTCCGGCGATTCGGTGTCGCTGGTAACCCTCTGAATTGCCCCAAGGAAATCCGGATTCCGCGCCTCCGAAAGAGTGAGTTTACACTCAGTCCTTGAGGAGCCCGGCGGGGCGTGCTTTGGCGCCAAAAATTTTGTTCCAGCCCCATCCTGTAGAGGCGGACAGGCGGTACGCCCCCTGTATATTGGGCAAATGATTTGTTTTTGCGCCGACCGATTCCACTGGCGGCAGATATGGCAGAATCCGGGCGAACTCCTGCTCCCCGGACTGACTGACATGGCCACTCGCGCCCTCCTCTATCGGCGGCCCGCCGAACCTTCTCGACTTCTGGTCAAGCACGGCTCGCAAATCTATTCGGTCAGGCTGCGCCGCCATCGGCGGGCGCGGCGCTATACCTTGCGCATTCATCCCAGCGACCGCGAAGCCATCCTGACCATGCCGCCGCGGGGCACCATCATCGAGGCCAAGGATTTCGCGCAGCGTCACGGCGGCTGGATTGCCGCACGCCTTGGCCGGTTGCCGAAGGCCGCACCGTTTCTGCCGGGCACTGTCATTCCGCTGCGTGGCGTCGCCCACCGGATCGTGCATCGCGCGGCGATGCGCGGCACCGTGTGGACCGAAGTGCGCGACAGCGGCGAGCGGATTCTCTGCGTCGCCGGAGCCAGCGAACATATCGAGCGGCGGGTGCTCGATTATCTGAAGCGCGAAGCGCGCAAGGATCTGCAGAAGGCATCGCTGTCCTACGCGCAGGCGCTGGGCGTGAAGGTCAGGCGGCTGTCGATCCGCGACCAGTCGAGCCGCTGGGGCTCGTGCACGTCGGCGGGATCGCTGTCGTTTTCGTGGCGGCTGATCCTGGCGCCGCCTTACGTGCTGGATTACCTGGCCGCCCATGAAGTGGCGCATCTGGTCGAGATGAACCATTCGGCGCGGTTCTGGCGGGTCGTCGCCAAAGTCTGCGGCCATGTCGAGCGCGCCAAGACCTGGCTCGATACCCACGGCAATGACCTGCACCGCTACGGCATTCAGGATTAGAGCGTTTTCGAGCGAAGTGGGTACCGGTTCGCGTGAAGAAAACGCGTCAAAACAAAAGATTAGAGTCCGGTTCCAGACCTGAGACCTGATTAGGTAAGAATACTTCTCAGTTGTTCGGCGAAAGCCGCCGCCGCGACCGGGAGCACGCGGCTGCGTCGCGTCGCCAGCAGCAATTTTGCCTGCAACAGAGGCGGATCGACCAACGGGATGGCGATCATGTCGCCCGGCGGAATGAGCGCCTTTCCCGGGCTACGAAACTGGAAGCAGACGCCCCGGTTCATGTGCGCAAACGCCTTCATCGTCTCGACCGAATTCGACACCAGCCGCGGATCAAGGTCAAAGGACGCCATCGCGAGAACCTGCTCGATCAGCGCACGTCCGGCCAATGTCGTATCGGCTAGCGCCAGCGGAAATCCCAGGCAATCCCGTAAGCGAAGGTTGTCGCGCCTCGCGAGCGGATGATCGGGAACCACCATCGCACAGAGCGCCTGCGGTGCCGTCGCGATGATGGCGACATCCTTCTTTTTCGGCGCGTCATGCGTGAGGATGAGATCGACCTGGTCGGCGACCAGAGCCTCGATCAACTCTTCGGGGGCGCCGATCCGGACCTGAAAACGAACATTTGGGTGAGTCGCCTGGAATTGGGTAATGGCCGATGGCAACAGCTCACCCGCCACCGATTCAGCGGCTGCGACGCTGACTTGCCCCCGCACAAGTCCGCGGAGCTGCTCGACCCGCGATTCCACCAGTTTCAGTTCCGAGATCACCAGGCGGCAATAGACCAGGAAGACTTCGCCGGCAGATGTCATACGCACGCCCCGCGGCAACCGCTCGAACAGGGGAGCTCCGAGATCTGTTTCCAGATCGAGGATTTGGCGGTTGAGCGCCGACGATGCGATGTTGAGCGCGTCCGCGGCTTTCCGGATCGACCCGTACCGGGCAACCGCATCGACGTAAGTGAGCACCCGCGGCGGACGAAGCCGCCGCTTCCGGGATTTGGCGGCGGCACGATCAGGCGTGCCCGCCGGCGGTCTCTTTTTTGCGACTGGCTTTTTTCGTTTCATTCGGCCGTTTCCTGGGTGGGCTCGCGGTCGATCCGACACGCCGGGAAATGAAGTGAGCTGTTTTTACGCTCACTGTAGCATAATTTTGGTTCTAGTTACGCTCACTCAATAGCGCGCATGCTGGACTGCCGCAACCAACCAGGAGGGCAGTCGTCATGCTTCATCGTATCGTCGCTTCCGTCTTCGCCTTTGTCTTCGTCTTGGCTTTGACCGGTATGGTAACCGCCGCCAGCGCGGATGAACCCGTTACGGTCCGTTTGAAATGGTTCAATCAGGCGCAGTTCGCCGGATTCTATGTCGCCAGGGAGAAGGGCTACTACAGCTCTGCCGGGCTCAACGTCGACATCCAGGCCGGCGGCCCGGACTTCCCGGCGATTCAAATGGTCGCCGGCGGAAACGAGCAGTTCGGCGTTACCGGCGCCGACCAGATCCTGATCGCGCGAAGCAAGGGCGTTCCCGTGGTGGCCCTTGCCGCCATCTTCCGCCGCAATCCCTTTGTGCTGTTTTCGCTGGCGAAGTCCGGCATCAGGACGCCGACCGATTACGTCGGGAAAAATATCGGCGTCAAGATCGGCGGCAACGAGGAACTGATCTATCGCGCCGTGCTCGCCAAAACCGCTGTCGACAAATCCAAGCTCAATGAAGTCCCCGTCAAATTCGACATCAGTCCGCTGCTCGCCGGAACGATCGATGTTTGGCCCGGCTACCTGATCAACGAAGTGCTCGCGGCCAAGGAAAAGGGCTTTGACGTCAACGTGGTTTCGCCGACCGATTACGGCATCGATCTCTATGCCGACACGCTGTTTACGACGGAGAAGATGCTCGCGGAAAAGCCGGATGTCGTCAGGAAATTCGTGACCGCGACACTGAAGGGCTGGGCCGACGCGATCGCGGCGCCGGACGAAGCGGCCAAGTTTACCCTCAAATATGGCTCCAAACTGGCTTACGACCACGAATTCGCGATGATGAAGGCGAGCCTGCCCTTGCTCCAGCCTGACGCGAAGCCGCTGGGCTGGATGGATGCCGCCAATTGGAGCGCCATGCAGAAGCTGCTGATCGACGCGGGATTTCAGAAAACCCCGGTCGATGTGAGCAAGGCATTTACCGTCGAGTTCATCAAATGAACGCGGTCACGCCCGTGAATCCGTCGCAGGCGATACCGCTGCATCAGCCCGATCCCTTGATCACGATCGAGAAGTTGCAAGTCCGCTTCGGCGATGTCGCCGCCATCGACGGCCTCAGCCTCATCGTGCAGCGCGGCGAGTTCATCTCGCTGCTCGGCCCGAGCGGGTGCGGCAAGTCGACCCTGCTGCGGGCGATTGCCGGGCTGGTTCCCGCGGCGGACGGCGACATCATCCTGCGCGATCCAAAGCTGCGCACTGGCTTCATGTTTCAGAAGCCGTTGCTGCTGCCCTGGCGAACCGCCCTCGGCAACGTGGTGCTGCCGGTCGAGCTCCAGAATGGCGGCAATGTGGTCGATTCGACGGATGATTATCGGGCCCGCCGGATGCTGGACATGGTTCAACTCGGCGATTTTGTCGATGCCTATCCCCAGCAGCTCTCAGGAGGCATGCAGCAGCGCGTGGCGCTGGCACGCGCCCTGATGGGCGATCCGGATGTGCTCCTGCTCGATGAGCCGTTCGGTGCGCTCGACGAACTCACGCGCGATGTGCTCAACGAGGAACTGGTCCGGATCTGGCAGAGCCGTGAAACGCGTTTGAAAACCGTCGTCATGGTCACCCATTCGATCCCGGAGGCCGTCACCCTGTCGGATCGGGTCATCGTTCTGACCGCCCGCCCGGCACGGCTGATCGAAGATGTTCCCATTCGGTGTCCCCGGCCGCGCACGCCGGAAGACCCCGATGCCATAGCGATCATGAAACATATCCGCATGATGGTGAGGGCCAGCCGATGAAGTCGCATGTTCAATCGCCGCTGCTGTTCGGATTGCTGCTGCTCGCCGCCTGGCAGGCTCTCGTCATGGCGGCTCATGTTCCGGAATATCTGTTGCCGGCTCCAAGTGTCATATTTGCCAATATCGACCGGACGCTGTTCGTCCAGCTCGGTGTCACGTTCGCCGAGGCGCTCGCCGGCTTCCTGATCGCGAGCGTATTAGCCTTCGTCAGCGCCATCCTGTTCGTTCGCTTTCGCGCCCTTGAAGAGGGGCTGTTTCCGATCGCCATTGCGGTAAAGACCACCCCCATCGTCGCGGTCGCTCCGCTGCTGGTGATCTGGCTGGGAACCGGATGGTGGTCGAAGATCGTGGCCGTCGTTCTGATCAGCTTCTTTCCGGTGCTGGTGAACGCGGTAAAGGGCCTCAAGGCGGCGGACGCGGAATATCGCGAACTGTTCCAGACCCTCGGCGCCAGCCGGGCGCAGGAATTCCGGAAGCTGCGCATCCCCTATTGCCTGCCATATCTGTTCTCGGCGCTGAAGATTTCATCCTCGCTTGCGGTCGTCGGCGCCATCGTCGGAGAATTTGTCGGAGCCACGCAGGGACTGGGCTATCTCATCATCGTGTCCTCGGCCCATCTGGAAACCGCGACCTTATTTGCCGCGATCGCCGCCGCAGCCCTCGCAGGGATCGCGATGTTTTACGTTATCGGATGGATCGAGAAACGCCTTGTGTTCTGGCACCAGGGTGATGGGGAATAGCATGCGGACACTCACAGTCGACGTCATCCGGATTCCGACCACGGGGCCCGGTGACGTATCGGGTCTGCTCGACTTCGTCAGGACGGGTAAAATCGAGCCGATGTCTATCCTGGCCATCCTCGGGAAAACCGAGGGCAATGGCGGCGTGAACGATTTCACCCGGGAATACGCGGTGGCAGCCTTGTGCGGAGCGCTGGCGCCTTACGTCGATCTGCCGCCGGACCGCGTCGAAGAACAGATTGCATTCGTGATGTCGGGGGGGACGGAAGGCGTGCTCAGTCCACATCTCACCGTCTTTACACGCGCCGAATTCGTCGATGACAGATCTGACGGGATTTCGGGAAAGCGCTTGAGCATCGGAATCGCATCGACGCGCGATTTTCTGCCCGAAGAGCTCGGCCGCCGGGCTCAGATCGATGAGACGGCAAGGGCCGTGACCCTCGCTATGGCCGATGCCGGCATTGCCGATCCGCAAGACGTGCATTTCGTGCAAATCAAGTGTCCGCTGCTGACGAGTGAGCGCATTGAGGCGGCATCTGCGCGAGGACAGAAAACCATTACGACGAGTGCGTATGGTTCCATGGGCTATTCGCGCGGCGCCTCGGCGCTCGGGGTCGCCGCGGCGCTCGGCGAAGTCGGTCGCGATATCCGAGACGAGCACGTGCTTCGAAATTTCGATTTGTTTTCGGCCGTGGCCTCCACCTCGGCCGGCATCGAACTCATGCATAATGTCGTCATTGTCCTCGGTAACTCGGCATCGTCGGCGAGTCCGTTTACGATCGGGCACGCCGTCATGCGTGACGCGATCGATTCCGCCGCGGTGATCGAAGCGTTGAAAAGCGTGGGACTTGGTGTGGGCGACAGCTCTCGGCCGGCCACCGGCCGCCAACTGGTCAATATTTTTGCCAAGGCGGAGGCCTCTCCGAGCGGTGTCGTGCGCGGATTTCGCCATACCATGCTCGACGATTCCGATGTCGGCGCGACCCGGCATGCGCGCGCCGCCGTTGGCGGACTGATCGGCGGCCTGGCGGGAAGCGGCGCCGTCTACGTTTCCGGCGGCGCCGAACATCAGGGACCGCCGGGCGGCGGCCCGGTCGCCGCCATCGCTCGCGTTTGACCGATCTACCGCCCGAACAGCCGATCCACCACGAGCCCGCTCCGGAATCATCGGCGCGTTCGTGGTCTCTGCCAGCGTGGCCGCGCCGCTCAGCTTCGCGGGTGGCGGATCGCCGCTACGCCCGTCCTATTGGCGCGATGCGCCGCTCAACAGACATGCCGCCAGCTCTGTGCGATTATGGGCGCCGAAGCGCCGGCACAGATTGGCGACGTGTTCTTTCACGGTCTGGTCGGAGATTCCCATCTCGCGCGCAATTTCCTTGTTGGTCTGGCCGCGGCAGACCCGAACAGCGACATCCGCCGAGCGGGGCGGTAGCCGCGACAGCATCGTTGACGCCGTCAGCACCACTGGCGGCGTTCGCAGCAGGATCGGAGATCCCGCGTCGTCGTCGATCTGCCCCGAATTCATCATGTTGGTGAGCGCCAGCGAACCGGCGCGGCACAGCATGTCCATCCGCTGGCGCAGCAGCGGTGTATAGGGAGCCGCGGCGTCAGGCGTGGCGGTAAACAGCACACCGACGATCTTGTTTTCGCACCACAACGGCCCGCCCATG
>NZ_JBEKCZ010000091.1:0-21123 GCF_050014615.1 Bradyrhizobium sp. | reverse complement strand
CTTCGTGTAAAGGCCATTGACCCTGACAATACCGCCGCCGCGTTGAGTTTGGGGCATCTTTACCTGCTGATGGGTAATTTCGAGGCGGGTTGGGCTGGACACGAGGCCCGGCTGAAGAACCGTTCGGCGATCTCGACGACATATCCTCAACCCCGATGGTTCGGCGAGAGATCCATCGAAGGCAAGACGATCCTCATCCATGTTGATGAAGGATTGGGCGACACCATTCAATTTGCGCGTTATGTGCCAATGCTGGCCGCACGCGGGGCGCGCGTTATTTTGGTCGTTCAGCCCGCCGTTCGTGCTCTGCTGTCGAAGCTGCCGGGTGCCGCACAATGTTTTTCGCGAGGTGTCGGGGCGCTTCCGGTATTCGATGTGCAGTGCCCCATTTCCAGCCTGCCGCTGGCCTTCGGTACGCAGCTTGATACGATCCCCTCAGGCGCACAATATTTGCCTTCGCCGCCAGCGAACCTCGTGCAGGCCTTTGAAGACCGCCTGGGCCCTCACGACCGGCTGCGGGTGGGCCTGGTCTGGTCCGGCAATTCCAATCATTCTAACGATCATAACCGGTCGATACATTTGCGGGCGCTTTCGCGCATCATCGACGTCGACGCGACCTTCGTCAGCCTGCAGAAAGATCCAAGACCTCACGACAAGGCTACGTTGTGCGAGTGGACGGGCATCATCGACCTGACCGCCGACCTCACCGACTTCGTCGCAACGGCTGCGTTGCTATCCTGCCTTGATCTGGTCATCACGGTGGATACCAGCGTCGCCCATCTCGCCGGCGCGCTTGGGCGCCCGACCTGGATATTGCTGCCCTACGTTCCGGATTATCGCTGGCTGCTCGATCGCGACGACAGTCCCTGGTACCCGAGCGTGCGGCTGTTTCGGCAGACCGAAACGCGGGACTATGCCAGCGTGCTCGATCGGGTGCGAAGCGAGTTGCTTATGCTGGTTACCGCCAAATGAGCTGCGGCTGACCCGCAGATGCCACAACACAGATCCGGCGCGCCCTTGAGCGCGCCGGATTCATTTCAGATCACTGCAATCGCTTGCCTTAGGCGACCCTTTTGCCTTAGGCGACCCTTGGCGCCCGGTTGCGCGAATTGCGCTGGAAGAACAGCGCCTGGCTGGCGACCGCGGAGACCATCGCCGGCTGGAACGGTTTTGAAATCAGGAACGCCGGTTCCGGGCGTTCGCCGGTCAGGAAGCGTTCGGGATAGGCGGTGATGAACACCACCGGGACCTCGAAGGTGCGCAGCAGCTCGTTGACGGCGTCGAGGCCGGAGCTGCCGTCGGCGAGCTGGATGTCGGCCAGGATCAGGCCGGGCTTGCGGTTCTTGGCGAGCGCCACCGCGTCGGTGTGGGTGCGGGCGACGCCGATCACATGGTGGCCCAGATTCTTCACCAGGCTTTCGAGATCCATCGCAATAAAAGTCTCATCCTCGATGATCAGCACATCGGTGGCGATTTCCGCCGCCATCTCGCGGCCCGCGGTATCGGCGAGCTTGCGGGTCTCGGCGACATCGATTCCGAGAATGAACGACACTTCTTCTTCCGAAAAGCCCTCGAGCGACAACAGCAGGAAGGCCTGGCGCGGCAGCGGCGTGATGTTCGACAACCGCCGCTCCGGCGGCATCGGCAGCGTGGTGACGTCGGGGTCGTCGTTGAGCGAGACCGAATTCCAGATCTGGGTGAACAGCCGGAACAGCCCGACGCGGGGTCCATGCTGCTCATCGAGCAGCGACGGATCCTGCAGCAGCGCCTCCAGCATGGCGCCGACATAGGCGTCGCCCGACGCCTGATTTCCGGTCAGGGCCCGGGCATAGCGCCGCAACAACGGTAAATGTTCAGCAACGAGCTGTGATCGGGACATCCCCACTCCATCCTTGTCTAGCGCCAAAACTGGTCAAAATTTTTGGGTCAAACGTCCGTGAGGGGAGTGACCCGGGTTCCCCCCTGATGCGCCTGTCTACGCCCGAGCCCGACAAAAGTTCCCCCCAAAATGCGGAACTTTTGGCGCAACTTGGAATTAGATTTCGAGATGGGCCGCCCCCCGAGGGGCCATTCAAGGAATTACTCACGAAGTTACAGGGACTTAACTCCGGGGAAGCGTGGAACATGTCATGAAGGAAGCAAAGAAGCAGGGCGGTCTCAATGCCGAGATTCAGTCGAGAATCGGCCACCAGCTCCGCGCCATGTACGACGATGTCGTGCGGCAGGGGGTTCCGGACCGGTTCGCTGAACTGATCCGAAAGCTTGATGTGCCCGAGGCTACTCCCCAATTGGGGAATGCGGGCGATAAAAATGACGGAGGGGAATAATGCCTCTCACAAACGAACTCCGCGACGACATCCTGGCGTCGGTTCCGAGCTTGCGCGCGTTCGCGATCTCGCTCAGCGGCAATGGCGACCGCGCCGACGATCTGGTGCAGGAAACCCTGCTGCGCGCGCTGGCCAATATCGACTCGTTCCAGCCCGGCTCCAACCTGCCGGCATGGCTGTTCACGATCCTGCGCAACCTGTTCCGCTCGGACTATCGCAAGCGGCGGCGCGAGGTCGAGGACGCCGACGGCAGCTATGCCAAGACCCTGAAAACCCAGCCGACGCAAAACGCGCATCTGGAATTCGAGGAATTCCGCGCCGCGCTCGAAAAGCTTCCGCAGGACCAGCGTGAAGCGCTGATCCTGGTCGGCGCCTCCGGCTTCTCCTATGAGGACGCCGCGGCGATCTGCGGCTGCGCGGTCGGCACCATCAAGAGCCGCGTCAACCGCGCCCGATCGAAACTCTCGGCGCTGCTCTATGTCGACGGCGCCGACGATTTCGGTCCCGACGACACCGTCCGCGCCGTGATCGGCGGCAGCGGGGGGTAGACGCTTTATAAGTGAGCCCATTCCATAAATCGTCGTCCCGGCGAACGCCGGGACCCATACGCCGCGGCTTCTCGATTTGAGAAATGCTGTTCGACGATTTTCGGGCAATTACGAACGGCTGTGGTTATGGATCCCGGCTCGCGCTTCGCTTGGCCGGGACGACGGCTGGGGAAATCCCACTACCGCCCCGGCTTTGGCGGCGCCGAGAATTGTTCGGTGCGGTCGCGCTCCGACATGTCGACCACGGTATCCATCGGCGCCGTGAGTTCATAGACGTAGCTCACATCGGTGAAATACCGCTTCGATGCGCCGCCGAGCGCCTCCGGGGCGACGCGGTCGAGCAGGATGACGCCGAAATCGCTGTCCTCGCGGCGGGTCGCCGCGCTGGTGTTGAATTCTTCCCAGCGGAAATGAAAGGTGATGTCGGGATCTTCCCCGTTCACTTCCCAATGCGCGACGATGTGGGGGTGCTTGCCGACCAGCGAAAGCCCTTCGTCGGAATGCGACGCCAGCTCGAAGAACAGCAGCGACAGCGACTGCGCCGCCCGCGCGCTGACGGTGATATCGGGGCCGCTGACGGCGATGCGCTCGGCGTGGGGTATCGCGCGCGCCTCGAACAGCCCCTTCAGTTTCACGCCCTGCCACTGGCTTTCGCTGAGCAGTGAAACCACGTTCGACATCGCGTGAATCCGGCCGATCAGGAGTTCACGGGCGACATCGATGTCCGAACCATGACGCAGCGTGCGCGTCACGATCGACTGGATCACCGCCAGGATGTTTTTCACGCGATGATTGAGTTCGTCGATCACAGCGGTCAGCCGCCGCTCGAAGCCGATCCGGACCTGGATTTCACGGCTGAGCCGCAGATTGTTGTAGGAGACATAACCGAACAACCCGCACACGATCGTGGTCAGCGCGATGCCGATGGCCGCCACGATGGTGGCGGTCTGTTGTGCCCGCATCGCCGCGTTGGTCTTGGCATAATAGCCGAGCGTCCAGTCGCGGCCTCCGAATGCCACCGTACGCGTCACCGGCGGGGTGGAACCCTGCCGGCTGGCCGGCCGCGACGTGACGATGCCCCGATCGTCGGCAATCAGCTCGCCATCTTCGCTGCGCGGGTCTTTCAAAACGACCGAGAACAGCGACAGATCGTCGTTGGTCAGCATCAGTGGCGCCAGTTCGTAGGAAAACGTCACAAAGCCCGCCGGCTCCGCATCGCCCGGCTGCAGCACCGGCGCGGCCAGAACCAGGCCGATCGGCCCATCCGGGCGCAGCAACGGAACAGGGTCGGAGGCAACCGGCGTTCCTTCGCTCAGGGCCTGCGTCAGCATCGCTCCCAGGATCGGCTGCTGGTCAAGCGAAC
This sequence comes from Bradyrhizobium sp., assembly GCF_050014615.1. Classification (GTDB taxonomy): domain Bacteria; phylum Pseudomonadota; class Alphaproteobacteria; order Rhizobiales; family Xanthobacteraceae; genus Bradyrhizobium. The sequence continues at coordinate 16,885 of NZ_JBEKCZ010000091.1, read as the reverse complement.
GGCCGGCGAAAACCATCGTCTCCTGCTTGCGGGGTTCCACGTCCATCAGGACGTCGACCGACCTGTCGAGAGACCGCGTATCCAAAGGCGCATCATTGAAGTCACGGATCGCCGGATTAGGAAATCCCGAGCTCCGGAGCTCGGCACCCGCCGCATCCAGTTCATCGGGCCGCAGCCGCGCGATCCAGCCCGCGACCACGAAATCGGTCTTAAAGGCATAGATCGAGGCCCGCAGCGGCTGCAGCATGTTGGCCTTGATCAGCGAAGGCGCATGGAACAGGCCCGATGCGACGCGCGCCAGCAGCTCACGTTCGGTCAGGCGGTCCTGAACCAGGCTGGCGTGGACGTCGATCGCGCGCGCCATCGCGATGCGGTCGACCGTCAATTCCTGTTCGTGGACGCGATAGCCCGCCAGACCGGAGAGCAGAACTCCGATCAGCGCGATAAAACCGATGATGAAACCCAGCCGAACCACTCGCTTACTCAGAAAATGAGGCGTTGGCGAAGAAGATGAAGCAGCATTTGGCGACCGCCGGCCCGGCAACAGATCGAAACGAAATGAGGGCTAAACGTGCGGCATAATGAAGGAGCGACCATCGATACGCAACCGCGGTTGGCGACAAGAAGTTAACGCGAAGAACTTGATCCGAAGAACTCAACCAGAAGAGCGGTGGCAGCCGCATCTTCGCGGCACCAGAGGATGGCAACGACAGCAGTTGGATTTTGTTCCCGGTGCAAGGCGGAAATTTCTTGCCGCCGTTCGCGATCCAGACTCCAAAGCGTTAACGAATTGGGTCAGCTCACCTTGGCCCGCGCCACCGGGCGAAGCCCGCCCTTGGCCTCGATGAAACCGATGATGCGGTCGAGGCCTTCACTCTTCTTGAGATTGGTCATGACAAATGGCCGCTCGCCGCGCATCCGCCTGGCATCGGTGTCCATCTTTTCCAGCGACGCGCCGACATACGGCGCAAGGTCGATCTTGTTGATGACGAGAAGGTCCGACCGGGTGATGCCGGGGCCGCCCTTGGAGGGGATCTTGTCGCCGGCCGCGACGTCGATCACGTAGATCGTGAGATCGGCGAGTTCGGGCGAGAAGGTGGCGGCGAGATTGTCGCCGCCGGATTCGATCAGCACCACATCGAGGTCGGGAAATTTCGCGCGCATGTCGGCGATCGCGGCCAGATTCATCGAGGCGTCCTCGCGGATCGCGGTATGCGGGCAGCCGCCGGTCTCGACGCCGGCGATGCGATCGGGCGTCAGCGAGCCCGAACGCACCAGGAATTCCGCATCCCATTTGGTGTAGATGTCGTTGGTGATCGCCGCGATGTCATAGCGCTCCCGCATCGACTTGCAGAGCAGGTCCATCAAGGCGGTTTTTCCGGATCCGACCGGACCCCCGATGCCGATCCGAAGCGGGCCGTTCAAGCTAGCCATGTGAGGCACTCTTTCTCTGACGTCGTCCCGGCGAACGCCGGGACCCATAACCACAGGGGCGTATTATCGCGAAAGGTGTCTCCCACCATATGCTAACGATGGGCCGCGGCGTATGGGCCCCGGCGTTCGCCGGGGCGACGCGTGATGAGTAAAGTGCATCCCGGGCGATCCTCACGACCTAAACAGCCTCGTATACTGCGTCTCGTGCCGCATGCTGGCGAGATCGGCGCGGAAGGTGGCGCTGCCGATATCGTCGAGCGACGCCGCCAGCGCGCGTTTTCCGGTTGCGACCACGATCGGCTCGAGCTGAGCCAGCACGCGCTGGCTGTCGGTCTGCCCGAGCGGAACCAGCCGGGCGCCGGCGGAGATCCAGTTCGAGGCCAGCGCATGCAAGAAGGCGTGCATCGTCGAGGCCAGCGCAATCGCATGCGCGGCGCTGACGAGGCCGACCGCGACCGGATAAACGACGGCGCCGTCGCAATGTGAAATCAATTGGTCGAGCCCGTCGCAATTCCATGCCGCGCGGGCAATTTCGATGAACGCACGTCCCTGCGCCGAGGTTTCAAGATAGCGCTCGCGCGAGGGCACGAAGGCCGCCGCGAGCTCCGCGATGTCGCGCAGTCCGGCCGCGTCGAGCGACGACGCGGTGCGGTGCGTATGCGCGAGAAAGACGCCGTCGCAAAATCCCGGACCATCCGCGAGCATCGAGACCAGCCAGTCCCGCAAGGAGTTGGCGTCGACGATGTCGCCGGCCTCCATCGCCCATTCGATGCCGCTGGAATAGGAGAAGGCGCCGACCGGAAACGACGGCGACAGCCAGGTCATCAGCCGGTACAGCGCTGCGGCCTCATCGTCCTGCATGCCGCTCCGGCCGCTCGGTGCCGGCGCGGTGTCCTCGTTGATAGGGTCGGCCCGTACCGCCGCGCGGCGCCGCGGCCGGGCCGGCTTACTTGTGGTCATGAGCATGGGAATGGCCGTGGTGATGGTCGTGACCGCAATGCTCGTCATGGACATGTTCATCGTGATGATGATGGCCGTGATCATGGGCAAGATCTTGGGCAAGATCTTGGGCAAAATCTTGGGCAAGATCTTGGGAATGACCATGGGCATGATCATGCGCCGCATGGTCATGCGGTTCGCTGGCCGGCGCGTGGGCGTGGCCGCCATCGGCATAGGCGCCGCCTTCGGGATCGAACGGCGCTTCGATCTCGATCACGCGCGCGCCGAGCCCTTGCACCATTGCCTCGATCACATGGTCGCGCCGGATGCGCAGGCCCCGCGCCGTGATCTGGGTCGGCAGATGGCGATTGCCGAGATGCCAGGCGATCCGAACCAGATGCTGCGGATCGGCGCCACGAATCTCGAGCAAGGGCTCCGGCGCCGCGACGACCTCGATCAGCCTGTTATCGTCGAGCACCAGCGCATCACCGCCGCGCAGCACAATGGCGTGTTCCAGGTCCAGCAGGAATTCCAGCCCGCGCGTGCCCGTCATCGCCATCCGCCGGCGATGGCGGTCGTCGAAATCGAGCACGATGGTATCGGCCGGCGGCTCATTCCAGCGATGCGGGCTGCGAACCTGCGTGGCGCGGATCATGCGATGGCTTTCCCGGTCAACGGATGTCGACCTTTTCGGGGGTGATGACCTCGATCTTCGGCGGCGCCGAAAAACACTTCACGGCGACGCGGCCGAACGTCTTCATGTGCTCGGCGGCACGGTGCGGCACCAGCGCCTCGGTATTTTCCCATTGCTCCACGAATACCATCTTGGTGTGATCGGTGACGCTTTCATGCAGGTCGTAGGCGATATTGCCGGGTTCCTTGCGGGTTTCCCTGATGCAGGCGGTCGCAGCGGCAATGAATTCGGCGCGCGTTTCAGGCTTCACGGACAGTGTGGCAACGACGTAAATCACGAAATCCTCCCGGTCTTTTGTTCTGGCTTCAGGTGCCGGGAGCGACTCTAGAACATGAAATAGCGCTGCGCCATGGGCAGCACCTCGGCGGGGGCGCAGGTCAGGAGTTCGCCGTCGGCGCGGACCTCATAGGTCTCGGGATCGACCTCGATTTTCGGCGTCGCGCCGTTGTGGATCATGCTCTTCTTGGAGATGCCGCCGCGGGTGTTTTCCACCGCGTAGAGCTTCTTGTCGATGCCGAGCTTCTTCGCCAGCCCCGAGGCCACCGCCGCCTTGGAGGAAAACACCACCGAAGAGGCCGTCAGCGATTTACCGAACGCCGCGAACATCGGCTGGTAATGCACCGGTTGCGGCGTCGGGATCGACGCATTGGGATCGCCCATCGGGGCTGCGACAATCGAGCCGCCCTTGATGACACATTCGGGTTTGACGCCGAAAAAGGCCGGCGACCACAGCACGAGGTCGGCGAGCTTGCCTTTTTCGACCGAGCCGATCAGCTTCGAGACGCCATGCGCGATCGCCGGGTTGATGGTGTATTTGGCGATGTAGCGCTTGACGCGGAAATTGTCGTTGTTGCCCTTGTCCTGCGGCAGCGCGCCGCGCTGCTTCTTCATCTTGTCGGCGGTCTGCCAGGTCCGGATGATGACTTCGCCGAGCCGGCCCATGGCCTGCGAATCCGACGACATCATCGAGAGCGCACCGAGATCGTGCAGGATATCTTCGGCGGCGATGGTCTCCTTGCGGATGCGGCTTTCGGCGAAGGCCAGATCCTCGGCGATCGAGGGATCGAGATGGTGACACACCATCAGCATGTCGAGATGCTCGTCGATGGTGTTGCGGGTAAACGGGCGCGTCGGATTGGTCGAGGACGGCAGCACGTTCTTCAGGCCGGCAATTTTGATAATGTCCGGCGCGTGGCCGCCGCCGGCGCCCTCGGTGTGGAAGGCGTGGATGGTGCGGCCCTTGAAGGCCTTGACGGTATCCTCGACGAAGCCCGACTCGTTCAGCGTGTCGGAATGGATCATGACCTGGACGTCGTAATCGTCGGCGACGTTGAGGCAATTGTTGATCGCGGCGGGCGTGGTGCCCCAATCCTCGTGCAGCTTGAGCGCGCAGGCGCCGGCGTTGATCATCTCCACCAATGCAGCCGGGCGCGACGCATTGCCCTTGCCGGAAATGCCGAGATTGACCGGAAACGCATCGAACGACTGGATCATCCGCGCCATGTGCCAGGGGCCGGGCGTGCAGGTCGTCGCATAGGTGCCGTGCGACGGGCCGGTGCCGCCGCCCAGCATCGAGGTGACGCCGGACATCAATGCATGCTCGATCTGCTGCGGACAGATGAAATGGATATGGCTGTCGAATCCGCCCGCAGTGAGGATCTTGCCTTCGCCCGCGATGATATCGGTGCCGGGGCCGATCACGATGGTCACGCCGGGCTGGATATCCGGATTGCCGGCCTTGCCGATGGCGCTGATATAGCCTTCCTTGATGGCGACGTCGGCCTTCACGATCCCCCAATGATCGACGATCAACGCATTGGTGATGACGGTATCGGCCGCGCCCTGCCGGTTGGTGACTTGAGACTGGCCCATGCCGTCGCGGATCACCTTGCCGCCGCCGAATTTCACCTCCTCGCCATAGGTCGTGAAATCCTTCTCGACCTCGATGATGAGATCGGTATCGGCCAGCCGCACCCGATCGCCGGTGGTGGGGCCGAACATGTCGGCATAGACGGAACGTTTGATTTTTACGGACATTATCGCGCTCCATCGGCGGATTTATTCCCTCCCCCCTTGCGGGGGAGGGTTAGGGAGGGGGGAGGGAGAATGGAGTTGATCGCGTCGAGAGAAATCACAGCTTCCCCATCACGTCGCCGCGAAAACCGTAGACGACGCGCTTGCCGGCGAGCGCTACCAGCTGGACGTCGCGGGTTTGCCCCGGCTCGAACCGCACCGCGGTGCCGGCCGCGATATCCAGCCGCATGCCGCGCGCTTTCTTGCGGTCGAACTTCAGCGCCGGATTGGTCTCGAAGAAATGATAATGCGAGCCGACCTGGATCGGACGATCGCCTGAATTGGCCACCGTCAACGTCACCGTCTTGCGGCCGGCGTTGAGTTCGATCTCGCCGTCCTGGATAAAGAGTTCACCGGGGATCATCTTGCACTCTCTCCTTAGTCATTCCGGGGCGATGCGCAGCATCGAACCCGGAATCTCGATCAATTACCTCTGGATTCCGGGTTCGTCGCTTCGCGCCGCCCCGGAATGACGATTTCATCTGATCGGCTCATGGACGGTGACAAGCTTGGTGCCGTCGGGAAACGTCGCCTCGACCTGGATGTCGTGGATCATTTCCGCGATGCCTGGCATCACCTGCGCGCGGGTCAGGACCTGGGCCCCGGCCTGCATCAGTTCGGCGACGGTGCGGCCGTCGCGCGCGCCCTCGACGATGAAGTCCGAGATGATGGCGATGGCTTCCGGATGATTGAGTTTGACGCCGCGCTCCAGCCGACGCCGCGCCACCATGGCCGCCATCGAAATCAGAAGCTTGTCCTTTTCGCGGGGAGACAGATTCATGCGAGCACTCTAATCATTCTAACAGTTAAGCCGTTTAATTGAGCCAGAGCCGCGGCAACGCCGCGCCGCTGGCACAGCCGAGCACCGCCATCATGTCGGTGCGAAGCTTCGCCGCATCTTGGGCACAGAAGCGCGCCATTGCAAATCCATTCCAGCAGGAGATGCCGACCTCGCCGCCGAAGGATTCCGACAACCCGCGAATCCGCTCCACCAGCGCCTCATCGCCCGGCACCATCAGCGCAGTGCCGACCGCCACGCCGCCTTTGGCGATCGCCGGTTGCCTGAGTTTTTCGCCGATGTCGCCGTCGAGCCGGACGGTTTCGGCGAACACCAGCCGGCCGCCGCGCCGCAGCCGCCAGCGATCGACGAATTGGCCACTCAGCATGCGCTCTCCCATCGCCGAGCGGCCGAACACCACGATTTCGCACAACAACAGCGAGGCGCTCTGCGCCAGGTCGATATCGATCCGGCGCGACACCTGCGCGCGGTCGAACAGGATGGTCTCCTGCGGGAGCCAGGCCAGATGCGAACCCGCCCCCAGCTTCAGCGCGATGTTGAGCTGCGAGGGCGGCCCCGCGGCCCGGTATACTTTTTCCGCGGCCGCCGTCGTCACCGCGAGGCGCGATCCTTCGCCGGTCGCAATCTCGATGTCGAACCGATCGCCGCCGGCGACGCCACCGGCGGTATTGACGAAAACCGCCGACAGGCCTTCGGCCTCCGGTGACGGGAAACGAACCCGCAGCGAGCCGGATTCATGCAGATGGCGACGGCGGGTGATGCCCTCGACCTGATGCACGTCGAAGGCCACCGCGCCCTGGGCCCGGTTGGCCGCGAAAATCGCAGCAGTCGCGCTCGTGGTATCGGTCCGCATCCGTTCGCCAAACGCCCCTCAAAACCGGCGCAACCGAGGCGGTCGCGTCACAAACCCATCTTACAGCGCCATCTGGCGGCTGATTTCACTGGGATCGAGCTTGCTTCGATCGCATGCGTATTTCACGGCACCGCGGTCCATCACGGCGAAATTGTCGCCGAGCTCGCAGGCAAAGTCGAGATATTGTTCGACCAGCACGATCGCGATGCTGCCGAGGCTGCGCAGATAGGTGATCGCGCGCCCGATGTCCTTGATGATCGAGGGCTGGATACCCTCGGTCGGCTCGTCGAGCAGCAGCAGTTTGGGCCGCATCACCAGCGCCCGCCCGATCGCGAGCTGCTGTTGCTGGCCGCCGGAAAGATCGCCGCCGCGGCGCCCCAGCATCGATTGCAGCACCGGAAACAGCGAGAACACGTCATCAGGGATATTGCGGTCGTGGCGCTTCAGCGGTCCAAAGCCGGTCTTGAGATTTTCTTCCACCGTCAGCAGCGGAAAAATCTCGCGGCCCTGCGGCACGAAGCCGATCCCGCGCCGCGCGCGCTCATAGGGCTTGAGCCCGGAGATATCGGTGCCGTCGAATGTAATCGAGCCGCTGGCGATCGGATATTGGCCGACCATCGCGCGCAGCAGGCTGGTCTTGCCGACACCGTTGCGGCCAAGCACGCAGGTCACCTTGCCCGGTTCGGCCGAGATCGAGACCCCGCGCAACGCCTGGGCCGCACCGTAATAGAGGCTGATATCTTTCACTTCCAGCATCGCTCAGCGCCCCAGATACACTTCGATCACCCGCTCGTTCGACGAAACCTGATCGATGGTTCCCTCCGCCAGCACCGAGCCTTCATGCAGGCAGGTCACCTTGACGCCGAGTTCGCGGACGAAGGTCATGTCGTGCTCGACCACCATGATGGTCTTCTCGCGATTGATTTCCTTCAAGAGCTCGGCGGTCTGGTGGGTTTCGACGTCGGTCATGCCCGCGACCGGCTCGTCGACCAGCAGCAGTTTCGGGTCCTGCGCCAGCAGCATTCCGATTTCGAGCCATTGCTTCTGGCCGTGCGACAGGCTTCCGGCCAGCCGGTCGCGCGCATCGGTCAGGCGAATGGTTTCCAGCACCTTGGCGATGCGCTCGGATTCGGCCTTGGTTTCCCGCCAGAACAGCGTGCCCTTGACGCGATGGTCGACATTGAGCGCCAGCAGCAGATTGTCCTCGATGGTCTGGCTTTCGAATACCGTCGGCTTCTGGAATTTCCGGCCGATGCCGAGTTCGGCAATCCGGGTTTCGTCGAGCCGGGTCAGGTCGGTGACGCCGTCGAACAATACCTCGCCCTCGTCCGGCTTGGTCTTGCCGGTGATGATGTCCATCATCGTGGTCTTGCCGGCGCCGTTGGGACCGATGATGGCGCGCATTTCGCCGGGTGCCAGCGTCAGCGACAGATTGTTGATGGCGTGAAAGCCGTCGAACGAGACGTGCACGCCGTCGAGATAGAGCAGCGCGGAAGTGGCACGGGTGTCCCTGACGTTCATCCGCCTACTCCGCCATCTTGGGTTCGCTGACGCCGTCTTCGCGCGCGGCACTCTCTGCGTTCGGCGATATGCGCTGCGCTTTCCACGGCTCCCACCAGGCGTTGAAGGTGCCGATGATTCCCTTCGGCAGCAGCAGCGTCACCAGGATGAACAGCGCACCCAGCATGAACAGCCAGTACGGCGCCAGCGGGCCGGACGTGAACACGGTCTTGGCATAATTGACGACCACGGCGCCCAGCGCCGCGCCGATCAGCGTGCCGCGGCCGCCGACGGCGACCCAGATCACCGCTTCGATGGAATTTCCCGGCGCGAATTCGCCGGGATTGATGATGCCCACCTGCGGCACGTAGAGCGCGCCGGCGACGCCAGCCATGCAGGCCGACAGCGTAAACACGAACAGCTTGTAGGTTTCGACGCGGTAACCGAGAAACCGGGTGCGCGATTCGGCGTCGCGGATCGCGATCAATACCTTGCCGAGCTTCGAGGTCACCACGGCGCGGCACAACAGGAAGCCGACGATCAGCGCCAGACAGCTCAGCGCGAACAGCGCCGCGCGCGTGCTCTCGGCCTGCACATTGAAGCCGAGAATGTCCTTGAAATCGGTGAGGCCGTTGTTGCCGCCAAAGCCGAAATCGTTACGGAAAAACGCCAGCAACAACGCATAGGTCATCGCCTGCGTGATGATCGAGAGATAGACGCCGGTGACGCGGGAGCGAAACGCCAGCCAGCCGAAGCAGAATGCGAGCAGGCCCGGAACCAACAGCACCATCAGCGCCGCGTACCAGAACATGTCGAAGCCGTTCCAGTACCAGGGCAGTTTCGGATAGTTCAGGAACACCATGAAATCAGGCAAAATGGGATTGCCGTAGACGCCGCGGCTGCCGATCTGGCGCATCAGATACATGCCCATCGCATAACCGCCGAGCGCGAAGAACGCGCCATGGCCGAGCGAGAGAATGCCGCAATAGCCCCAGATCAGATCGATCGAGAGCGCCAGAATGGCGTAGCAGACATACTTGCCGAACAGCGACATCAGATAGGTCGGCACCTGGAACAGGGAACCTTCCGGCAGCAGCAGATTGGACAGCGGAACCAGAATCCCGACCGCCGCCACCACCAGCAGGAACACGGTCGCGCTGCGATCCAGCGAGCGCGTGAGGACGTGCGGCATCATGCTTCCACCGCCCGTCCCTTCAGCGCGAACAGGCCGCGCGGCCGTTTCTGGATAAACAGGATGATGAGGACCAGAATGGCGATCTTGCCGAGCACAGCACCTGCGACCGGTTCGAGGAATTTGTTGGCGATGCCGAGCGTGAACGCGCCGACCAGCGTGCCCCACAAATTACCGACGCCGCCGAACACCACCACCATGAAGGAGTCGATGATATAGCTCTGGCCGAGATTGGGACTGACATTGTCGATCTGCGACAGCGCCACGCCGGCAATCCCGGCGATGCCCGAGCCGAGGCCGAACGTCAGCGCGTCGACGCGCGAGGTCGCGATTCCCATCGATGCCGCCATCCTGCGGTTTTGCGTCACCGCGCGCATCTCAAGTCCGAGGCTGGTGTAACGCAGCATCGCCAGCAGGATCGCGAACACCGCCATCGTGAAGCAGAGGATCCATAGCCGGTTGTAGGTGATCGTGATCTGCCCGACCTCGAACGCGCCGCTCATCCAGGAGGGATTGCCGACCTCGCGGTTGGTGGGACCGAACATGGTGCGCACGGCCTGCTGCAGAACCAGCGACAGGCCCCAGGTCGCGAGCAGGGTTTCCAGCGGGCGGCCGTAGAGAAAGCGGATGATGGTGCGCTCGATCAGGATGCCGATCGCGCCGGCGACGATGAAGGCCAGCGGCACCGCCATCAGCAGCGAATAGTCGAACAGTCCGGGATAGCTGGTGCGAATGACTTCCTGCACCACGAAGGTGACGTAGGCCCCGATCATGACCATCTCGCCATGGGCCATGTTGATGACGCCCATCACCCCGAAAGTGATGGCCAGGCCGATCGCGGCGAGCAGCAGGACCGAGCCGAGCGACAGGCCGTACCAGGCATTCTGCGCCATCGACCACAGCGCAAGGTTGCTCTGGATCGCCGAGGTCGCACTGGCCGCGGCGCGCGCGATCGCGGGCGGCTGCTCTCCGGTCAGCCCGGTCAGCAGCGCCAGCGCTTCCTGGTCGCCCCGTGCCTTGATGGTGGCAATGGCTTCGAGCTTCTCGGCGTCGGTGGCGTCTTCCTTGAACAGCAGGATCGCCGCGCGCGCTTCGGTAAATGCCAGCCGGGCGCCCTTGTTGGTCTCCTTCTGCAGCGCGCCGTCGATGACCGGCAGCATGGTCTCGTCGTGGGTCTTGAACACCGACTGCGCGGCCTGGATTCGCTTGGCGGGATCGGGCGACAGCAAGGTCAGGCCACCCAGCGCGGCCTCGACGGTGCGGCGCAGCCGGTTGTTGAGGCGCACGGCGGCGGCGCTATCGGGAATGCTGGCGATGGCCTCACCTGTCGCGGCATCGATGATCTTGCCGTCGGGCTGGGTGACGTAAACCTTTTTGGTCTCGGGATCGGCCATCAGCCGGCCGTCCTGGAGCGCGCTGATGATGGTGTAAGCGAGCGGATTGCCGCCGGTCGCGATCACGCCGACGGCTTCTTCCGTATCGGAGAATTCGTCATTGGCGAACTTGCCGACCGCGTCTTCGAAAGGCCCTGCCATGACCGGCAGTACCGTCGCGAAAATCAGCAAAATGGCGAAGGGGAGCGCGCGGAAATTTCTAACGACGTTGGTGAGCACTGGACGACCCCGGCAAAAGCAGAGGGAAGGCGGCGGATATCGCCGCCTTCCCTGGTTTGTCTGGATTCAGGACTGAATCAGGAGCCCTGTCCACCGCATTTGTTGGTCTTGGTGTTGTAGTTGCCGCATTTCTTGCCGACCCAATCGCCGATCAGGTCCTTGGAATCCGGCAGCTCCTTCGACCAGGCATCGCCGGCAACCAGACCGGGTGTCTTCCACACCACGTCGAACTGGCCATTGGCTTTGATTTCGCCAATGAACACCGGCTTGGTGATGTGGTGGTTCGGAAGCAGTTCCGAGATGCCGCCGGTGAGATTGGCGGTCTTGGTGCCGGGAAGCGCGTCGATCACCTTGTCTGCATCGACCGACTTCGCCTTTTCGACCGCCTTCACCCACATGTTGAAGCCGATATAGGTGGCTTCCATGGGATCGTTGGTCGTGCGCTTCGGGTTCTTGGTGTAGGCCTGCCAGTCCTTGATGAACTTCTCGTTCGCCGGGGTCTTGATCGACTCGAAGTAGTTCCAGGCCGCGAGATGGCCAAGCAACGGCTTGGTGTCGATGCCGGCGAGTTCTTCTTCACCCACCGAGAAAGCAACAACCGGAATATCGGTCGCCTTGATGCCCTGGTTGCCGAGTTCCTTGTAGAAGGGAACGTTGGCGTCGCCGTTGATGGTCGAGACCACCGCGGTCTTCTTGCCGGCCGAGCCGAACTTCTTGATGTCGGCCACGATCGTCTGCCAGTCGGAATGACCGAACGGCGTGTAGTTGATCATGATGTCTTCCTGGGCAACGCCCTTGGACTTCAGGTAGGCTTCGAGGATCTTGTTGGTGGTGCGCGGATAGACGTAGTCGGTGCCGGCCAGCACCCAGCGCTTCACCTTTTCGTCCTTCATCAGGTAGTCGACCGCAGGTATCGCCTGCTGGTTCGGCGCCGCACCGGTATAGAATACGTTGCGCTCGCTCTCCTCGCCCTCGTACTGCACGGGGTAGAACAGGATCGAGTTCAATTCCTTGAACACCGGCAGCACGGACTTGCGCGACACCGAGGTCCAGCAGCCGAACACCACGGAAACCTTGTCCTTGGTGATCAACTCACGGGCTTTTTCCGCGAACAGCGGCCAGTTCGATGCGGGGTCGACGACCACGGCCTCGAGCTTCTTGCCGAGCACGCCGCCCTTCTTATTCTGCTCATCGATCATGAACAGGACGGTGTCCTTCAGCGTGGTTTCGCTGATGGCCATGGTGCCGGAGAGCGAGTGAAGAACACCCACCTTGATGGTGTCATCCGCCGCTCTGGCCGAGGTAAACGTGGCCAGGCCCAGAACCAGACTGGCGGTCGCCGCCAGCCAGCGACGACGGCTGAGTGACGTCGCTATATCGTGAGTTGATTGAGTAAGCATGTGGTGTCATCTCCCTGACGCAAGCGTTTAAACGCTGCGAAACGGCCCCACGGCCGCCTGCGTTAACGGAATCGCAAGAACCATGCCACGGTCGGGCAATGGTATAACATTCTGTTTTCGTTGAGAAATTAAGCGCTGCCGGCGACCGCAATCGCGTTTTTGCTTAATATTTAGACCGAAAAAATGCGTATGTTATCTACCAAATGCTCAATTCGTGAGCAAAAATGGCAATCTGTCTAAATTTACGGCACAATTTTTTAGCATTCCAATATGCGAATTAGCGCCTGATTTGGTCGCAAATGGAGTGTTTTGCGCCAGTTTTTAACCGCGCCAGGCAACGGCTCACAATTCACCTTGAAAGCGCCGTGTTCCTGTTCCATATGAACAACACGACCCCGGAATCATCGGGTCACTGCGAGCCGCGTGTTCTGAGCCCGTTCAACGGTTTCTGGCTTGCCCCTTCAGCTAACCAAAACCGACGCCCCAAACACGCGGGTGTCTCTAGACACCCCCTCGCGCGCTCCTGGCTGTTAGAGCCGGGCGCCTGCCTTTTACAATGGAAAGAACCAACCTTTTGACCTCCTTTCAGGATTTCGGCCTCGCCGATCCCATCTCGCGTGCGCTCAAAGAAGAGAATTATCTCACGCCCACGCCCATCCAGGCTCAAACCATTCCCCTTGCACTCGCTGGCCGTGACGTGGTCGGCATCGCCCAAACCGGCACCGGCAAGACCGCAGCCTTCGCGCTCCCCATCCTGCATCGCATTCTGGAGAACCGCATCAAGCCGCAGCCCAAGGCCTGCCGCGTGCTCGTGCTCAGCCCGACCCGTGAGTTGTCGGGACAGATCCTCGAGAGCTTCAACGCCTATGGCCGTCACATGCGCCTGACCTCGGCGCTGGCGATCGGCGGCGTCCCGATGGGACGCCAGGTCCGCTCGATCATGCAGGGCGTCGAAGTGATGGTGGCCACGCCCGGCCGCCTGCTCGATCTCGTGCAGAGCAACGGGCTGAAACTCGGACAGGTCGAGTTTCTCGTGCTCGACGAAGCCGACCGCATGCTCGACATGGGCTTCATCAACGACATCCGGAAAATCGTCGCCAAACTGCCGATCAAGCGGCAGACCCTGTTCTTCTCGGCCACGATGCCGAAGGATATCGCCGAACTCGCCGAACAGATGCTGCGCGATCCTGCCCGTGTGGCGGTGACGCCGGTCGCCTCGACGGTCGAGCGCATCACCCAGCGCATCATCCAGGTCGACCATTCGGCCAAGTCGGCGTTGCTGGCGCAGCTTTTGAAGCAGGAGCCGGTCAATCGTGCCCTGATCTTTACCCGCACCAAGCATGGCGCGGACAAGGTGGTGAAGGGCCTCGAGCGGGCCGGCATCCCCGCCGACGCCATTCATGGCAACAAGTCGCAGAACCACCGCGAACGGGTGCTGGCGGCTTTCCGTTCCGGCGAGATCCGCACCCTGGTCGCCACTGACATTGCCGCCCGCGGCATCGACGTCGACGGCATCACTCATGTGGTGAATTTCGATCTTCCCAACGTACCCGAGACCTATGTCCATCGCATCGGCCGTACCGCACGCGCCGGCGCCGATGGTATCGCGATCTCGCTCGTCGCCGGAGGCGAGGAGATGGCCTATCTGCGCGACATCGAAAAGCTGATCCGGATCGCGTTGCCGACAGAAGACCGCCGCACCCCCGGTCATCGCGACACGGCGCCCGCACCTTCGCAGCATCGCAGCGGGCGCCCTGCCCCGCGCGCGCATGCGGCAAGAGCGAATGACGGCGCGCCGGGATCGAAAGGTCCTCGCCGTCGCCACCGTCCCGGTGGTAATAATGCCGCTCCACAAACCACCCGGCATGAGGTCAATCGGCAGGAGCCGCTCCGTCCGTCGCAAGGCAGTGGCAAGGCTGAGGGGATGCAGGGCGTCGCTTTTTTGCACCGCGAAAGCCGTCCCAATACCCGCCCCAATCGCACGCAACGGCCGCAACGCTAACGTTCGATCGACCTGGAGATAACCATGGCTAAAGAAGAGCTGATCCAGTTCGAAGGACTGGTGACCGAAATCCTTCCCGATGCACGTTACCGCGTGCAGCTGGACGCCGGACACGAGATCGTCGCCTACACCGCCGGCAAGATGAAAAAGAACCGGATCAAGACGCTGGCAGGCGACCGGGTGACGATCGAGATGTCGCCCTATGATCTGGAAAAAGGCCGGCTGATCTTCCGTCACAAGGACGAACGTCCGGGTGGCGGAGCCCCGCGTGGCGCACCGCCGCGCGGCCAGTTCCGCCGCAGGTAGGGTGCTCGAAGCCGTCCTGAAATCATGCACGACAAGATCGTATCGGCGCGCGGTGACAGCCTGCAACTGTAACCCGGGCGCCGATCAAAAAATCGTGCACGTCAGGATTGTTTTGGGGGCTGGCTTCGCATAATATAGACCATCGATTTTCGGCCGGACGACATTAGCTATCCACCGGTACAGCCGGTTTAGACGCTGACGACCCTTCCAAAAATTCGATCTCACCAGCCCACCGAAAGTGGGCTTCTACTATATCTATCTTGAGAAGGGACTACCCCGTGAGCATGGGAACCGTGAAGTGGTTTAACGCGACCAAGGGCTTCGGCTTCATTCAACCGGATGACGGTGGCAACGACGTGTTCGTGCACATCAGCGCCGTAGAACGCGCCGGACTTGGAACACTGCGTGAAGGCCAGAAGATCAGCTACGAGATCGTAGCCGATCGTCGCTCTGGCAAGTCTTCGGCCGACAATCTCGCTCTGGCAAGTCTTCGGCCGACAATCTGCGCGCCGCCGGCTAAGCGAATCTCGCTCCGTCAAGCTGCGCAAGCAGCGACTGCGAAATTCCGCGTCACATAAGATCTTGCAAGATCTCGTGAATCAAGAAAGGCCGCGCTCGCTGCGCGGCCTTTTGCTGTTGGTGAAACAGCGCGCGATGACACGGCGGAAAACTCCGGACAGCAGAAATGGCCGCCACCGGTATTAGAGCATGATCCGGAAAAGTGGAAACCGGTTTTCCGAAAAGATCATGCCCTAGCCGCCCCCGTTGCCTCTCTTGCATAGCGGCGCGCAGTAATAAACATCGCGTTCATCGCCGCGAAACACGGTGATGAGGTTGTCGCTCGATGCATCAACGCTCGGAGCCTCGGGCGCCTTGGCATCAATCATGCTGCGCAGCGCCAGCGAGAGTACGCCGGCCTGGCGGGCCCGGGCGAGAATCTCGGCCTGCCCGGGTTTCAATTCAAGCGTCGCGGTTTTGCCGACGACCGAGTTCTGGCCGTCCTTTTCCCGGGGCGCCTGATCGATGGCCAGGACGCGGATATTGCTCAGAATAATTGCGGAAACGATGACGTCATTGGGATTCTTTGGGTCCGGATTCTTCTCGTGCTTCGACAGAATCACGTCGACCCGGTCGTTCGGCAGGATGAATCCGCCGGCACCGGTTTCGGGTGAAATTTCCGTCGAAACCGCGCGCATGCCGCCGGGCAATACCGCCGCCATGAATCCGGAGCCGTTGGCCTTGACCAGTTTCAGTTCGCGGATCGGCTCGCCGGCAATGAACGGATAGCGCGCGATCGAACCGGCGATCTGGGTGGTCGCTTCCGGACGATCGCTGCGGCGGATGAAATTGCTGCTCGCGGTCCCCGCCGGCCAGGTCTGCCATTGCATATCATCCGCAGCGACGGCCTGTCCCAGTCCGATGTCCGACTTCGCAACCAGGACATCGACCGTCGGCAATGGCGGCGGCGCATCGGCGACCACCGTCTTGGAGTCGGAGCCACTAACAAGGTAGGCCGCAACGCCGCCGGCGGCTATGGCGATGCCCAGAACGACAATCTGCGCGGTCTTCATACGCTTTACTCTCTACGCTACTCTACCCACTGCGAAGCCCTGCAAATCCGGCCGATACGCGGCGAACAGCAGCCGGACATAGCTATCCGGACTCGAGACCTGACCGGGCCAATCTGAGCTTAATAGATGAACGAACTGCAAATCGGGAGCCGACAAGGCTACGGATACGGGATGTCGCTCCGGGTCCTATTGCCGGAATGGATAGGCCAGCTGTCCGGCAATCTCTGACGGAATTCCCTGATCGTCCACGCCGTATCGTTCCGGGAGTCTGTTTTCCGGCATCCGGAAAGTTCCAAACAGAATATCCCAGATCGGAAACGTCCCGGCAAAGTTGGTATTGCCGCCCTCCTCGAGCGAGGTGTGATGCCAGCGGTGGAACACCGGCGTCGCCAGCACGTATTTGAACGGACCAAGGGTCCAGTTGAGATTGGCGTGCACGAACGCCGAATGGAATGTCGTGAACGGGCCGACCCAGATCATGATGTTCGGCGAGATGCCGGCCATCAGCA
>NZ_JBEKCZ010000090.1:0-29099 GCF_050014615.1 Bradyrhizobium sp. | reverse complement strand
CGAGCGGCCGATCAGGCGCTGGATTTCGACGGTGCGGCCGTTTTGCTTGCCGGCCGACGCCTCGCGGCGGGTGCGCTCCAGCGTGGCCCGCGGCAGCATGCCGTATTCGGCCGTGACCCAGCCCCGGCCCTGGCCCTTGAGCCAGGGCGGCAACCGCTCTTCCAGCGTGGCCGTCACCAGCACATGGGTGTCGCCGAATTTGACCATGCAGGAACCCTCGGCATATTTGACCACGCCGCGTTCCAGCGACACGGCGCGCAGTTCATCCGGCGCACGGCGGCTTGGCCGCATGGGAATCCTCCAGAATTCAAGAAAGGTTGTGGCTGGCGTGCTTGTAGGAGGGGGAGCGGGCGCCAGCAAGGCCCTTGGTTGGCTCCTTGTGGTTAGTTCCGCCCGTCCTTTGGGACCAATGCCTGCTTGTAACCTGCCTCCAACATGGACAAATTAGGGTCTGCCGTGAGGAGTACCCTGTGGCCCACCACGAACCGATTGGCCTGATCGCGCCGCATGCCGGGCTGGCCCAGCTCAACGAGCGTTCGCGGGACATATTTCGTCAAATCGTCGAGAGTTATCTGGCGACCGGCGAACCCGTCGGCTCGCGCAACATTTCGCGCCTGATCGCGGTACCGCTGTCGCCGGCCTCGGTGCGCAACGTGATGTCGGATCTCGAGGCGCTCGGCCTGATTTACGCCCCGCATACCTCGGCGGGACGGCTGCCGACCGAATTCGGCCTGCGTTTTTTCGTCGACGCCCTGATGCAGATGGGCGATCTCACCGAACCGGAACGGCAATCGATCCAGACCCAGCTCGCGTCCGTCGGCAAGGCGCAATCGGTCGAGGCCGCGCTCGGCGAGGCGCTGACCCGGCTGTCCGGCCTGACCCGGGCCGCGGCGGTGGTACTGACCGCGAAATCCAATTCGCGGCTCAAACATATCGAGTTCGTACGGCTGGAGCCGGAGCGGGCGCTGGTGGTGCTGGTCGGCGAGGACGGCCAGGTCGAAAACCGCGTGCTGACGCTGCCGCCGGGCGTTCCCTCATCGGCCCTGACCGAAGCCAGCAATTTTCTCAATTCACGGATTCGCGGGCGAACGCTGGCGGAAGCGCGCCTCGAACTTGAGACCGCCTTGACCCAAAACCGGACCGAGCTCGATCAGCTGACGCAAAAGGTGATCGCGGCCGGGATCGCGAGCTGGTCCGGCGGGGAAACCGATAACCGCCAGCTGATCGTGCGCGGTCACGCCAATCTGCTGGAAGACCTGCATGCGCTGGAGGATCTCGAGCGCGTCCGGCTCTTGTTCGACGATCTCGAGACCAAGCGCGGCGTGATCGATCTGCTGGGACGCGCCGAGCGCGCCGAAGGGGTGCGGATTTTCATCGGATCGGAGAACAAGCTGTTTTCGCTGTCGGGCTCTTCCACGATCATCGCGCCCTATAGCGACGGCGCTGGGCATATCGTCGGCGTTCTCGGTGTGATCGGGCCGACCCGGCTCAACTATGCCAGGGTGATTCCGACGGTGGACTATGCCGCGCGCATCGTCAGCCGGATGCTGGGCGGATGATCCAGGTCTGGATCCGGCGGGACTCTCTCTCATTTGAAGCGTTTCTGTCACGTCGACCGGTTCCCACCCCGGATCGAGCCTTGGGCAGGCTTCGCTTGAAGCGCAATGGCGCTTGATTTTTGGCGCCTGAAGCACGATATCCGGCCCAGCAACCCCACTCATTCCCGATCCATTGCAAGATCGATCCAGATCAATCTCAAGACGATTTCGAGAAGGCAGTATGATGACCGATCCCAACGGGCAGAAGGACAATCCGGCAAACCCGGCACAGGCCCCCGAACCCGTGGTTTCCAAGCCCTACATCATGCCCGACGATCCCGAGGAAGGGTCGGTCGAGGCGCTTACGAAAGAGGCCGCGGAATCGCGCGACAAGATGCTGCGCACGCTGGCGGAGATGGAAAACCTGCGCAAGCGGACCGCGCGCGAGGTGGCCGATGCGCGGGTCTATGGCATCACCGGTTTCGCGCGCGACGTGCTCGATATCGCCGATAATCTGCAGCGTGCGCTCGATGCCGTTCCGGCCGACACCAGAGCGGCGGCCGATCCCGTGCTCAAGGCGCTGATCGAAGGCGTTGAGCTGACCGAGCGGTCGCTGCTCAACACGCTGGAGAAAAACGGCGTCAAGAAATTCGATCCTTCGGGCGAGAAATTCGATCCGAATTTCCAGCAGGCGATGTACGAGGTGCCGGACGCTTCGGTACCCGCCGGGACGGTCGTGCAGGTCGTGCAGGCCGGTTACACCATCGGCGAGCGCGTGCTGCGGCCGGCGCTGGTGGCGGTCTCCAAAGGCGGCGCCAAAGCCGGCGCTGCTGAACCGAGCTGAGCGCGATCCCGCCCCATTATGAGGGGCAGAATGTAGGGTGGGCAAAGGCGCTCTTTGCGCCGTGCCCACCGAGATTTTAGAGGTAGGCACGCGGAGCCTGTCATCGGGCGCGCATTCGCGCGACCCGTTGGCTTTGCCCACCCTACGATTTCTTTTACACCACGAGATCGCTGGACTGGATGCGCTTGACGCCGGCCTTCTCCATGTCCGCCCAGGCCTTGGCCAATGAACCCTGCGCGTCGATTCCGCGGCAGGCATCCTCGACCACATAGGCCTCGAAGCCGGCCTTGCGCGCGTCGAGCGCGGTCCACGCCACGCAGAAATCGGTCGCCAGCCCGGCGATGAACAGACGCTCCAGCTTGCGCGCCTTCAGATAGGCGGCGAGCCCGGTCGTGGTCTTGCCGTCGGCTTCGGTGAAGGCCGAATAGCTGTCGACGTCCTTGTGATAGCCCTTTCGAATCACGAGCTCGGCCTGCGGGATCGACAGGTCTTTCGACAGCGAGGCGCCGTCGGTTCCCTGCACGCAGTGATCGGGCCACAACATCTGCTTGCCGTAAGGCAGATCGATCATTTCGAAGGGCTTCTTGCCGTCATGGGCCGACGCGAAGGAGACATGGCCGGCGGTGTGCCAGTCCTGCGTCATCACCACATTGGCAAAGCCCTTGGCGATGCGATTGATCACGGGAACGACTTGCTCGCCGTCCTTCACCGCCAGGCTGCCGCCGGGCAGGAAACAGTTCTGAACATCGATGACCAGAAGCGCCGAGGCGTCATCGATCTTGATCGAAGCGGCCGCCCAAAGTGATTTCGGAATCATGGTCGTGAGGGCCACGGTGCCTAATCCCGCCAGAATCTGTCTTCGGTCCAACATGCTGCATCTCCCCTGTAAAGATAGATGCCAGCAAATCAGGTCGGCGAACGATCGTAAAGCTGGCCGGCGCCCGCGCGCGCTCGAATTTTTGGCACCTGATGCCCGCGGGCGATCCTTGGTGCCGGTTCAGTGAATTCCGTCTCAGTGAATTCCGTCGCGCACGGCGCGAAAACGCGGAAACGCGCTCGCCCATTGATCGCGCGGCGCGCTGCCGATGACGCGAAGCGTGGTCGGGCCACCGAACCGCAGCCACTGCACGACGGTCACGGGAATGTTGTCCTTGCCGCTGGTCGCCTCGAGACGCGTTTCATATCCGGCGGTGCCGTCGATGCGGACCGGCTCGGACATCGTGATACGCCAGTTGCGTACCCCCGGAATCGAGGTTGCGGCCTGCTCGGCGAAGCGGCTGCGATCCTCCGGTTGCGCCGGCGCGGAGGCCATCACGCCAATCACCACGAACGGAGAGGGCTCGAAGCCGGTCGTTTCATCGCCGTCGGCGAGAATGACGGCGCCGCCGGGCGCCAGCGTGCGGACATTCTTGAAATCGCCGAGCTCGCTGACCTTGAACGGCAACAGCGACAACTGCTCCTCGACCGGAACGGACTTGCGGATCACGGCCGATGCAAACATCTGCCGCACCGCGTCGTCGGTGTAGATCTTGCTGGCATTCTCGGGGACCTGGACCGCGATATAGCCGGAGAAGGTGCTGCCGCCCTGCAGGATCATCGAATAGCGCCGTACGGCGGTCGCGCCGGTCTTGGCGTTCTCGACGGTGTAATAGGCAACTCCCGCCGACGTCTCGATGGTCTCGGGCTTGATGCCGCCGGTGCCGTTCGGATTGGCCTTGAAGGCGTTCACCACTTCGCCATAGGCGTCGGCCGGCAGCTCCGCCACCAGCACCTTGACGCTGCCATCCTCGGTTTCAAATCCGATGAATGTCTTGGCGCGCACCAGGCCGACCAGCGGCACCATGCCGACCCGGACGCCCGGCGGGAAAACCGGGTCCGCGGCGAAGGCGGGGCCGGCGGCGATGAGGAGCAGGGTAATCGCGGAGAATAGCCGAATGTGCTTCATCGGAAATCTACTGTGTTTGCATTGAGGCCGTTCAATGGTCGGCCGGCACGGGTCCCGGCGGGCAGCCGGCGGGTTCTCCGCAGGGTCCTCCGTGGGTTCTTGGGATCAGTCCGCCCGCTTTTAGCGGGTTTGTCGTTCCGGCAACAGGCCGGTCCAGCAGGTGTTCCGGCTTGTGCTCCGGCTTGTGTTCCGGCGATCCGGTCTCGCCAAGGCGTCCCGGAAGCGGACACTATCTTTCAAGGTTGAGGGGTTTTCGGGGCTCAAGGTTGCGTCTCGGTCCTTGCAGGGCCTGCCCCCCCTCCTATATGAGGCTCACCGTCGCAATATCGCGAGTAATTGATCGTTGGGGAGTTGGATTGGTGCGCCGTCAGGGCCCAGCCAACCTGCCGCAAAAAGAAGGATATGAGGACCATGGGAAAGGTCATTGGGATCGATCTCGGCACCACGAATTCGTGCGTTGCCGTAATGGATGGCAAGACGTCGAAAGTCATTGAGAACGCCGAGGGCATGCGGACGACCCCGTCGATCGTCGCCTTCAGCGATGATGGCGAGCGCCTGGTCGGCCAGCCGGCCAAGCGCCAGGCGGTGACCAATCCCGAGCGGACTTTCTTTGCGGTCAAGCGCCTGGTCGGCCGCCGCTATGACGACCCGATGGTCGAAAAGGACAAGAAGCTTGTCCCCTACAAGATCGTCAAAGCATCCAACGGCGATGCCTGGGTCGAAGCCGACGGCAAGACCTATTCGCCCTCGCAGGTCTCCGCGTTCATTCTGCAGAAGATGAAAGAGACCGCCGAAGCCCATCTCGGCCAGAAGGTCGATCAGGCCGTCATCACCGTTCCCGCCTATTTCAACGACGCGCAACGTCAGGCCACCAAGGATGCCGGCAAGATCGCCGGACTTGAGGTGCTGCGCATCATCAACGAGCCGACCGCGGCCGCGCTTGCCTATGGTCTCGACAAGACCAAGGCCGGCACCATCGCGGTGTACGATCTCGGCGGCGGCACCTTCGACGTCTCGATCCTCGAGATCGGCGACGGCGTGTTCGAGGTGAAGTCGACCAATGGCGACACCTTCCTGGGCGGCGAAGACTTCGACATGCGCCTGGTCAGCTACCTGGCCGACGAATTCCAGAAGGAGCAGGGCATCAACCTGCGCAACGACAAGCTCGCTCTGCAGCGCCTGAAAGAGGCCGCCGAAAAGGCCAAGATCGAATTGTCCTCGACCACGCAGACCGAAATCAACCTGCCGTTCATCACCGCCGATGCGTCCGGTCCGAAGCATCTGACGATGAAGCTGACCCGCGCCAAGTTCGAGGCGCTGGTCGATGATCTCGTCCAGAAGACCATCGAGCCCTGCCGCAAGGCCTTGAAGGACGCCGGCCTGACCGCTGGCGAGATCGGCGAAGTGGTGCTGGTCGGCGGCATGACCCGCATGCCGAAGGTCCAGGAAGTGGTGAAGCAGTTGTTCGGC
This sequence comes from Bradyrhizobium sp., assembly GCF_050014615.1. Classification (GTDB taxonomy): domain Bacteria; phylum Pseudomonadota; class Alphaproteobacteria; order Rhizobiales; family Xanthobacteraceae; genus Bradyrhizobium. Next base: position 23,302 of record NZ_JBEKCZ010000090.1, on the reverse strand, counting down.
AAGGAGCCGCACAAGGGCGTCAATCCCGACGAAGTCGTGGCCATCGGTGCCGCGATCCAGGCCGGCGTGCTGCAGGGCGACGTCAAGGATGTCCTGCTGCTCGACGTGACGCCGCTGTCGCTCGGCATCGAGACGCTGGGTGGCGTGTTCACGCGCATCATCGACCGCAACACCACGATCCCGACCAAGAAGAGCCAGGTGTTCTCGACCGCCGAGGACAACCAGAATGCCGTCACCATCCGCGTGTTCCAGGGCGAACGCGAGATGGCGGCCGACAACAAGGTGCTCGGTCAGTTCGACCTGATGGGCATTCCGCCGTCGCCGCGCGGCATGCCGCAAATCGAGGTGACCTTCGATATCGACGCCAACGGCATCGTCAACGTCTCGGCCAAGGACAAGGCGACCGGCAAGGAACAGCAGATCCGGATTCAGGCCTCCGGCGGTCTGTCCGAAGCCGACATCCAGAAGATGGTCAAGGACGCCGAGGCCAACGCCGCCGAGGACAAGAAGCGCCGTGAAGCGGTCGATGCCAAGAACCATGCCGACGCGCTGGTGCATTCCACCGAGAAGGCGCTGGCCGAGCACGGCTCGAAGGTCGAGGAAAGCGAACGCCGGGCGATCGAAGACGCGGTCAGCGATCTGAAGGAAGCGCTGAAGGGCGACGATGCCGAGGCGATCAAGGCCAAGACCAATACGCTGGCGCAGGCTTCGATGAAGCTCGGCGAGGCGATGTACAAGCAGCAGGCCGAGGCCGATGCGGCCAAGGACGCGGCGAAAGACGATGTGGTCGACGCGGAATTCACCGAAGTCGACGACGACAAGAACACCAAAAAGTCTGCTTAAATGGCGGTCAGGATGACCCTCATCCCAGTGAGCGCGCAGCGCGTCGCGACGGATGAGGGTCATTTTTCATTAAGCCGAAGGCGGCATTGTGTGAGCCGCATTCCTTCGGAATGAGGATGAACTTCGGGCGGGTTTGACGGATGTCCACCAAGCGCTGCTACTACGAAACCCTTGAAGTCGAACGTACCGCGGACGAGTCCAAGCTGAAGTCGGCGTTCCGCAAGCTCGCGATGAAATGGCATCCGGACAAAAACCCGGGCGACGCCACGAGCGAAGTCCGTTTCAAGGAAATCAACGAAGCCTACGAAGTCCTCAAAGACGGCGACAAGCGCGCCGCCTATGACCGCTACGGTCATGCGGCGTTCGAGCAGGGCGGCGGCGGTCCCGGATTCGGCGCCGGCTTTGCATCGTCATTTTCCGATATTTTTGAAGACCTGTTCGGCATGGCCGGTCAGCGCGGCGGACGCGGTGGACGCGAGCGCGGCGCCGATCTGCGCTACAACATGGAAATCACGCTGGAGGAAGCCTTCCTCGGCAAGACCGCCCAGATCGAGATTCCGGTCTCGGTCACCTGCGAATCCTGTTCGGGCATCGGCGCCAAGGCCGGCACCAAGCCGAAGATCTGCTCGACCTGCGGCGGCGCCGGCCGGGTGCGGCAGGCGCAGGGATTTTTCACGCTGGAGCGAACCTGCCCGGGCTGTCAGGGCCGCGGCCAGATGATCGAAGACCCCTGTCCCTCCTGCTCGGGCTCGGGGCGGGTGACGCGCGAGCGGACCTTGTCGGTCAATATTCCGCAGGGCGTGGAAGACGGCACGCGGATCCGGCTTTCCGGCGAGGGCGAGGCCGGCGTTCGCGGCGGTCCATCCGGCGATCTCTATATTTTCCTGTCGCTGGCTTCGCATGAATTCTTTCAGCGCGACGGTGCCGATCTGCATTGTCGCGTGCCGATCTCGATGGTGACGGCGGCGCTGGGGGGTGAATTCGAGGTGCCGACCATCGACAAGGGCAAGACCAAGGTGAAAATCCCCGCCGGAACCCAGTCCAGCCGGCGCTTTCGCATTGCATCAAAAGGCATGCCGGTGCTGCGTTCGCGTCAGACCGGCGACATGTATGTCCAGGTCGTGGTCGAAACACCGCAAAACTTAACCAAGAAGCAGCAGGAATTGCTGGCCGAGTTCGAAAAATTATCGTCCGGTGCAACCCAACCCGAGGCTGCGGGTTTCTTCACTAAGGTCAAGGACTTCTTCGGCAACCGCGCCGCCACTTAGTGACGGTTCGGCTTGACCGTATCGGCCGCTACCTATACCTCTTTATGACTAATTTCTGACACTGCCGCGAAGCCGCGGTCCCGCCTGGTAGCGACATGCCTTTGCAATCGTCCGTGCGTGCGTTGAAAAAACCCCTTCGTCTCGACGATGAGGTTCGCTTTCTTCGTTCATGGATCGAGAAGCCGCTTCACATGGGCGCTGTGATGCCGTCGGGACGGGTATTGGCCCGTACCATGGCGCAGTATGTGGACATCAATTCCAAAGGCCCGGTGGTCGAGTTGGGGCCCGGGACCGGCGCCATCACCAACGCGCTGATCGAGCATGGCGTCGACCAGAAGCGCCTTGTGCTGGTCGAATATAATCCGGGCTTCTGCGCTTTGCTGCGCGATCGCTATCCGCTCGCCAAGGTGGTGCAGGGCGACGCCTATGCGCTGCGCGATTCGCTCTGGGATGTGTTGAGCGCTCCGGCATCCGCCGTGGTCTCGGGCCTGCCTTTGGTGACCAAGCCGATGCTGACCCGCCTGAAACTGATTCGCGATGCCTTCCTGGCGCTGGCACCGGGTGCGCCGTTCGTGCAGTTCACCTATTCGGTCGCGCCGCCCATTCCGAAATCGCTGCCGGGCGTATCCACAGAGGCCTCCGAGCGGATCTGGATGAACCTTCCGCCGGCGCGCGTGTGGGTGTATCGCAAGGGCTGAAGCCTTCCCGCGCCTGCCTGCGCGGCTGGTTCGTTCTGAACGCGATTTTAAATCATGTCCGCGCTGAAAATCCTGGTGATCCCCGGCTCGCTGCGCACCGGCTCGCTCAATGCGAAGCTCGCGGCGGCGGCCGCGTATCAATTCGCCCAGGCCGGCGCCGAGGTCACGCGGATATCGCTCGCTGATTTTCCGCTGCCGATCTATGACGGCGATCTGCAGTCGAAATCGGGCGTGCCGAAGCATGCGATCAATCTCAAACGCATGATCGGCGCCCATCACGGCGTGCTGATGGTGACGCCGGAGTACAATTCATCGGTGCCGCCGCTGGTCAAGAATACCATCGACTGGGTGACGCGGGTGCAGGACATGCACGAAATCCGCGGCCAGGTGTTTCGCGGGCGAGCGTTTGCGATCGCGGCCGCGTCGGAAGGCCGGCTCGGTGGAACCCGCGCTTTGGCGGCGCTGCGGCTGATACTGTCCGCCTGCCACGCGATGGTCATTCCCAATCAATTGGCGCTGTCGTTCGCCAGCGAGGCCTATGATGATATGGACAGATTGAAACATCCCGCCGATATCGAGGCGCTGAACGCGCTGGTGCGGCAGCTGATCGACGTTTCCCAGCATGGAGTGAGGTGACATGCCGCCATCCGACATCGCTCCGCGCGACCGGCTGATTGTGGCGCTCGATCTGCCCGACGTCGCGGCCGCGGAAGCGATGGTCGGGCGGCTCGGCGACAGCGTGACATTTTACAAGATCGGCTACCAGCTGGCCTATGCCGGCGGCTTGCCGCTGGTGCGCCAACTCGCTGACGCCGGCAAGCAGGTCTTCATCGATCTCAAGCTGCACGACATCGGCAACACGGTGGCGCGCGGCACCGAGAGCCTGGCCAGGCTCGGGGCCACCTTCCTGACCGTGCACGCTTTTCCGCAGACCATGAAGGCGGCGGTCGATGCGTGCGCGGGGTCGGGGCTGAAGATCCTCGCCGTCACCGTGCTGACCTCCTACGACGACGGCGATCTCGATGCCGCGGGATATCGCCTCGGCGTGACCGATCTGGTCGAGGTCCGCGCCCGGCAGGCCCAGGCGCTCGGTATCGATGGTCTGGTCTGTTCGCCCGCGGAGACGGCGGCCTTGCGCAAGATCACCGGTCCCCGGATGAGCCTGGTGACGCCGGGTGTGCGGCCGGCGGGCACGGAACTCGGCGACCAGAAACGCATCATGACGCCGGGGCGCGCCATTTCGGGCGGCGCGGATTATCTGGTGGTCGGGCGGCCGGTGATGGAAGCCGCCGACCCCAAAGCGGCGGCGGATGCCATCGTGGCGGAAATCACGCTGGCGCTGATATAACCAGGATCAGGCCAACCGAGGAAAGCGCAGATGGCAAAAGGCTACTGGATCGCCCGCGTCGATGTTCACAACATGGACGGCTACAAGGAATATATCGCGCAGAACGGCGCGGTATTTGCGAAATACGGCGCCAAATTTCTGGTGCGCGGCGGCCGCTTCGTCGGCCGGGAAGGCTCGTCGCGCTCGCGCAATGTGGTGCTGGAATTCAAGGATTATGAGACCGCCATCGCCTGCTACAATTCACCGGAATATGTCCGCCTGGTTGCGATGAGATCGCAACACGCCGAGAGCGACCTCGTGATCATCGAAGGCTATGACGGGCCGCAGCCCTAAGGACGAGCCCCGCCGAAGGCCTGATCGGTTGCCGGAACTGCCTGCCCCGGCTATACGGCACAGACGAGGTTTTTTGACATGACGCAGATGCGCTTGATCGTTGCGGGGGCCGGTGGCCGGATGGGCCGCGCGTTGACGCGCGTCATTTCGCAAACTTCGGGCGCCGTGCTGACCGGCGCGCTGGAGGCGCCCGGTTCGGAACTGCTGGGCCAGGATGCCGGCGTGCTGGCAGGGCTGCCCGCCAACGGGGTCCTGCTGTCGGCCGATCTGTGGTCGCTGTCGGCCAATGCGGATGCCATTCTCGACTTCACCGTGCCGGGGGCGACCATCGCCAATGTCGCGATCGCCGCCGAGCGGGGCCTTGTCCACATCATCGGCACCACAGGTCTTTCGGACTCGGATGATGCCGTGATCAAAAGCGTCACGTCGCGCGCCATTGTCGTCAAGTCGGGCAATATGAGCCTCGGCGTCAATCTGCTGGCGGCGCTGGTGAAGCGGGTGGCGGCGTCGCTGGACGATGATTTCGATATCGAGATTCTGGAAATGCACCACAAGGCCAAGATCGACGCCCCGTCGGGCACCGCCTTGCTGCTCGGCGAGGCGGCGGCGGCCGGCCGCAAGATCGCGCTGAGCCAGCACGCCGCGCGCGGCCGGGACGGCATCACCGGCGCACGCCGGGCCGGCGACATCGGCTTTGCGTCGCTGCGCGGCGGCACCGTCACCGGCGACCACAGCGTGATTTTTGCCGGCCCGATGGAACGCATCGAGCTGACGCACCGGGCCGAGGACCGCACCATGTTCGCGCAAGGCGCCGTCAAGGCGGCGCTGTGGGCCCATGGCCGCAAGCCCGGGCTGTACTCGATGGCCGATGTGCTTGGGCTCAGTGATTTTTAGGCATCTGGATTCGAAACGGAAACCACAGGAATGAGCGACCGCCTTCTCGTGCTCGTGCGCCACGGCCAGAGCGAATGGAACCTGAAGAATCTCTTCACCGGCTGGAAGGATCCAGATTTAACGGAAAAGGGCATCGCCGAGGCCAAGGACGCCGGGCAGAAGTTGAAGGCCCAGGGATTGTCGTTCGACATCGCCTTTACCTCGGCGTTGATACGCGCGCAGCACACGCTCGATCTGGCGCTGGTCGAGATCGGCCAGACCGGTCTTCCCATCCGCCGGCATCTGGCGCTCAACGAGCGCGACTATGGCGATCTGTCGGGCCTCAACAAGGACGACGCCCGCAAGAAATGGGGCGAGGAGCAGGTCCATGTCTGGCGGCGTTCCTACGACGTGCCGCCGCCCGGCGGCGAAAGCCTCAAGGACACGCTGGCGCGCACGCTGCCCTATTTCGTGCAGGAGATTCTGCCCTGCGTGTTGCGCGGTGAGCGCACGCTGGTGGTGGCGCACGGCAATTCGCTGCGGGCGCTGATCATGGTGCTGGAAAAGCTGACCCCGGAAGGCATTCTGGCGCGCGAACTCGCCACCGGCGTGCCGATCATCTACCGGCTCAACGCCGACTCGACCGTGGCGTCGAAGCTCGATCTGGCGGCGTGAGCGCCAGGCCTGAGATCATTTCCCTGGTTGCGCCGGTTGCGGACGCCGCGCTGGATCAGCTGGCCGCCGTATTGGTCGATTGCGTCGAAGGCGGCGCCAGCGTCAGCTTCATGTCGCCGTTCTCGCAGGCGCAGGGGATGGCATTCTTTCGCAAGGTCGCGGGCTCGGTCGCCGCAGGCGATACCGTGCTGCTGGCGGCGCGGCTCGACGGCCGGATCGTCGGCACGGTCCAGCTCGGGCTGGATACGCCACCGAACCAGCCGCACCGTGCTGATATCAGGAAATTGCTGGTGCACCGCTCCGCGCGCGGCCATGGCGTCGGCGCGGCCTTGATGGCGCAGGTTGAAGAGGAAGCCCGGCGGCATCGCCGCTGGCTCCTGGTGCTCGATACCGTGCCCGATGAAAACGGTCACCGGCTTTATTTGCGCGAAGGCTGGCAGCAAACCGGGATCGTGCCGGACTACGCGCTGTTTCCGGATGGCCGGCCCTGCGACACGGCGATCATGTGGAAGCGGCTGGAGCGGTGACTGCCAAAGATTAGAGCCGTCATTCCGGGATGGTGCGTTAGCACCAGACCCGGAATCTCGAGATTCCGGGTTCGATGCTTCGCATCGCCCCGGAATGACAAGACTAGTGAATCCCGACTTGCCCGGCTTCCCAGCCCAGCATCGCCTGCTTGCGGGTGATGCCCCAGTGATAGCCGGTCAGCGTGCCGCTTTTGCCGAGCGCGCGATGGCAGGGAACCACGAACGACACCGGATTTTTCCCGACCGCAGCACCAACCGCGCGGGACGCCTTGGGGCTCTTGATCTTGTTGGCGATGTCGGAATAGCAGACCGCGCGGCCCATCGGGATCTTCAACAGCGTCTCCCACACCCGGACCTCAAAATCAGTACCGATCAGGATCACGCGCAGCGGCTGATCCGCGCGCCACAGTTTGGTGTCGAAGATACGCTGCGCCAGCGCTGATGTGCCGGCGCGGTCTTCGAGATAGGTCGCGCGCGGCCAGCGCCGCTGCATGTCGGCTAGCGCGGCCTGTTCTTCGCCGGGATCGGCGAACGCCAGACCGGCCAATCCGCGGCCGCTGGCAATCACAATGGCCGTCCCGAACGGCGAGGGGTGAAATCCAAAGCGCAATGTCATGCCGGCGCCGCCGTTCTTCCATTCGCCGGGCGACATCGCCTCATGGGTGACGAACAGATCGTGCAGCCGCCCCGGGCCCGACAGCCCGGAGTCCAGCGCCGCATCGAGCACGCTGGCGGAATCGCGCAACAGGCCCTTGGCATGGTCGAGCGTCAGCGCTTGCATGAAGGCCTTTGGCGTCAGCCCGGCCCAGCGCCGAAACAGCTGGTGCAATTCATCTGGCGTGACGCTCGCGGCATCCGCCATCGATTCGATGGTCGGCTGCGCGCGCCAGTGCTCCGAGATGAAGGCGATCGCGCGCCGCACCGAATCATAGTCGCGCAGTGCCGCGTTCTCGGAACCGGGCTTGGACAGGCGATGGTCGTTGATGGCGAGGTTCATGTGATCGTTCATGGCAAGGTTCATCATGCCTTACGATGTAGGCCTGGCGCGAGCTGCAAACCACCCGATTCCCGACAGGGATCACGATATCGGATTATAGGTCGGACCCCGCCGCGCGGCCTGCAGCGCTGCCGTTAAGGCTTTGGCAAAGCTTGCCTTTTCATCGGGTCCGAGGAAGCTCGCGATAGCGACGCGGCGGCCTCTTGAAACCAGATAAAGTTTTTCGATGCCGAATTCGGCGTGGGTCTTCCGGTCGAGTTGCACCCATAGCGGATTGAGCACGAACTCGACCACGTGACCGCGATGGCTGACCCGGCGCACGCGAAGTTCGAAGGGCGTCACCGAGATTTCCTCGGTGGCGCGGGCGCGGCGGAAATTGACCCGGAACGCCCAATAGATCGCGAGGATGTCGAGGCCGAAAAAGCCGAACACCGGCCACGCGCCCATCAACCAAAAGCCAACGCCGGCCGCGAAGCTGACCGCGCTGAGAAACCCCATCAGCACCAGAAAACCGGTGCGATTGAGCGAGCGGTGCGGCGTCAGCAGCGCCGAGAACAATTCGTCCTGTGGCTGCGGATCAAATTCATTGCCTGCGGTCATGACCTGTCAGTATACCCGGATCATGCCGAAAATCACCCGCAGACTTCCGCCCAAATCGAAGCTCAAGTCGAAATCCAAATCGACGCCCAAATCGAAAACTGACGCCGCCAAGCGCGTCAAAAAAGCCGGCAACGCTGCGGCAAAATCGAAAGCGCCAGCCAAGCCCTGGACACCGGCCGAAGTCCATGAGGCGTTCAGCCGCTTTCGCAAGGCCAATCCCGAGCCGAAGGGGGAACTCGAACATCTCAACCCCTACACGCTGCTGGTCGCGGTGGTGCTGTCGGCGCAGGCGACTGATGCCGGCGTCAACAGGGCCACGCGCGCGCTGTTTCAAGTCGCCGACACGCCGCAAAAAATGCTGGCGCTGGGCGAGGACAAGGTGCGCGACTACATCAAGACCATCGGGCTTTATCGCAACAAGGCCAAAAACGTCATCGCGCTGTCGGAAAAGCTGATCGCCGAATTCGGCGGCGAGGTGCCGCGCACCCGCGCCGAACTGGAATCGCTGCCGGGCGCCGGCCGCAAGACCGCCAATGTCGTGCTCAACATGGCGTTCGGCGAGCGCACCATGGCGGTGGATACCCATGTGTTTCGCGTCGGCAATCGCACCGGTCTGGCCCCCGGCAAGACGCCGCTCGAGGTGGAGCTCGGGCTTGAGCGCTTGATTCCGTCGGAGTTCATGCTGCACGCGCATCACTGGCTGATTCTTCACGGCCGCTACATCTGCCTCGCCCGCAAGCCACGCTGCGACGTATGCCTGATCAACGATCTCTGCCGCTGGCCGGAAAAGACGGTTTGAGGCAAAATCGCCGTCATATCGAGACATCGTCCAGCGTGTAGCCTGGACGGGCGTGAGTTAGAGGGGGCGCTCTTGAGCGAGCAGAATCAAATCACCGCGTCGCCGTCTGTGGGCCAGTCGGGATCAACGTCAGCTTCACCGGCAACGGCGAGTGCCCCAACGCCGCCACCAGCGTCCGGTTCGAAGACGGCTTCGCACGCTGCTTCGCACTGGCGCCGGCTTGCGATTCCCTTGGTGGCGGTGTTCGTCGCGTTCGGATTTATCGCGCTGGCGACCTTGCGCTGGGATGCCTGGGTCGGCAGCGCCGTGATCCAGTCCACCAACGACGCCTATGTCAAAGCCGATGTGACCCGGCTGAGCAGCCGGGTCGCCGGCGAGGTCCAGGCGGTCGCCGCCAACGATTTCCAGCGCGTCAAGGCGGGCGATCTCCTGGTTCAGATCGATCCCGCCGACTATGAAGCCCAGGTCGCACAGGCCGAGGCCGGCGTGGCCGGCGCCCAGGCCGCGTTCGATAATCTCGCCAACCAGATCGAGCTGCAATACGCCACCATCGCCCAGGCCGAGGCGCAGCAGGTGTCCGCGCTCGCCCAGGAAGTCGAAGCCCGCGAGGAACAGGAGCGGCAACAGTCGCTCGAGAAGACAGATGCCGGCACGCGGCAAAAGCTGGAGCAGGCCGTCGCAGCCTACGCCCGCGCCCAGGCCGATGTTCGGGCCAGCCGGGCCTTGATCGCCGCGCAGCACCACCAGCTCGAGGTGTTGTCCGGAACCAGGAAGCAGCGCGGGGCTGATATCGCGGCCGCCAAGGCCACGCTGGCCGCCGCAAACCTCAGGCTCGGCTACACCAAAATCACGGCGCCTTTCGACGGCGTCGTCGGCGAACGCCAGGTTCAGCCCAACGATTACGTCAATATCGGCAGCAACCTCATCAATGTCGTGCCGCTGCCGGATGTCTATGTCATCGCCAACTACAAGGAGACCCAGCTGACACGGGTGAGACCGGGCCAGTCCGTCGACATCACCGTCGACAGTTTCCCGGGCGAGCGGCTGCATGGCCGCGTCGAGCGAATCTCACCCGCCAGCGGATCGCAGTTCGCGTTGTTGCCGCCCGACAACGCGACCGGCAATTTCACCAAGGTGGTCCAGCGCGTCCCGGTTCGGATCGGCCTCGATAAGAGCCAGCCGCTGCTGGAGCGGCTGCTGCCGGGAATGTCGGTGGTGACGGAAATCCACACCGACGAAGCGGGGTCGGATGGCGGAAAATAGCGCTGCCGACCAGGGGCCACGCTCGCGCGGCGGCGTCGCGCCGCGACCTTTGTTCGCGGTTGGCGCGGTGCTGCTCGGCTCGTTTCTCGCCAATTTCGACAGCCGGCTGAACTCGGTCGGATTGCCGGACCTGCGCGGCGCTTTTTCGCTGGGCTTCGACGAGGGTGCGTGGCTTTCGACCGCGGCGATCGGCTCGCAGATCTTCATCGCGCCCGCGGTGGCATGGCTCGCCACTGCGTTTGGCCTGCGCCGCATTCTGGGTGTTCCGAGCCTGCTGTACGCCGTGGTCTCGCTGATGATCCCGTTCACGCACGATTACACCACGCTGATCGCACTCAGCATCGTCCATGGCCTGTTGCTGGGCATGTTCGTCCCCGCGACCCTCATGATCATCTTCCGCAACCTGCCGATCCGATGGTGGCTGCCGGCGATCGCGATCTATTCGATCAGGGTCGGGTTCGCATTGGATACCGGCTCGTCGATGGTCGGCTTTTATGTCGATCATTGGGGCTGGCAGTGGCTGTACTGGCAAAGCGTGGTGCTCGCGCCGCTGATGGGATTGATGGTCTATCTCGGAACGCCGCAAGAACCGGTCAACCGGGAGGTGCTGAAGGATGCCGACTGGGGCGGCATGCTGCTGCTCGGTGCCGGGGTGTCGATGATCTATGCCGGCCTTGATCAGGGCAACCGCCTCGACTGGCTGGAGTCGGGCACGGTCGCGGCGCTGCTGATCGGAGGCGGCGTGCTGGTCGCCATCTTCCTCATCAACGAGGCGATGGTGCGCCGGCCATGGGCGCATGTCAGCGTGCTGTTTTCGCGCAATGTCGGGCTCTCGCTGGTCGTCATCCTTCTCTACACGCTCACCAGCCTTTCCAATTCATCACTGGTGCCGAATTTTCTCGGCACCGTCGCCCTGTTGCGGCCCGAACAGACCGGCGAGCTGCTGGTGCTTTATGGCGCGCTGCCGATGCTTGTGACGGTGCCGATGTCGATCTTTCTGCTTAGGCATCTCGACCCCCGCGTCCTGCTGATCGTTGGCCTGTCGGCCTTCGCCACCGCCAACCTGTTGGGAACGCAACTGACGCATGACTGGGCCCGGGGCGATTTCGTCGCCATCGTGATCCTGCAATCGATCGGCCAGGCCTTCACCCTGCTGCCCATCCTGCTCATCGCATTGTCCAATTCCGATTTTACCCGGGCGACCGCGTTCGCCGCCTATGTCCAGGTCATGCGGCTCGGCGGCGCCGAGATCGGCGTGGCGCTGATGGGCACCTGGCTGCGCGTCCGCGAGCAGGTGCATTCCAATTTTCTCGGGCTGCATCTGGAGAACGGCGCGGCCGATGTCACCAGAATTCTCGGCCAGCTATCCCAGAGCTTCACCAGCCACGGCGCCGCGACCGCGATGGCGCGCGCCGTGGGGTCGCTTTCGGCGCTGGTGCAGCGCGAGGCCAATGTGCTGGCCTATATCGACGGATTCTGGCTGACATTCTGGCTGGCGATGGCCGCGCTCGGGTGTGTCGCGCTGATGACCCGGGCGCCACCCGGCCCGTTCACGCCCGCGCCGTTCGGCGCCGCGCGGGCCCTGATGCGGCGGTTCGGATTATCCCGGCGATAGCGACCTGCGGACTTCGGTTCGCCGCCGCCTTGTGTACGGATCAGGCCAAGCTTACGCTCACACTGTGCCAAGGCCTAACTCAAGGGCCGCGCATTTACCGGGAGTGACGCCGTGCGATTCGGGCTTTTTGCTTCAACGCTAGCCGCCGCGTGTCTGGTCGGAGGTTTTTACGCACCCGCCGCGCACGCGCAGATTTCCGACGATGTCGTCCGGATCGGCGTTCTCAACGACCAGTCCGGTCTCTATGCCGATTTGGGCGGCCAGGGCTCGGTGGTTGCGGCGCGCATGGCCGTGGAGGATGCGGGCGGCACGGTGCTCGGCAAGCCGGTCGAGATCGTGTTCGCCGATCATCAGAATAAATCCGATATCGGCGCTGCGATTGCCCGCCAGTGGTTCGAGATCGGCAAGGTCGACATGGCGATCGGCTTTGACAATTCGGCGGTCGCGCTGGCGGTCGAGCAACTCGCCGCGGAGAAAAACCGTATCGCCATTGCCGGCGCGGTCGGCAGCACCGCCTTTACCGGCAAGGCCTGCACGCCGAACGAAGCCTCCTGGGTCTATGACAGCTACGCGCTCACCACCAGCCTCGCCAAGGCGACCGTGGCCGAGGGACGCGATACCTGGTTTTTCATCACCGTCGACTACACCTTCGGCCATTCGCTGGAAGCCGATGCGACCAGCGCGGTTCTGGCTGCCGGTGGCAAGGTGCTCGGCAGCGTGCGCCATCCGCTCAATACCGCGGATTTCAGTTCCTATCTGCTGCAGGCGCAGGCATCCGGCGCCAAGGTGGTGGCCTTCGCCAATGGCGGCGGCGACATGGTCAATGCCACCAAGCAGGCCAACGAGTTCGGGCTGACCAAAAATCAGACCCTGGTATCCCTGCTGGTCTTCATTTCCGACATTCACAGCATGGAGTTGAAAGCCGCGCAGGGGCTGAAATTCATCACCGCGTTCTACTGGGATCGCGACGAGGAGACGCGCGCCTGGTCGAAACGTTTCTTTGCGCGCCAGGGCCGGATGCCGACCATGCCGCAGGCCGGCGTCTATTCGGCCGTTCGCCACTATCTGGGGGCGATCGCCGCGGCCGGCACCGACGAGGCCAGGGCTGTCATGGCGAAGATGCGGGAGCGGCCGGTCAACGATTTCTACGTCAGGAATGGCCGTCTGCGCGAAGACGGCCGGCTGGTGCACGACATGTATTTCGCCCAGGTGAAGACGCCGTCGGAATCGACCGGGTCCTGGGATTATTACAAAATCCTCGGCACCATCCCGGGCGATCAGGCGTTCCGCTCACTGGCCGACAGCGGCTGTCCGCTGGTCGCGCATTGATCGTGTTTCTTTACCTGAGAGTCTGACTCAAATGCAGCCATTAGAATTGGGGCTTTCTGGCCAAGCTCGTCATGCCCGGCCTTGTGCCGGGCATCCACGTCTTCTCTAATTCTCAACAAGTAAGACGTGGATGGCCGGGACAAGCCCGGCCATGACGAAATAGATTTAGTGTCAATTCACGCCACCGGTACGCCCGTCCTGCGCGAAGGCTCGATCAGTTCCGGCCGTGGCCCGCTCAAGCGCTTGTGCATGTGGACCATGAAGGCCATGCCGAACAGCGGCGTCGCCAGATTGACGATCGGGATCGACACGAACGCCGCGATGACGAGGCCGGCGGTGAACACGATTCCAGCATTCTCCTTGCGCATCGCCTTGGCTTCCGCGGGCGGGCGAAACCGCATTGCCGCGAGCTCGAAATATTCCCGGCCCAATAGCCAGGCGGTGGCGATGAAGAAGGCGATGAAACCGGCCGCGGTCTTGACGCCTTCGGTCATGGCGAGGCCGAACGGCAGCGCCACCCCGGGACGCTCGGCCGGATAGTATTCGCGCTCGACATGGTCGGCGGCCTCGTCGACGAACACACTCGCCACCAGCGAGGTGATCGCCGGCATCAGGAACACCGCGCCGAACACGACGCCGAGACCGGCGGCGATCGAAACGATCCATGACAGCACATTGAGCGGGGTGTGAAACCCCGGTCCCAGCATCGCCTCGGCCCAGCCTTCGCCTGACGTCGCGAACCAGCTCAACAGCCGCTGCAGGCCAAGCGCCAATACCACGATCAGCACCAGCGCGAGGCCAATCGACCGCCACAGGATCGAGCGCATCGGCGGCGACAGGATTTGCGACAACGCCTTGACGGCGGCATCCAGCATGATGGTGGTATCCTCTAAAGCGAGCCCTCGCGAGAGGTAGACATGCCCGCGCGGTTCGGCAAGAGCCGCTGAGGCGAGGCGCGCTAGGGGAGGTTCTGTGGAAGGGTTTCCGCGTTACTTCTTAAGCTGGAAGCGGCGCTTCTTGGTCAATCGCTTCAGGAACAACTGGCGGCGATTTCGTTTCTGGAAAGATGCCGAATTGGCCCGCTACCTCCTGGAGCGGCTTTTGTTTATCGGCCCAGTGCAAGGCGGTGTAGTCGAAGCCGTGCACGATGGTGGGTTTGACGATTTCGAAATAGGGCGAGATGTCGAAATCGCGCGGCATGTAGAGCGAGGAATCGCGGATATGCAGGATTTCGCGGCGGGCCTGTCTTGAGCCGGCGCGGGTGATTTTCGGCAGGATCGGATAGCGCACGGCGTCGAAGGCCTGCGCGATCAGGGCCGAGCAGATGATCTTGGTGGGATCGCCGGAGCCGAATGCGATCATCCGCCGCCGCCAGCGCTGCGGGATCGGCAGCGGAATCAGAAAGCGCATCAGATCGAGAATATTCTTGGTGTCGTAGCCGAAGCCGATCCGGTTGATGGCGTAGCGGCACACCGTGTTGCGGTCCTCGTACATCAGGCCGACCGGCCGGCACAGCCTTGTGTGATAGGGAAAATATTTCGACAGCGGTGCCGACGTCACGCCTTCGCCGATATTGGCCTCGATCAGGACGTGCGGCTCGCCATCGGGTTCGGCCGCCCCGTCGATCGGGCCGACGAACAGCGCGGCATGCGACCAGGTCGATTGCGTGAGATATTTGATGATGCCGGAGACCCGGTTGTTGCCCTCGACGAGCAGGACATCGCCCGCCTCGATCACCCCGCGCAAATGCTCCGGGTCGCTCGGCGTGAACGGCTCATAACCCGGCACTTCCTTTTGCAGGTAGGAAGCGATCCACTTGCCGACGGTATCGAGCACAACGCCCACGATGCAATCCCCCCAGTGGCCTTTCCGACCGCATTTTTGTGGTTCTTATCATGGTCGAAAGCCGTTGCAATTTAGTTCATGCCAAAAGCCTATCAATCATGATTGATTTACCATGATGGTTGCCGCTCACGCCCGGATGCGGCAAGTTCGCTAGATGTTCTCCCCGGTTTTAAAAGCTTCGGAAACCCTGACATGACAATGACGCGGCGCGATTTCCTGTCGGCCTCCGCGGCACTTGCGCTGACGCCGGCGCTGATACCGGCCCTGGGCGCCCGCGCGTGGGGCGCGCCATTGCCGCGCGAGGCTGACATTGTCGTGATCGGCGCCGGTGCTGCCGGCATCGCCGCGGCGCGTCGGATCCAGGCGGCGAACCGCAGGGTGATCGTGGTGGAGGCATCCACCCAGATCGGCGGGCGTTGCCTCACGGATACCACGACATTCGAGGTGCTGTTCGATCGCGGCGCGCGATGGCTGCACAATCCCGACACCAATCCGATGATCAAGCTCGCGCGCAGTGCCGGGCTCGACATGGCCGCGGCGCCGCTGGGCCAGAAGATCCGGATCGGCCGGCGCTACGCCCGCGCGGGCGAAACCGAGGAATTTCTCGCCGCTCTGGTGCGCGCCAATCGCGCGATCGACGACGCCTCGCGCGGCAAGGCCGATGTGTCCTGCGCGTCGATTCTGCCCAAGGATCTCGGTGACTGGGCGGGGACGGCCGAATTCGTGCTCGGCGCCAATGCCGTGGGCAAGGATCTGAAAGACGTCTCGGTCATCGACAAGGTCCGTGCGCAGGACCGTAACGCCGCGATCGCCTGCCGCCAGGGTCTGGGCACTTTGATCGCCAGGCTTGGCGAGCAGGTGCCGCTGGCGCTGTCGACGCCCGCCAGCCAGATCAGCTGGAGCGGCCGCGACGTGACGGTGGAGACGCCGGCCGGCAGGATCAACGCGCGCGCCGCCATTGTCACGGTGTCGAGCAACGTGCTGGCGGCAGGCAATATCAAATTCACGCCCGACCTTCCCAAGCGCCAGCTCGATGCGGCCGCGAAATTGAGTCTCGGCAGCTACGACCGGATCGCGCTGCAACTGCCGGGCAATCCGCTGGGCCTGGCGCGCGACGACATCATCATCGAGCAGAGCAGCTCGGCGCGCACGGCGCTGCTGTTCGCCAATATCGGGTCGTCGTCGCTGTGCGCGATCGATGTCGCGGGCTCGTTCGGCCGCGATCTCGCCGGCCAGGGCGAGCCGGCCATGGTGGCCTTTGCGGTGGAATGGTTGTCAAAACTGTTCGGCAGCGACACCGCTTTGGCGGTCAAGAAATCGAGCGCTACCCGCTGGAACTTAGCACCCTACGCGCTTGGCGCGATGTCGGTGGCCGGGCCGGGCAACCAGCCGTCACGAAAAATTCTCGCCGAGCCGATCGGCTGCATGTTCCTCGCCGGCGAGGCGACCCACGAAACCCAATGGGGCACGGTCGACGGCGCGTGGGAAAGCGGCGAGCGCGCCGCGGAAGCGGCGCTGCGAAAGATCGGCGCACTCCGGGACAGCGAACCGGAGCCGGCGCGCGCGCCGAAACAACGCCGAGCTCCCGTGAGGTCGGCGACGCCGAGCTCGCCGATCAATTGAGCTCTCCGCTTCTCCCGTGGCCTCATGGTTCGAGACGCGCGGCGTCTCCGCGCTCCTCACCACGAGGGTTCTCAGACCTCATCCTGAGGAGCATCGCGAAGCGATGCGTCTCGAAGGATGCAGCTATTGAAGTGGAAAACTCGCTACCGCAGCACGCCGCCGGTCTTCTTGTTCACTTCGGTCACGATCTTCGCCGCGACCGCGTCGATCTCCTGATCGGTCAGGGTTTTTTCGCGCGGCTGGATCGTGACCGCGATGGCGACAGATTTCTTGCCGTCGTCGATGCCCTTGCCTTCATAGACGTCGAACACGGTCACGGCGGTGATCAGCTTTTTGTCGACGCCTTGCGCCGCGCGCACGATGTCGCCGGCCTTGACGCTGCGATCGACGATAAAGGCAAAGTCGCGCGACACCGGCTGGAAGGCCGAGAGCTCGAGAATGGGTTTGGCCCGGGTCGGCTTCTGCTTGGCGTCGGGGATGCGATCCAGCATCACCTCGAACGCGATCAGCGGGCCGTCGGCGCGAAGCAGCTCCAGCGTGCGCGGATGCAGCTCGCCGAAATATCCCAGCACGTTTTGCGGGCCGATCTGGATGGTGCCGGAACGGCCGGGATGCAGCCAGCTGGCCCCACCCGGCACGATCTGCAGCGCCTGCATCGGCGCGCCGGCAGCTGCGAGCACCGCGAACGCATCGGCCTTGGCGTCGAGCGCGTCTGCAGTCGCAGAACCAGACCAGTGTCGGCCGATGCCTTGCGAGGATGCAAAGCCGTGGCGCACGCCTGATGCCGCGATCAACTGATCTTCCGGCCGGTCGCCTTTGAACACCTGGCCTACTTCAAACAGCGCGACATCCGGAAAGCCGCGATCGGCGTTTGCTTGGGCAGCGGCGACCAGGCCCGGCAGCAGGCTCGGCCGCATGTCCGACAGGTCTGATGCGATCGGATTGGCGAGCGCAAGTTCGCTTTGGCCGCCGCCGAACAATTCGGCATGCGGTTTGGAGATAAACGACCACGTCACCGCCTCGACCATGCCGCGGGTGGCGAGCGCGCGCTTGGCGCGGCGGGTGCGCAGCTGGATCGCTTTAAGAATCGGCTTGCGCGGCGCATCGCCGCGTTCGAACGGCGTCATCGGCACTTTGTCGACGCCGACAATGCGCACGATCTCCTCGACGATATCGGCCTTGCCGTGGACATCCGAACGCCAGGAGGGCACCGCGACCTTCACCACCGCGCCACTGCCGGCGACCATAAAGCCGAGATGGCTGAGGATGCGCTTCATCTCCGGCAACGGCACGTCGATGCCGGCCAGACGTTTGACTTCGGCAAGCGGAAAATCGATCACGCGATCCTCGCCGAACGCCTTGCCGGCGACAATATTCTCCGACGGCGTGCCGCCGCACAGCTCCATCACCAGCCGGGTCGCCATCTCCAGCCCCGGCAGCATGAAGGCCGGATCGACGCCGCGCTCGAAACGATAACGCGCATCCGAATTGATGCCGAGCTTGCGGCCGGTCTGGGCGATGTTGATTTCGTTCCACAGCGCCGATTCGATCAGCACGTCGGTGGTCTGTTCCGAACAGCCGGAGGCCTCGCCGCCCATGATGCCGGCCAGCGATTCGACGCCGTGATCGTCCGCGATCACGCACGCACCGGTATCGAGCGTGTAGGTGCGGCCGTCCAGCGCCAACAATGTCTCGCCGTCGCGGGCGCGGCGCACCGTAAGATGGCCCTTCACTTTCGCGGCGTCGAACACATGCAGCGGCCGGGCGCGGTCGTAGGTCATGAAGTTGGTGATATCGACCAGCGCGTTGATCGGCCGCAGGCCGATCGAGGTGAGGCGCTTCTGCAGCCATTCCGGTGACGGACCGTTCTTGACGCCGCGCACCAGCCGCAGCGCAAAGCCTGGACACAGCGCCGCATCCTCGACCGTCACTTGCACCGGGCAGGGGAACTCGCCCTTGATCTGCTTGATCCCGGGGTTTTTGAATTTTCCCATGTCGGCGGCGGCAAGATCGCGCGCGATGCCGTGCACGCCGGTGCAGTCCTGCCGGTTGGGTGTGAGATTGATTTCAAGCACGGGATCGCCGAGCCCGGCCCATTGCGCGTAAGCAGCGCCGATGGGCGCGTCGGCCGGCAGCTCCATGATGCCGTCGTGATCTTCGGAAATCATGAGCTCCGCCGCCGAGCACAGCATGCCGCGGCTCTCGACGCCGCGGATGGTGCCGACGCCGAGCGTGATGTTCTTGCCGGGAATGAAGGTACCGGGCGCCGAGAACACGCTGATGAGGCCGGCGCGCGCGTTCGGCGCGCCGCACACGACCTGCACCGGGGCAGCCCCGTTTCCGGTGTCGACCATGCAGACCCGCAAGCGATCCGCATTGGGATGCTGCTCGGCGGAAATCACGCGCGCGATCGTGAACGGCGCCAGCGCTTTGGCCTTGTCCTCGATGTGCTCGACCTCAAGCCCGATCATGGTGAGCTTGTCGGCGAGCTTTTCCAGCGGCTCGTCGGTGTCGAGATGTTCCTTCAGCCAGGAGAGAGTGAACTTCACGAACTCAACCCTCCCGCCAGGGTCGGGACATCGAGCGGCTTGAAGCCGTAATGGCTGAGCCAGCGCACGTCGCTCTCGAACAGCTGCCGCAGGTCGGACATGCCGTATTTCAGCATCGCGATGCGGTCGATGCCCATGCCCCAGGCAAAGCCCTGATAGACGTCGGGATCGATGCCGCAGGCACGCAGCACATTCGGGTGCACCATGCCGCAGCCCAGGATCTCCAGCCAGTCCTCGCCCTCGCCGAAGCGGATCTCGCCCTTGTCGCGCCGGCACTGGATATCGACTTCGAGCGACGGCTCGGTGAACGGAAAGAACGAGGGCCGGAAGCGCATGTTGATGTGATCGACCTCGAAGAACGCCTTGCAGAACTCGTGCAGGATCCATTTGAGGTGGCCGAGATGCGAGCCCTTGTCGATCACGAGACCCTCGACCTGGTGAAACTGCGGCGTGTGGGTGGCGTCGGAATCGATGCGATAGGTGCGGCCCGGGCAGACGATGCGGATCGGCGGCTTTTGCGTCAGCATGGTGCGGACCTGCACCGGCGAGGTGTGGGTCCGCAGCAGCATGCGCGAGCCGTCTTCTTTCGGATTGAAGAAGAACGTGTCGTGCATCTCGCGCGCCGGATGGCCTTCGGGAAAATTCAGCCTGGTGAAGTTGTAATCGTCGGTTTCGATATCGGGGCCTTCGGCGATCGCAAATCCCATATCGGCGAAGATGGTGGTCAGTTCGTCCATCACCTGGCTGAGCGGATGAATCCGGCCCTGCTCGGCCGGAGGTTCTCGCACAGGAAGCGTGACGTCGATGGTCTCGGACTTAAGCCGGGCGTCGAGGGCGGCGGATTTCAGGATGTCGCGGCGCGCGGTCAGCGCCTGCGTCACGGCGTCCTTGGCGAGATTGATCGCCGCTCCTTGCGTCTTGCGCTCGTCCGGCGACATCTTGCCGAGCGTGGCCAGCAAGGCCGAGATCGAACCCTTCTTGCCGAGGGCGGCGACGCGCACGGCCTCGAGTGCGGCTTCATCGCTAGCGGCGGCGATCTCCGCGAGGATGGCTTGTTCGAGCGTCATGAGGTCGGACATGGCGACGGTCACCTTTTGGGAGTGCGCTCGCAGTCCGGCACACGATGCCGTCATCATCCGCGAAGGCGGATGATCCAGTAACCCCCGGGGTCAAAGCTATGGTCGGTGGTTACTGGACGCCCCGCCTGAAGCGGGGCATGACACCGGAGTTGCAGGACGCGGCAGCGATTGCGAGCTCACGCCGCCAGGGCGGCCTTGGCCTTTTCGGCGATCGCCTGGAACGCCGCCGGCTCATGGATGGCGAGATCCGACAGCACCTTGCGGTCGACGGTGATGCCCGACTTGGAGAGGCCGTTGATAAAGACGCTGTAGGTCATGCCGAACGGACGCACCGCGGCATTGAGGCGCTGGATCCACAACGCGCGGAAGGTACGCTTCTTGCGCTTGCGGTCGCGGAAGGCGTACTGCCCGGCCTTTTCGACCGCCGCCTTGGCGGCGCGGATGGTGTTCTTGCGGCGGCCGTAAAAGCCCTTGGCGGCCTTGTAGACTTTCTTGTGCTTGGCGTGAGAGGTCACACCGCGTTTAACGCGAGACATGACTGGTCTCCTTTATGAAAAAATGGGTGACGGATCGCCGCGCGGACGCGGCTCGGCTAAATGGACCGCGTGCGCGGCCTGGACGATCAGGCGTTCGGCAAGAAATATTTCTTGATGTTGTCGCCGTCGGTCTTGAACAGCACGCGGGTGCCGCGAAGCTGACGAATCTGCTTCTTCGTCCGCTTGATCATGCCATGGCGCTTGCCGCGCTGGGCGGCCATTACTTTACCGGTGGCAGTCACCTTGAAGCGCTTTTTGGCGCCTGACTTGGTCTTCAGCTTGGGCATTTGGCTCTCCTGTTGCCGCAGAAAAAACGCGCCCGAAAGGCGCTTTCGCGACTGAAATGCTCGTTAGAGCGTTGAAAGTGCGTGGTTATTTCCTAATGAAACAACCTGCACGGACATCGACACGGCAGCCCTTGATCAGCCGGGCGATGAAGTTGGCGCTTATGGCAGAGACGGGCCGGATTGGCAACCTGAACCGTGCAACCGGATCGCCCGACAAATGGCCAGACGCCGGCAAGCGGCGCCATCAAGAGGGTCAGGAAAATGCCGATTTCAGCCCAATCGATAGCTCTTTTTACCAATTTCGGGCGCGCACGCGCCCGGCCATGGATATTCGCCGCGGCCGTTGTCGCCGCCGCGGCCGGAATACCCGATCGCGCCGACGCCAATGTGGCGCGCGGGGCGGGAGCCTATGACGGCGTCTGGAATGTCACGTTCGCCACCCATGCGGGCAATTGCAGCTCGACCAACAGCGTGCCCTTTGCCGTGGCGGGCACCCGCGTTTCGTCGGCGGGCGGCGGCAAGGTCACCGGTGGCATCAGCCGCGCCGGCATCGTTTCGGTGAGAATTTCCGTCGGCGCCTCGGTCGCGACCGGGAGTGGCCGGCTTGCCGGCAACTCAGGCACCGGCCGGTGGAGCGGGATCATTACCGGCGACAGATGCAGCGGCAGCTGGCAGGCGACGCGAAGCTGATCGTCAAACGGTCGTCGTCCCGGCCTTGGGCCGGAATCCATAACCACCGCTGCGGATTGTTTACAGAAAGCCGTCTGCCAGATCGCCCGAACCGCCAGGCCGCGGCGTATGGGCCCCCGCTCCCGTGCGCAATTGCGCACTAGGCGGGGGCGACGATGTAGGATCAGCGCGGTGCCAGAACCATTACTACCTGGCGGCCTTCGAAACGCGCGTCCTGCTCGACCTTGGCAAACTCGGCGACGTCGGTCTTGACCTTGTCCAGAAGCTTGGTGCCGATTTCCTGATGGGCCATTTCACGGCCGCGATAGCGCAAGGTGACCTTCACCTTGTCGCCTTCCTCGAAGAAGCGCTGCATCGCGCGCATCTTCACGTCGTAATCGTGATCGTCGATCATCGGCCGGAGCTTGATCTCCTTGATCTCGACGACCTTCTGCTTCTTGCGGGCTTCCGCGGCTTTCTTCTGCGCGGAATATTTGAACTTCCCGTAATCCATGATCTTGCAAACGGGAGGACTGGTATTGGGCGAAATCTCCACGAGGTCCATGCCGGCTTCCATCGCCATCTTGATGGCGGCGATCGTTTCGACATTGCCGTGGTTCAGGCCTGTCTGGTCGATCAGCTGGATTTCGTGATTGCGGATTTCATCATTGGTGCGCGGCCCGTCTTTGGTGGCAGCGGGCGGGGCTCTGTTGGGACGGCGAATGGGTAACTCTCCAAGGTTGTGAACGAGGGCAACAGTGTGAAGGAATACGCTTCAACGGGCAAGCAAACTTGCTCGACCAAGCGCGAAAACCATCAAATGCGAGGCATTTTGGTCACGCCGGCTAACGCTGGCGAGACGGTATTGTTCAGATCATGCACATAGCGGGCGGGCGGGTGTTCCGCAATGCCCAGGATCGGTATTGGAGTCCGTTGACGGATCGCGTGTGCTCACACAAACAGCAAATGAAACTGAGTAAACATCCATGACCAATTCTGGGGCATCCGGGCCACCGCCGGCCTTCATCGAGGTCGGCCAGGATAAATCAGCGCGCCGAATCGCGGTGCGAGCCCGTGCCGGCGGCTCGCCCGGGCTGTTCTGGCTCGGCGGCTTCCATTCGGACATGCAGGGCACCAAGGCCATTGCGCTGGAGGCGTGGGCAGCCGAGCAGGGTCGCGCCTGTGTCAGGTTCGATTATTCCGGCCATGGCGAATCCGGCGGCGCGTTTATCGACGGCACCATCGGGCGCTGGCTGGAGGAGAGTGTCGCGGTGTTCGAGCGGTTCTGCAGCGGCCCTCAGGTCGTGATCGGTTCATCGATGGGCGGCTGGATGGCGCTGTTGCTGGCGCGCGAGATGGCGAGGCGGGAGCGGAGCCGGGCGTCCCTGGCCGGGCTGGTGCTGATCGCGCCGGCGCCCGATTTCACCGAAGAGCTGATGTGGAAGGGCTTTTCGCCGCAGGCCCGGCACGAGATCGAGACCAAGGGGGTGTGGTTGCGGCCGTCCGAATATGGCGACCCCTATCCGATCACGCGGGCGCTGATCGA
>NZ_JBEKCZ010000089.1:0-36011 GCF_050014615.1 Bradyrhizobium sp. | reverse complement strand
AGCGCGCCGTCGGCCAGCCCCCGCATGCGGGCGCCGAGCTGATCGAGCGGCCGGCTGATGCTGCGGCCGATCATCCAGGCGATGCCGCCCGAGACCACCGCGATAAGGAGGATCGCAAGACCAAGCGCCCAGATGATTGGCTTCAGCTTGGCATCGAGATCTTCGAGATAGGCGCCGGTTCCGATATACATGTTCCAGCCGGGGATCGCGGCCGCGTAGGCAACCTTGCGCAGCGGCGCGTCCTGGCCCGGCTTGACGAATTCATAAAACATCGTGTAGTCGCCCTTGGCCGCGACGTTGTCGCGCCATTCGCGGCCGATCGCCTTGCCATTGGTGATGACGTCAAGACGGTTGAGACCGAGCAGTTTGGGATCCGGACCGATCAGGGTGACGCCTTCCATGGTCGAACCGAACAAATAGCCGGCGCCATTATCGAAGGTCATCGAATTCGCGCGGCGAGAAAATTCGGCGATCGCGGCATCCTTGGTAAGCTGGCCGGCATCGACCTGCTTCTGCAATCCGATCGCCATGTTGCGGGCGACCTCGACGATCGAACGGACCTGATCGATCCGGGCGTTCAGCATCTCGCGCTGCATCAGATAGCCGGCGAGCACGCCGGCGACACAGAGGCCAAACAGTGTGACACCCACCAAGATGCCGAGCTTGGGGGTGACTTTCAGATTGTTCAGCTTCACGGGAATGTCTCCGGGGGGAGTGAGCACACAGGCGCACGATTGGCGGAATGAATCCGCCTCACGATAGTGTACAACCCGTTAGCGCTTGGTTACGAAAGCCCTAATGCGGCCGTGAGCGGGTGAAAAACCCCGTTGTCTAAAACGCCAGCGCCTTGGCCTGCTTCACCTGGGGCAACGCCTGCACCTTGGCGAGCACATCCGCCGGTATCGCGCCGTCGATCTCGACCAGCGCGATGGCATCGCCGCCCTGCTTGGTGCGGCCGAGATGGAAGGTCGCGATATTGATCTTGGCGGCGCCGAGCAGGCCCGCGAAGCTGCCGATGAACCCGGGCTTGTCTTCGTTGGTGATGTAAATCATCGACTTGCCGAATTCGGCATCGACCCGAATGCCCTTGATGTCGACCAGCCGCGGCTTGCCGTCGGCATAGACCGTACCCGACACCGAGCGTTCCTGCCGCTCGGTCGTGACGGTGACGGTGATCAGGCTCTCATAGTCGCTCTGTGCCGCGCGCGCGATCTCGTCGACCACCATGCCGCGTTCCTTGGCGACGACCGGCGCCGAGACGACGTTGACGTCACCCAGCATCGGCCGCAGCAGCCCCGACAGCACCGCCGAGGTCAGCGCCTTGATCTTCATTTCGGCGACGTGGCCCTCATAGGTGATCTGCACTTTCGCGATGCCGCTTTCGGTGAGCTGGCCTGCGAACGAGCCGAGCTTTTCGGCCAGCGCGATGAACGGCTTCAACTTCGGCGCCTCTTCGGCGGTGATCGAGGGGAAATTGACCGCGTTGGAAATAGCGCCGTTCAGAAGGTAGTCCGACATCTGCTCGGCAACTTGCAGCGCGACATTCTCCTGCGCCTCGGTGGTGGCGGCGCCAAGATGCGGCGTGCAGATCACGTTGGGATGGCCGAACAGCACATTGGTGATGGCGGGCTCCTCGACGAACACGTCGAACGCAGCACCGGCGACATGCCTGGAATTCAGGGCATCGACCAGCGCCTGCTCGTCGACCAGGCCGCCGCGCGCGCAATTGACGATGCGCACGCCCTTTTTCATCCTGGCCAGCGCCGCAGCATCGATGATGTTCCTGGTCTTCTCGGTCAGGGGCGTATGCAGCGTGATGAAATCCGCCCGCTTGAACAGATCGTCAAGCTCGACCTTCTCGACGCCGATATCCTTGGCGCGTTCCGGCGACAGGAACGGATCGAACGCGATCACCTTCATGCGCAGACCGAGCGCGCGGTCGGCGACGATCGAGCCGATATTGCCGCAGCCGATCACGCCCAGCGTCTTGGCGGTGATCTCGACGCCCATGAAGCGGTTCTTTTCCCACTTGCCGGCCTGGGTCGAGGCGTCGGCCTGCGGAATTTCGCGCGCCAGCGCCAGCATCAGGGTGATGGCGTGTTCGGCCGTGGTGATCGAATTGCCGAACGGCGTGTTCATTACGATGATGCCCTTCGCCGTGGCCGCCGGGATCTCCACATTGTCGACGCCGATCCCGGCGCGGCCGATCACTTTCAGCCGCGTGGCCTTCTCGATGATCTTCGCGGTCGCCTTGGTCGCCGAGCGGATCGCAAGGCCGTCATAATTGCCGATGATCTCGGCGAGCTTGTCCTTGTCCTTGCCGAGATTGGGCTGGAAATCGACGTCGATCCCACGATCCCTAAAAATCTGCACGGCGGCGGGCGACAGCGCGTCGGAAATGAGAACCTTGGGTTTGGACATTGGTGCGATCCATTGGTGGACGATGCATTTGATATCGTCACCCCCGGGGCAAAAGCGCGAAGCGCGTCTTTGCGGCAGAAATCCCGGGGGTCTTTTTGATGGATGGCCGGGTCAAGCCAGGCCATGACGATGATGAGATGGAACGACTTACGCCGCCTTGGCGAGCGTGGACTTGGTCTCGGCGAAGGCCCAGTCGATCCACTGCGTCAGCAATGAGACGTCCTTGGCTTCCACGGTAGCGCCGCACCAGATGCGCAGGCCCGCGGGCGCATCGCGATAATGCGCGAAGTCGTAGCCGGCGCCTTCCTTCTCCACCAGGGCGACCAGCTTCTTGGCGAAATCCGCCTGTGCATCCGGGCTCAGCGCCGTGATCGCAGGATCGACCACCTTCATGCACACCGAGGTGTTGGAACGGATGGCGGGATCGCTGGCCAGGAAGTCGATCCACGGCGTTTTCGCCTTCCAGTCGGCGAGCACCTTGGTGTTGGCGTCGGCACGCGCCATCAAGCCCTTGAGGCCGCCGACCGACTTGGCCCAGTCCAGCGCGTCGAGATAGTCTTCAACGCACAGCATCGACGGCGTGTTGATGGTCTCGCCCTCGAAAATGCCCTGGTTGAGCTTGCCGCCCTTGGTCATGCGGAAGATCTTCGGCAGCGGCCAGGCCGGCGTGTAGCTCTCGAGCCGCGCGACCGCGCGCGGGGAGAGCACCAGCATGCCATGCGCGGCCTCGCCGCCCAGCGCTTTTTGCCAGGAGAACGTCACCACATCGAGCTTGGCCCAATCGAGCTTCTGCGCGAACGCCGCCGAGGTCGCGTCGCAAATGGTGAGGCCTTCGCGGTCCGCCTTGATCCAGTCGGCATTGGGGACGCGCACGCCCGACGTGGTGCCGTTCCAGGTGAAGACGATGTCGGAAGCGGGATCAGCCTTGCCCAGATCCGGGATTTCGCCATAGCCGGCATGCAGTTTAGTGACGTCCTTGAGCTTCAATTCCTTGACGATATCGCTGACCCAGCCTTCGCCGAAGGATTCCCAGGCGATCGTCGTCACCGGCCGCGCGCCGAGCAGCGACCACAACGCCATCTCGACCGCGCCGGTGTCGGACGCCGGCACGATGCCGATCTTGTAACCCGCGGGCACTTCGAGCACTTCGCGGGTCAGCTCGATCGCAAGCTTGAGCTTGGCCTTGCCGATTTTCGCGCGATGCGAACGGCCGAGCGCGGCTTCCTTGAGGATTTGGGGAGTCCAGCCGGGGCGCTTGGCACAGGGGCCGGAGGAAAAATGCGGCACGTTCGGCCGCGAAGCAGGCTTCGCTGCGGTCATGATCTATCCTTCCAGATAGTAAGCCTCCCGTTGGGGGGAGGTGTCCCGCCGCGGTGCATAAGGGAATCGTCCGGAATCGTCAAGGAACTTCGGAAGCATCAAGTGCGACCTTGGGGATCAAGCCTGACCCCGGGGATCAAGCCTGACCCCGGGGATCAAGTGTGACCCCGGGGATCAAGTATGACCCCTGGGGATCAAGCATGCCCCCGGGATCACGTATGATCCTTGGGATCGCAGACGATGGATGGTTCGGCCTGCGCCGGCTGCGGCGGATGGGACTCCAGCAATTCCGCGGCATCGGTCACAAGCCTCGCGGCTTTGCGTCGGCTGGCTATTTTCAGGACGCTCCGGTCGTCGGCCTGCACGACATATTCGTTGCCGATCCTGATAATCGAGTAATTTTTCATGTGCGGTCCCCAAGCTGCCCGAGCCCGACGGGATACGCCAAATTGTCACGGATCGTTCCGCGGCAAAAATTACGAAGGGCTGGCTGGTTTATCGCGCGTTAACCGGAACGAATGGCAAAACCCGTTTGACAATTGCCACAAGGACGGCGTTCATCAATGCCGAATAATCGGGCTGTCTCAAAATCGCAATATCATCCCGGCAGGTTGTCCCAGCTTGGCTCGGCGCAACGCGAAAATGATCTCAATGCGCCGGCGGCAGACCGAGGACTTTCTCGGCCTCGCCGATCCAGCGCCGCACGGCGGCATAGCCGTCGAGATGAAAGCCGCCCTCATGCGCCAGTCTGGTATAGGCCAGCAGCGCGACGTCGGCGAGCGAGAGCGTATCGCCGACCAGAAATCGCGTCAGCGCGAGCTGATGCTCCATCCGCGCCAGCGCGGCATAGCCCCGCTTGATCTTGTCCGGATCGAGATCGGAGGCCGGCTTGCCGAGATAGACCATCTGGAAGCGGCACCCCGCGATATAGGGTTCATGGCTGAACTGTTCCCAGAACAGCCATTCGTCCATCTTGGCGGCGGCGAAGGCATCGGCCGGGATCAGGTCATCGTCCCGGGCGAGGTAGCGAATAATGGCGTTGGATTGCGCCAAGGTGCGGCCATCGTCGAATTCGACCGTCGGCACCTGCCCCGCGCCGTTGAGTTTCAGGAATTGCGGGGTGCGGCTCTCGCGCTTGAGGATGTCGACGGGAATCCATTCATAGGGCAGCGCCAGCCTGTCGCAGACCCACTTCACCTTCAGGCAATTACCCGAATTGAGATCGCCGTAGATTTTCATGGCCGCCGAGGCCTCCGTGGAGGCAGCAGACCAGCAGGCAGGAGGAATTCTGTCAACAGGATTGGGCAGCGCAAGCCAGCCGCGCGGCACGCTGGCTAGAATTTATAGCCGATGCCGGCGTGCACGCTGTTCTGCGTGACCGAGGTGTTCTTGATCGACATAAACTGGACGTATTCCCATTCGCCGCGCAGGAAAACATTGCCCCACAGCATATATTCCATGCCGAGACCGGCGGTCCAGCCGGCCACGAAGTTGTTGGATCTCCCATCCGTTGTCGTCAGCGCAAACTGCGGGAGCGGAAAGCTGGTCGAACTTCCATCGGCAAAATTAATCGTCCTGGTAACAGAACTTGATACCGTGCGCGTAACGTCCATGCGGCCGACTGCAAGACCGCCGAACATATAGGGCAGGAAATCGCCGGTTGCCCAGCCCGCGCGGCCGCGGAATGTCATCTCGTCCTTGACCTGCAGCGCAGCATTACCGTTCAGCGTCACACCATCTGCTGCGGTGGCACCGGGCGGCAGGATGAGGCCCGGCTCAGCGACTTGAATCGGACCCAAAGTTGCGGCGGTTGATGTCCCAAGACTCGAGAAATAGTTATAATTCGCTTCGACGCCCAGGACGATGTCGCCATACTGATAGTTGCGTCCCACGAACCCTCCGAACCCGGGGCTCCGTCCGTTGGCCCGGCCCAGCAAAGTAAGTTGAGACGTCGGATCTTCCAGCGTCGTGTTGCGGAATAGATCATTGGTCATGGAGACGACGGTTTTCCCATAGTCCGTGTTGGTCCACGAATAGCCGACCTGACCACCGGCGTACCAGCCGTCCCAGTTCCTGGTCGGTGCACTTGACGCCGGTAGCGAGCCACGCAGGAAATCGGGCATGTCGGCGGCCTGCGCACCGCTCGCCGCTCCGAACATCACCGCCGCCAGCAGAAGTCTACGCATCGCAACGCTCCATCGAAACACCCTGGAATTGGCGTTGATCATGGCTTGTTAACCTTAACCAATCGTTGTCATGGCGCTCCGATCAGGATGATCCTTGTCGGAAACCGACTTCACTTTTTCGGAAAGCCGCGCCGCCAGATGGCAAAACGGCGCGGGAACATCCCGCGCCGTTAGCAAACGTTAAGAAATCAAAGTGCGATCAGCCCTTGCGGATCAACGGCGCCGGCGGCGGCGTCTCGACTTCGCAGCAGGTCCAGCGCACGCCGATCCGCAGATCCTGCGAGGTCAAATCGCGGAACTGGAACGACGAGGGACCGGCATTGGTGCCGTCGAATGAGCTGCCGAAACCGTGCACGGCGGTGCCCATATCGAGATAGCGGTAGGCCAGTTCGATCGTGAAGTTGTTGTTGACCTTGTAGGCGAGACCGGCATGGACCGCCCAGGCCAGGTTTGTCGTCGAAGCACCCTGCGCGAAGTACGAGGCGCTCTGGACGACGCCGCCTCTGATCAAGGTGCCGGTGTCCTGCAGGCCGGTGGTACGAAGGTTTGCACCGCCGACGCCGACACCGACGAACGGCGTGACGCACCACCAGGTACCGAGGTCGGCATAGGCGTTGATCAATCCGACCCAGCTCGTATAGCCGCCGGCATAGACGTCGGACAGCGGACCACCACCGTTCGGGAACATGGTGAAATCGGTTCCGCTGAAGCCTACCCTGGAGCGGTACTCACCGGTGACATCGGCGCGGAACCAGCTGTTGAATTGATAGCCGGCGCCAAGTCCATACGACATGCCGCCGGTGAATCCCTCGCCCAATTGCTGCAGCGAAGTTCCGGCCGGCAGCGTATCGTATAAATTGTCGTGCAGCGTGCCTTTGGAATTGGTCATTCCGATATCGCCGCGCAGATACCAGCCGCCGAAGTCCTGTGCCGGCGGCGCATAATACTGCTGCGGGGCCGGCATGATGGAAGGCATGTCGGCCGCGAATGCCGCGGACGACAACAGGGATGCCGCTCCGGCGGCGATGAGATACTTAACGCTACGCATTGGCTTCGTCCTTTTGTCCGGTGAGGCAGACAACGGAGGCCTCACATCCGAAAACTCACGGCCGGACGATGGCACCAAATGTTTAAGCGGCGCTTAACCCTAATTCTTAAGGTTGATAATCTCTTGCGCACTCGGAGATTTTTTCGTCGAGAAATCCGCCGGAAAAAATGGCGGAAGCGCCACAATCCCTAACAATGTGTTGATGAGGAAAGCCGCGTTGATGAGAAAGGCCTCAGCATTGCGCGCCGCGTCAATGCGCGGTTCGCGGCATCTTCGGCAGGAATATCGCGAGCAATCCGATCGCCGGCAGGAACGCGCACACCTGGTAGACGAAGGCGATAGAGGTGTGGTCGGCGACCTTGCCGAGCACGGCCGCGCCCAATCCGCCGATGCCGAACGCGACGCCGAAGAAGACGCCGGAAATCATTCCGAACCGGTGCGGCACCAGTTCCTGCGCGAACACGATGATCGAGGAAGTCGTCGAGGAGATGATGAGGCCGATGAATACCGTCAGCACCGCGCTGGCGTAGAGACCGGCATAGGGCAGCGCCAGCGTGAACGGCAGCGCGCCCAGAATCGAAAACCAGATCACGATCTTGCGGCCGAAACGGTCGCCGAGCGCACCGCCGAACAGCGCCCCGGCCGCGTTCGAAGCCAGGAAGATAAAGAGATAGATCTGCGCCGTCTGGGTCGAGACGCCGAACCGGTCGATCAGATAGAAAATGTAATAGCTCGACAGGCTCGAGACGTAGAGCTGCTTGGAGAACAGCAGCGCCACCAGCACAATGAGCGCGATCATGACGCGGCGCTGGGACGGCGCATCAGGATGCAGCGCGAGCGGCGCCGCCTTCCGGGTCGTGATCTGCGGTCTGTACCACTGCCCGATCCGCCACAGGATGACGATCGCCAGAAACGCGATCGTCGAGAACCAGGCGATGCTGGGCTGGCCGAACGGCACCACGATCAAGGCCGCGAGCAGCGGCCCCATCGAGGTTCCCGCGCTGCCGCCAAGCTGGAACACCGATTGCGCGAACCCAAAGCGGCCGCCCGAAGCAAGGCGCGCGATGCGCGCCGATTCCGGATGGAACACCGCCGAGCCCAGACCAACCAGCGCCGCGGCGATCAGGATGACGACGTATTGCTGGGCGACGCTGAGCAGCAGCAGGCCGAAGAAGGTAAATCCCATTCCGATCGCGAGCGAGAATGGCTGCGCCTTCTTGTCGGTGAAATGTCCGATCACCGGCTGCAGCAGCGACGCGGTGAACTGGAACGCCAGCGTGATCAGTCCGATCTGCGCGAAGTCGAGCGCGTAATTGTCCTTCAGGATCGGATACACCGATGCGATCAGCGACTGCATGGTGTCGTTGAGAAAATGCGAGAAGCTGATGCCGGCGAGCACGATATAGGCCGGGCCGGCCGCCGCCTTCGCGACGGACGCAGGCGTCGCGGCAGAAGCAGGCGTCGCGACAAAAGAAGGCGTCGCGTCCGGCACAACCACCGGCGCCACCAGCGCTTGTTCGGGAACGACGACAGGCTTGTTCAAGGGACGATTCCTGAAAAGATTCGCAACACGGCCACGGGCGTTTCCTACGATGGCCAGGCGGCGCCGACCACCACCATTAGATAATGGCTGCGATGCGATCAGCGCCCACATGGTGCTTTCAAGCGAAGGCCTGCCCCGCAGGGATAGCGCAGCGGGACCGGATCGCGTCAGGCCGCGGCGGCGTGGCCGAGCGCGGAGACGATGTGATCGACCACTTCCTCGACCAGGATGCGGTCGTCGCCCTCGCCCATCACGCGGATCACCGGTTCGGTTCCGGAGGAGCGCACCAGCAGCCGGCCATGGCCGTTGAGCCGCTTTTCGCCGGCGACAATCGCCGATTTGACATCGGCATCGTCGAGCGGCTTGCCGCTGCGATAGCGCACATTCTTCAGGATCTGCGGCAACGGGTCGAAGCGGTGACAGACTTCCGAGACCGGACGGCGAAGCTTCTGCACCACCGCAAGCACCTGCAGTGCCGCGACAAAGCCGTCACCGGTGGTGGCGTAATCCGACAGGATGATGTGGCCGGAGGGCTCGCCGCCAAGATTGTAGCCGCGGCTCAGCATCTGCTCGAGCACATAGCGGTCGCCGACCGGCGTGCGGACCAGTTCGATGCCCTGGCCTTCGAGAAAACGCTCCAGCCCCAGATTAGACATCACGGTCGCGACGATGCCGGGCTTGGCGAGACGGCCGTCTTCCTTCCAGCTTTGCGCGATCACCGCGAGCAGCTGGTCGCCGTCGACCAGATGTCCGCGCTCGTCGACCAGGATGACCCGGTCGGCATCGCCATCGAGCGCGATGCCGATGTCGGCGCGCATTTCGCGCACCTTGCGGCTCAGCGCCTCCGGCGAGGTGGATCCGCATTCCTTGTTGATGTTGAAGCCGTCGGGCTCGACGCCGATGGAAATGACGTCGGCGCCCAGTTCCCACAGCGCTTCCGGCACCACCTTGTAGGCGGCGCCGTTGGCGCAATCGATCACCACGCGCATGCCATCGAGGCTGAGATCGCGCGGCAGCGTGCGCTTGGCGAATTCGATGTAGCGGTCATGCACGCCGTCGATACGCCGGGCGCGTCCGAGGCTGGCGCTCTGCGCCAGCCGCTTGTCGAGCGATTCGTCGAGCAACTGCTCGATCTGCTTTTCGACATCGTCGGACAGTTTGAAGCCCTGCGGGCCGAACAGCTTGATGCCATTGTCTTCGAACAGATTATGCGAAGCGGAAATCATCACGCCGAGATCGGCGCGCATCGACTTGGTCAGCATCGCCACCGCCGGCGTCGGCATCGGGCCGAGCAGCAGCACATCCATGCCGACCGAGGTGAAGCCGGCCACCATCGCGTATTCGATCATGTAGCCGGAAAGCCGGGTATCCTTGCCGATCACGACACGGTGGCGATGATCGCCGCGCTGGAACACCAGTCCGGCCGCCTGCCCGACCTTGAGCGCCAGTTCCGGCGTGATCAGACCATTGGCACGGCCCCTAATCCCATCCGTACCGAAATATTTGCGGCTCATGTAACCCCCAGCAGCTTTCAAGGATTCTCAAACCACCCGGAGAAGCCTCGAACGCCCAACCTTCATGGCGTGCAGGGGGTTATAAGGCCTCCGGCGCTAAAATGGCTTCAAAAAATATGATGAATCATTTCCACCGGCCAATCCGGCGACCGGCGCTTAACCTACTGTTAATACACGTATTACGCCCCACAAGGCTGCCGGCCGGGGCAACTTAATCCCGGCGCTTGACGTGATGGTCCGCTTTGGAGGGCGCCGGCTGGGTGACATTGACCGGGTCCGAGCCCGGAAAGGTCTCCTCCAGCCCCTCCTCCAGCGCCTCGTCAAGCCGGCGCTTGTCGGCATCCTTGACGTCTTCGGGCTTGGCGCGCGGTCCGGTCATGGCAGCGTCCTTTCGGGTTGGAGCCTGTTCCCGTGAAGCGATTTTGCGGGGGCCCCAACCATGCTAGATGAACAGACAAAGCGGTAAATACAAGAAGGGCCGGGAACGGAACGTCCATGAAACACATCACCTGCATCGAGGATCTGCGCCAGCGCCACATGCGAAGGGTGCCAAAGGCATTCTTCGACTACGCCGATCGCGGCTCCTATGCCGAGGAGACGCTGCGCGCCAATCGCGACGATCTTCAACAGATCAAGTTCCGTCAGCGCATCCTGGTCGACGTCTCGAAACGCGATTTGTCGACCACCATTATCGGCGAGCCGGCCGCGTTGCCGCTGATCCTGGCGCCGGTGGGTCTGACCGGCATGCAATTCGGCGACGGCGAAATTCATGCCTGCCGCGCCGCGCAGGCCGCGGGAATTCCGTACACATTGAGCACGATGTCGATCTGTTCGATCGAGGATGTCGCCGCCAATGTCGACAAGCCGTTCTGGTTTCAGCTGTACGTGATGAAGGACCGCGGCTTCATCAAGGCGCTGATCGAGCGCGCCATCGCGGCCAAGTGCAGCGCGCTGGTGCTGACCGTCGATCTGCAGGTGATCGGGCAGCGCCATGCCGATATCAAGAACGGCATGACGGTGCCGCCGGAATGGACGCTGTCGAAATTCTTCGATTTCGCCACCAAGCCGGCCTGGGTGGCCGGCGTGCTGCGCGGCAAGCGCCGCACCTTCGGCAATCTGGTCGGCCATCTCAAGGGCACCGACGACATCACCGCGCTCGGGACCTGGATCGCGACCCAGTTCGACACCACGCTGAGCTGGAAGGATGTCGAGTGGATCCGCAGCATCTGGCCGGGCAAGCTGATCCTCAAGGGCATTCTCGACGTCGAGGACGCCAATGAAGCGGTGAAGACCGGCGCCCAGGCGCTGGTGGTTTCCAACCATGGCGGCCGTCAGCTCGATGGCGCGCCGTCGTCGATCGAAGCCTTGCCGGAAATTGTCGATGCCATCGGCTCACAGATGGAAATCATGTTCGACGGCGGCATTCGCTCCGGTCAGGACGTGATGCGCGCGCTGGCGCTCGGCGCCAAATCCTGCATGATCGGACGGGCCTACATTCACGGCCTCGGCGCCTTCGGCGGCCCCGGCGTCGCCAAGGCGATCGATCTGATCGCCAGGGAACTCTCCACCACCATGGGCCTGTGCGGCGTCAACACCATCGCCGAGATCGACGACCACGTGCTGGCGATTTGATTTCGTCGCGACGCCTTCTTCACTTCCCTTCTCCCCTTGTGGGAGAAGGTGGCGCGAAGCGCCGGATGAGGGGTTACGGTCTATCGATAGACCGAAACCCCTCACCCGTCCGCGATGCTTCGCATCGCGTCCACCCTCTCCCACAAGGGGAGAGGGGAAGAAGATAATGTCACATCGGCGGCGCAATCCCGTCGCGGCCGACGCCGACGCGGTTGGCTTCCAGCGTGCCGTCGTCCTTCTTGATCGCGCCGAAGATGATGATCTTGGCGCCCGCCTTCAGCTCGGACTTGTCACCCGAAACAAAGGCGACGATCGGGGTTTCCGGCGCCACCACGACTTTCTTTTCGCCGTCCTTGTACTTGACCATGATATTCTGGCCGTCGGTGCCCGCAACGGTCTGCGCGACGGTCGCATTGGTCATGGTGCTGCCGGCGCGAAGATCCCAGGGCCGAAAACCCTCGGCCGCGCCGCGCATGGCTTCCGGGAAAATATGAATGGCGAGCGCCTTCTGGGTACCGTCGGGCTCCGGCATCGCCGAGACGCCGATGTAGGAATTCGGCTTGATTTCGGCCATCGAGGACTTGGCGACCCCGATCACCGTGACATCGTCGGTGACACGCACCTTCACGTCGGCGCCGTCGCGCGACTTGATCGTCAGCATGGAACCATCGACGCTCTCGATGGTGCCGCGAATGCGGACCGTCGGCGGCTGCTGCGCCGAGGTCACCGACCCCAGCACGGTGACAAGCGCGAGCGAAGCGAGCACGCGCGGCACTAACGAAGATACTTTCGGCATGGTTTTTCCCTCAAAGGATTTGGTTGAGCGGCCCGTCCAAGGGAATACCCCAGGGCAATAGAGTTATTCCGGAATGACGCAGCCGCGACGCCTAGCTTTACGGAACGCCGGAGCGGATTGTTACATCGGCGGCGTCAGGCCATCGCGGCCGACGCTGATGCGGTTGGTTTCAAACATACCGTCCGGCAGCTTCTTCACGAACGCAATGACCTTGGCACCCGGCTTCAATTCGGATTTGTCGGCGGGGACATAGGTCACGACAGGCGTATCGGGCGCGACCACGACTTTCTTCTCGCCGTCCTTGTATTTGATCGTCAGGGTCTGGCCGTCATTGCCTGCGACGGTCTGGGCCACCGTCGCATTGGTCATGGTGCTGTTGGGGCGCAGATCGTAGGGCCGCGATCCCTCGCCGGTGCCGCGCATGTCTTCCGGGAAAACATGCACTTCGACCGCGTTTTGACCGCCGTCCGGCCCAGGGATCGTGGTGGCACCGATGAAGGAGCCAAGCTTGATGTCGGCCAGCGATATCTTGATGATCCCGACCACCTTCATGTCGTCGGTCATGCGCAGCTTGACGTCCTCACCGCTGCGCGACTTGACCGACAGCACATCGCCGTCGACGGCTTCAATGGTGCCGCGCACCCGCGACGGCGTGGGCGGTTGCTGGGCGATCGCCAGGGAAGACACGGCGGCGGACGACACCGCGATCAGCACGAGCGCGGCAAGCGACGGGGCGAGACGGCGTGATCTCATGAGATGTTCCTCCGGCAAGCATTACTTAGCGCATGATCTCCGCGCAAACGCCTCTGGCGTTTGTCGCGAGGGAAAACCGGTTCCCATTTCTCCGGATCATGCTCTAGCAGGGGCTACCGAAGCCTGAACGACATTCCCGTTCAATCCTTTGTGAGATCGGCCTCGACCAGCGCGCGCAGCTCCGGCGTCACCTCGGGTCGTTGTCCGAACCACAATTCGAATCCGCGCACCGCCTGGTGCAGCAGCATGCCGAGCCCGTCGGCGGTCTTGAGGCCGCGCTTGCGCGCCACCGCCAGCAAAGGGGTTTCCAGCGGTAGATAGACCAGATCGGCGACGATCGCATGCGACGGCAGCCGGCCGGCGTCGAGCTCCAGCGCCGGCTGGCCATGCATGCCGAGCGACGTGGTGTTGACCAGCAAACCCGCGCGCGGCAGCAGGCCATCGATCGCATCCCATGCGACGGGATGAACGTTGGCGCCGAACTGATCGGCCAGCGTCCGCGCGCGGTCGATGGTGCGGTTCGCCAGATGCACGCGCTTGATGCCGCGCTCGACCAGTCCGAACACCACCGCGCGCGACGACCCGCCGGCGCCAAGCACCAGCGCCTCCTCGTGAGCGTCCCACCCAGGCGCGCAGGCGTCGAGATTATTGATAAAACCTTCGATGTCGGTGTTGGTCGAGCGCAATTCATCGCCCTCGTACCACAGCGTATTGGCGGCGCCGACCGCGCGGGCGCGCGCGTCCGGCCTCGACAGCGCCAGCGCGCGCTCCTTGTGCGGAAGGGTGACATTGGCGCCGACGAAGCCATGCGTCGACAGATGCAGCACGAATTCGGCAAAGCCTTCGGGCGGCACCGCCTCGATATTGTAACCGCCTTCGATCCCGAGCGTCCGCAGCCAGTAATGATGGATCAGCGGCGAACGCGAATGCGCCGCCGGCCATCCGATCAGGCATGCGGCGCGGGGCTTGGTTTTGTCTGTCATCTGGTTTTGGCTGTCATCGCCAATCCTGTTGCAGCGCAAGGCAGAGCGGCGCCGTCACTGCTCAAATCGGACAAGCCGCGTCCGCTGTCAATGCTATGACATGGTTTCCTGACGCGAACCGGTCTCCCCCCGGATCAAAGTCCGAGGGCATGCCTCGCTTGAAAACGCTCCAAACCTGTTGTGGCTCATTCCGGAACGCTCAGACCGGCGTTGCACGAAGACCTGCATGCGGTTCAGTCGCCGTGACCCGGCGCGCGGCGTAGTGCCGCGCGAGCGACGCGCAGACCATCAGTTGGATCTGATGGAACAGCATCAATGGGATGATCACGAGCCCAACGTGCCCGGCAAACAGCAAGGTTGCGATCGGCAGGCCGTTGGCGAGGCTTTTCTTCGATCCACAGAAAACGATGGTGATTTGATCGGCACGCGAAAACCCGAGCTGCCTGCTCGCAAAGGTCAGGATGGTCATCACGGTCGCGAGCAGTGCGACATCGACGAGCGCGACCTTGAACAGATCTCCCGCATCGATCTGATGCCAGATACCGTCCACGACGCCGTGGCTGAAAGCCGAGTAGACGATGAGCAGTATCGAGCCGTAATCCACGCTCTTCAGCGCGCGGGGATGGCGCGTGAGATAAGCGCCGATCCACGGCCGCAACAGCTGACCGGCGACAAACGGCACGAGAAGCTGCACCACGATGGCAAGCACCGAGCTCGCGGAGATGTCGAGGCCGTGACTGGTGAGCAGCAAACCAGCGATCAGGGGAGTGAGGAACACGCCGAGCAGACTCGAAGCGGTAGCGCTGCACAGCGCCGCCGGCACGTTGCCGCCTGCCACCGACGTGAAAGCGATCGAGGCCTGCACCGTCGAGGGCAGTGCGGTGAGCAGGATCAGCCCGGCCCAGAGCGGCTCGGGGAGGAAATTTGGAGCCAGGAAGCGCGCGGAAATTCCGAGCAACGGAAACAGCGCGAACGTGCTCAGGAACACCATCACGTGCAGTCGCCAGTGCCGCGCTCCAAGAAGCGCGACTTCGGGCGAAAGCTTCGCCCCGTGCATGAAAAACAACAGCGCGATGGCGGCTTCCGTTAGCCAGCCGAAGGCCACTGCCGTCTCGCCACGGGCCGGCATCACGGTGGCGAAAGCAACCGTCAGCAGGATCGCCGCGAGGAACTTGTCGATGTGTGACGAGATGGAGCGGACCAAAGTCATTTCGAGCCTCGTTTGCAGGTGATCTCCCCTTCGAATATCGGCGCAGGCTGGTCATTGTAAATACCGCATACATCTATTACTGTAATCGGATATCATGATGACAGAGCCATGCTGGATCCCGTCCTGCTTCAGACTTTCCTGGCCATTGCCCAGACCAGGAGTTTCACCCGGACCGCCGAGCGCCTCGGCTTGCGCCAGTCGACGGTCAGCCAGCACATCCGCAAGCTTGAGGACGAGACGGGACGCCGACTCTTCGTCCGCGATACCCATTCGGTAACAACGACGGCTGATGGCGAAGCCATGATCGAGTTCGCCCGGGGCATCCTGGCGGCGAACGAACGGGCGGAGCGCTATTTCGCGGGCTCCGAGCTGCGCGGCCGGCTACGGTTCGGCGCGTCGGAGGATTTTGTGAATTCGCTTTTGCCGGAAGTGCTGCGGGAGTTTGTTCGCACCCATCCACTGGTCGAATTCGAGCTCACGGTTGGCCTGAGCGGGGAGCTCAACGAGAAACTTGGGCGCGGAGAGCTCGACCTCGTCTGCGGCAAACGTCGTCCGGGAGAGGATCGCGGACGCGTTGTCTGGCGCGATCGGTTAGCCTGGGTGTCCGGCGATCTTGCGCGCCTCGATCCATCCATGCCAGTACCGCTGATCCTCTATTCACCGCCCAGCATCACCCGCGAAATCGTTCTCGCCGCGCTTGAGCGGTGCGGTCGTCCCTGGCGCATCGTGTGCGCGAGCGGCAGTTTGAGCGGGCTGCGGGCCGCGGCGCTCGCCGGACTCGGCGTCACGATTTCACGGTCTGCCGGATCTCGGCACCGTCGAGTTCGTTCTGCTCGGCACCGGCAGAACCTTAAGCGGACCTGCCGCCGAACTGGCGGACGCAATCCTCGCCAGCGGCATTCGGGTGTAGCAGGCGGGAGCGTGTCAAAGCGGCGAACGGGCGCGTCTGCGCGTAGCGCGACGATCGCACCGGTCCTGGATTGATTCAGGCGTCATTCCGGGATGGTGCGTTAGCACCAGACCTCAGATGTGCAATTGCACATCGGGGAATCTCGAGATTCCGGTGGCGATGCGGAGCCTGTCATCGGGCCGGCCAGAGGCCGGACCCGTTGGCATCGCCCTCAGCGACAAGCGCTATGCGCTTGCGCGGGGAATGACAATTGAAAATCACGCCGCGACGCGATGCGCGGCGATGATCTGGTCGGCGGCGCGGCCGATCACTTCGGCCATGCGGTCGAACTGCCGGGTGAAACTGCCGGCGCCCGCGGTCGCCGAGCGCAATTCCACGATCAGCTCGCCGATCTCGGCTTCCGGCATCATGGCGCGGACGCGGTCCCATCCGGGCCAGCCCTCGCGGGTGTCGAAGCCGAGAATCTGCCCGCGCCGCCCCGACAGGATGGCGTTGATCTTGGCGGTAGCCTCGGTCGGACAGACGATCTCGACCACATGGATCGGCTCCAGCAGCACCGGCTGGCACTGCGGCAGCGCCTCGCTGACGCCGATCCGCGCCGCGGTACGGAAGGCGAGATCCGAGGAATCCACGCTGTGATAGGAGCCGTCGGTCAGCGTCACCTGCACGTCGATGACGGGAAAGCCGAGCGGCCCGCGCAGCAATCCGTCGACCACGCCCTCTTCGACCGCGCCGATATAGTTGCGCGGCACCGCGCCGCCGACGACCTTTTCGTGAAACTCGAAGCCGCCGCCGCGCGGCATCGGCTTGACCTCCAGCACCACGTCGCCGAACTGGCCGTGGCCGCCGGATTGCTTCTTGTGGCGGCCGCGCTGGGTGATCGATTTGCGGATGGTCTCCTGATAGCCGATCGTCGGCGGATGCGATCTGACATTGACGCCGAAGCGCTCGCGCAGGCGCTCCAGCGCGACCCGCAGATGCATCTCGCCCTGCCCCCACAGCACGATGTCGTGGGTCTGCGAATTGTGGATCATGGTCAGCGACGGATCTTCCTCGTTCAGCCGCAGCAAGGCCTGGCCGAGCTTGACGTCGTCCTTGCGGTCGGTGGCCGAAAGCGCCAGCGACAACACCGGCGGCCACGGCTCGACCCGTACCAGCGCCGGCGGCGCGGTCTTGCCGCCCGACAGCGTGTCGCCGGTCTTGACGGTATCGAGCTTGCCGAGCGCGACCGTGTCACCGGCTTCGGCGGAGCTCCGCTTGGTGTCATGGTTGCAAGTGACCGCTGATATTCCGGACACCCGGCCGCTCTCGCCCGATGACGATTGCAGCGTCGCGCCGTCATCGAGATGACCGGCGAGCAACCGCATCAGCGACAGCTTGCCGCCATGCTGCAAATGCACGGTCTTGAAAACGTAACCCAGCGCATCCTTGGGCGAAGACGCCTTAAGACGTTTGGCGGTCTCGGCCACGCCGGGCGCTTCGTGCCGCAGCGCCTTCAGCAGCCGCAGCACGCCGTTCTCGCGCATCGCCGAGCCGAGCAGCACCGGACAAATCAGCCCTTCGCGCAATTCGCGGGCGAGATCGTCGAACACCGCATCGCGCGGCGGCGGGACATCCTCGAGCAATTGCTCCATCAGCGCGTCGTCGTGATCGGCGAGCTTTTCCAGCATCGAGAAGCGGGCTTCCTTCTCGCGGTCGAGATCGCCGCCCTGCAAGGTTACGACTTCGGAGGCCTTGTGCTCGCGGTAGACGAAGGCGCGCTCCAGCGCCAGATCGACGAAGCCGGCGATCAGGTCGCCGTTCCAGATCGGAATCTGGCGCAGCACCAGCGGAATCCGGGACGCCGGCTGCAAGGTCGCGAGCGTCTCGCGGATGCGCTTGTTGGCGCGATCGATCTTGTTGAGAAACAAAAAGCGCGGAATACCGAGATCCTCAAGCTCGCGCATGATGATCTGAAGCTGCGGCAGCTTGCGTTCGTCGGCCTCGCAGACCACCACCGCGGCATCGACCGCCGGAATCGCGGCGCGCATGTCGTGCGCGAATTCCACCGAACCGGGACAGTCGATAAAGGTGTAGCTGTCGCCCATAAAACTGGTGGTGGCGGCGGAAAGGCCGACGCCCATTTTGTGGCGGCGGGCCTCGGGGCTGGCGTCGCCGACCGAGGTTCCGGCATCGACGCTGCCGGCGCGCGGGATGGCGCCGGTGCGCGCCAATATGGCTTCAAGAAGTGTGGTTTTACCGCTTTGGAAAGGGCCCACCAATGCAATGCACCGTGGACCTCGGGGACTTCTGACGTCATGTCCCATTGCCGCCTCCTCATCTGGAGCTCGGCCCTTGATTGGGTCGGCAAAATGGATGCTCCCCCCGCACCGGCGATTTGGCAAGCCGGAAAACGTCGCTGCAGTGCATCCTTGCGGATAGAGGCATCCGTTGCCGTCATTGCCGGCGACAAACGCCAGGCGTTTGCGCGAGCAATAACGGCAAGAAATAACAGAAGGACAGGCTCCGTTACCTTCCGGGCCGAAGTTCCAGGCTTTCCAGCCCGGCGGCGACATTGAGGCCGACCTGGCCCTGCACGCTGAGCGGCTGCAGCGCGATCGAATTGTTGGAGCCACCCACCAGCACGTTGCCGCCGACCCCGACGCCAACCGACGCGCTACCCTGCGCACCGGCGTAATTGCCGGAGAGATCGCCGATCCCGAGCCGGGCGACCGGCGCGTAGACGCCCCAGGCCAGCGCCGATTCCTGGGTGATGCCGATATCGACGCCGACCTTGCGGATGGTCGCTACATAGCGATCCTCCGGCATGCCATCGACGCGCAGCACGCAGCCAAGATTGGTCACCGATCCGACGATGAACCCGATGCTGGCGCCGCCGCGGCATTCGAGGATGCCGACCTGGACGCGATCCATCGGCTGCTGCGCGTTGGCACCGGCGAAAGATGCAACCAGCGTCGTGA
Organism: Bradyrhizobium sp.; assembly: GCF_050014615.1. Classification (GTDB taxonomy): domain Bacteria; phylum Pseudomonadota; class Alphaproteobacteria; order Rhizobiales; family Xanthobacteraceae; genus Bradyrhizobium. The sequence goes on along the minus strand of NZ_JBEKCZ010000089.1, from coordinate 16,735 downwards.
TGACGGACCCGGCAAGGATGAATGAGCGGCGCATGAAAAAATCTCCGGCTGATGAGTGTGATGCGAGCTGAGAAAATCAGAAAAGCGCCGTGCCCAGGGCGCTTGGCTTCTCTATGGCACAACAAAGGCGCGCATGCCAGATTTGCCGCACCGCCAACCCGGCACAAAAAAGGCCCGCTGGCGCGGGCCTCTTTCATTAAAGTTGTTGGCTTTTTCAGCCGTGATGGTGGTGCCGGTAATGCCGGTGCCCGAACCGGACCGGGGCCAGTTCGATATCCGCGATGCCGGCCGCGACATTCAGCCCGGTCTGGCCTTGCACGCTGATGGGCTGGAGCGCGTAGGAATTCTGCGGACCGCCGACCAGAAAGTTACCGCCGAAACCGACCCCGACCGACGCATTGGCGCCGACGCCGCCGTAATTGCCCGCGAGTTCGCCGCGTTCAAGCCGGTGGGTCGGTGCGTTCACCGCCCAGGAGAACCTGGTCTGATCGGTAAAGCCGAGATCAACGCCGTAGCGGTGGACGGTTGCGATGTAGGGTTCGGGACGACGGCCTTCGCTCTGGAACACGCATTCAAGGCTGGTCACCGAGCCGACCACGAAGCCGACATTCTGACCGCCCTCGCATTGCAGGATACCGGCACGTACCGGCGGCAGCGCATTGGCGCTCGCAAACGACGCAACCAGCGAGACGATGGCGATGCCGAAGGTAGAGAATTTCATGAGTTTGATCTCCGCATGAGGAATTGAGTTTGCGGGGGCGACAGGAAGGAAGCGCCGTGTCCAAAACAAGGCGCTTCCAAAATACCGCCGTCAAAACATCAAGAATTCAAAGCCGAAGTGATTTGACTATCTCAAATTGCCACAAAATCGCTGAATGCGTTTGCAGGCATCCTCGAGATCGGAGGTCTTGGTCGCATAGGAGATGCGGAACGCCGGGCCCAGTCCGAACGCCGAACCCTGCACCACCGCGACGCCTTCGGTTTCCAGCAGCTCGGTGACGAAGTCCTCGTCATTGGCGAGCACCTTGCCCGACGGCGAGGTCTTGCCGATGGTGCCGGCGCAGGACGGGTAGACATAGAACGCGCCCTGCGGCCGCGGACAATCGATGCCCTTGGCTTGATTGAGCATCGACACCACGAGATCGCGGCGCTCCTTGAACATCTTGTTGTTCACCGGGATGAAATCCTGCGGGCCGTTGAGGGCCTCGACGGCCGCCCATTGCGAGATCGACGACGGATTGGAGGTCGACTGCGACTGGATCGTCGCCATCGCCTTGATCAGTTCGACGGGACCGCCGGCATAACCGATACGCCAGCCGGTCATGCAATAGGCTTTCGACACGCCGTTCACGGTCAGCGTGCGGTCGTACAGTTTCGGCTCGATCTGCGCCGGCGTGGTGAATACGAAATCGTCATAGACCAGATGCTCGTACATATCGTCGGTCATGACCCAGACATCGGGATGCTTCACCAGCACGTCGGTGATCGCCTTCAACTCGGCACGGGTATAGGCGGCGCCGGTCGGGTTCGACGGCGAGCACAGGATGATCCACTTGGTCTTCGCGGTGATCGCCTTTTCGAGCGCGTCCGGCTGCAGCTTGAAGCCGTGCTCCGCCGTGCACACCACCGGCACCGGCTCGCCGCCGGCGAGCGCCACCATTTCCGGATAGCTGACCCAATAGGGCGCGGGAATGATGACCTCGTCGCCCGGATTGATGGTGGCCATCAGGGCGTTGTAGAGCACCTGCTTGCCGCCGGTTCCGACGATGATCTGGTTCGGCTTGTAGGTGAGGCCGTTCTCGCGCAGAAACTTGGCTGCGATCGCCTGCTTCAGCTCGGGAATGCCGTCGACCGCGGTGTACTTGGTCTTGCCGGCCTCGATCGCGTGAATCGCCGCGAGCTTGATGTTGGCGGGCGTGTCGAAATCCGGTTCGCCGGCGCCAAGGCCGATGACATTGCGGCCCGCCGCTTTGAGCTCGCGTGCCTTATCCGTGACCGCGATGGTCGCGGACGGCTTCACACGGTCGAGCGCAGCGGACAGGAACGGCATCATCATCTCCTAGCAAATGTCGTCAAAAGCAAACGTCGTGCACATGGCTGGTGTCGCCACACCGATCCACGACGCTCCATTATGGGATCGGCGCACCCTAAGGCGCGCGACGCGGCATCGCAAGAAGCTTGATCCGATTTGATCGCTTTTGATTCCCTTGCACCCGAACTTTAGGGACCGTTAAGGGGCGCGATTTACCGTCAGCGCAACATTCATAAAGTTCCGCGGCGAAATGGCTTATTTCTGGCAATACCCGCTTTGGGACAAGCTGCGATCCGGCGAGTGGCTGACCGGCGCGCGCGCGCGCGGTTACAGCCTGATCCTGCTCGGCATCTGCGTCGTCGCCACGGTCGGCTGGATCGCGGTATCGGACGGCCTGATCGACCGCAACGGCAAGCCGATCGGCACCGATTTTTCCAACGTCTACGCCGCCGGCGCGCTGACCTGGCAGGGCCGGGCCGCCGATGCCTATCAGCCGGCGCTCCAGAATGCCGCCGTGAGGGCCATTTTCGATGGCCGCGACCTGCCGATTTATGGCTGGCATTATCCGCCGCTCTACTTTGCGGTCGCCGTTCTGTTCGCCGCCGTGCCCTATGTCTGGGGGCTTTCGATCTGGGTAGTGGCGGGCCTTGCGGCCTATCTGGCGACGATTCGCGCGATCCTGCCCCGTCCGGAAACGCTGTTGCTCGCGGCCGCCTTTCCAGCGGTTTTCCTCAATATCGGTTACGGCCAGAATGGATTTCTCACCACCGCACTGCTCGGCGGTGCGCTGCTTTGGCTCGATCGCCGGCCCTGGCTCGCCGGCGTGCTGATCGGATGCCTGGCCTATAAACCGCAATTCGGCGTGTTGATTCCGATCGCACTGTTGGCCGGCGGACGATGGCGCAGCATCGGCGCCGCCGCGGCCACCGTTGCGGCGCTGGTCGCCATCAGCTTTGTCACACTTGGCGCCGGCGTCTGGCAGGCCTTTGCGGATTCCATGACGTACACCCAGGCGGTTGCGCTCGAGCAGGGCGGCGCCGGCTGGGAGAAGATTCCATCGGCCTTCTCGGCGATGCGGATGTGGGGCGCCGACGCTCATCTGGCCTATGTCGTGCAGCTGGCGCTGGCGCTGACGCTCGCCGCTACTCTCGCATGGCTGTGGCAGAGCGATGCCGCATTCGAACTCAAGGCCTCGGCGCTGGCGAGCGGCAGCCTGCTCGCGACGCCTTACGTTCTCGACTACGACCTCGCGGTGCTCGCGGTCGCGATTGCATTTTTTGTCCGCCACGGAATGGTCAGGGGTTTCCGCAGTTTCGAGATCAGCCTGCTGGCCGCGGTGTGGATTGTTCCGCTGCTGTCGGAAGCCATTGCCAACGTCACCGGCATACCGCTGGGACTCATGGCGATGCTGGCGATTTACGTTTTCACCCTGCGGCGCGCGGTGCTCGACCGCGAATGCGTCAGCCTGGCTGCCGGTCGCCACGGAATCGCGCAAGCGTGATCTGAATTGTTAAAACGTGCTGGCATGATTTTCTGCGCGGTTGCAGTGCGGCAGAGGTTTTCGACCTTTTCCATATTCCGCCTCTTGCGACGCAGGCGCATCGGCATCATTGTTTAGCCGCGTTGCGGAGCGACAAGGCGATTACACGCCGGCGCACGCGCGCGTCTCGCCTCTCGAACGAAATCTCTCGAACGAAATCCGAAATGTACAAGCTCTATTCAATGCAGCGCTCCGGCAACAGCTACAAGGTCCGCCTTGCGCTGGCGCTGCTGGGCGCGCCCTACCGCGCGATCGAGATCGACATTCTGCGCGGCGAGAGCCGCACGCCGGACTTTCTCGCCAGGAACCCCAGCGGGCAGGTACCGCTGCTCGAAGTCGCGGAGGGACGCTACCTCGCCGAGTCCAACGCCATTCTCTGGTATGTCGCCGGCGGCACCTCGCTCGCGCCTGAAACGCGGATCGAACGCGCCGAGGCGCTGCAGTGGATGTTCTTCGAACAGCACGCGCTGGAGCCGAATCTCGGCGCCGCCTATTTCTGGCTGGCGCTGGTCAAGGGTGGCCGCGACCTGCAAACCCACGCGCTGGAAGACTGGATGGAGCGCGGCTATGCGGCGTTGCAGGTGATGGAAAATCATCTCAAGACCCATGAATATTTCGCCGCCGGCCAGCTCACGGTCGCCGACATCGCCCTCTACGGCTATACCCATGTCGCCGACCGCTGCGACTACGACCTCGCCACCTTCCCGGCGATCCGCGCCTGGTTGCGGCGGATCGAACAGACGCCGGGCTTCGTATCGATGGACTGGCGCCGCGACGCCGACGTCGATCAACCAGCCGGTATCGCCGCCGAGGCTTAAACAGCCGAAATAGCGGGCATAACCGCTGAAATCGCCGTCATTTCGCCATTTTCGAAGGCCGAGCCGCCCCAATATTGCCGGCGATCCCTGCGACATCTGACGCGCAGTTGCGGGTGATTCGCCCGCGCATTGAAGGATCCCGGCCATGATACGGTCGCCGGGCGCGGCAGGCTTTAATGGCCGCTCCGCGCCAGTCGCCTCGTCCCGACTGATCGATGCCGTCGCAGCCTCGCTTGCGATCGGCTCGCTGTCGCTGTGCCTGATCGTGGCCCTCACCGTGCTCTCGATCAAGGTCAGCATGGCGATGCCGCTTCCGGCATAGCGCTACAATCAAGACCAATCGCCATTTTGCACGGCAACGCCCGACGATCAGGTTTGCGATCGGACAATGATGAAGTCACCTGTTGTACTTGTTACCGCGGCCCTGACGTTGGCGATCCTGCTGGCGGTGTCATTCCTGATCGCGACGGGAACGCGCGGCGAGAACGCGCTTGCCCGCGATCCGGCAACCGTGCTGACATCGCCGGGCGCGAAGTAACGGCGAGCTTCCTGAACCAGCCCATCTCGTCATCCCCCGCGAAAGCGGGGGAACCAGTATTCGCTATTGCCAGCGATCAAACCGAGAAGCCGCGGCGTACTGGATACCCGCATTCGCGGGTATGACGACCGAGAGGGCAAATGCAGCGCGTCTCGCGCACGAAGCGTCTCACGACCATTTGTGGAAAATGAAAAACGCGCCTAGCGCGATCAACGCAAATCCCAATCCGTGATTCCATCCCAGCGGCTCCTTCAGATACAAGACCGAGAAGCCGGCGAACACGATCAGGGTGATCACTTCCTGCATGGTCTTGAGCTGGGCTGCGCTGTATACCGCGCTGCCCCAGCGATTGGCAGGCACCGCCAGCCAGTATTCGAAGAACGCGATGCCCCAGCTCACCAGAACCGCCAGCGGCAGCCAGCTTTCTTTGAATTTCAGATGGCCGTACCAGGCGAATGTCATGAAGACGTTGGAAGCAAACAGCATCAGGATCGGCAGGACCGACGGCGAAACGGCTGGCATGGATATCCTTTTCGAAATCTCGACATCGACAAAATCCAAGCGCTAACACTTGGGCTGGAACCCGGTTCCATCCGACATCGATATCATTCGATCCAAAAGATCGGCAAAAGATCGGCAACCCGCACCGGTTCAGTCAACCGTTTTTTAAGGCTGGGGCAAGATAGCCCGCCGCTGGCGCAACCAACGGTCAGACTGGCGGCCTTATTCTCGTGAGGAAACGAGAACGGCCCATGCAGTTCGACTGGCGCGCAATCTCCGGCCCCGCTTTGACGGCAATGACGGCATTGATCGCCACCCTTGTCGACCGTTACGTTGTTGCGGTGCCTAATCCCGCACCGCTGCTGATTTGCATCGTCGCATTCGCGGCCTCGCTCAGCGGTCTCGCCTCGGGCATGGTCAGCGCCGCCATCGCGGTCGCCTGCTCCGCGCTGTTTTTCCTCAACCATCGCGCCGCGCCCGGCTACGACATGGCGGATCTGGTTCGGCTGGCGATGCTGGCGATCACCGCGATCGGCACCGCCGGGATCACCGGCCTGCTGCGCCAACGACTGATGGATGCGTTCGCCCTGGAACGCCGGCACCATGCGACCGCGGAACGTCTGTCGGCGGCACTGGATCAGGTCGACATTGGAATCGTCCTGCTCGATTCCGACACCCGCGCCGAATTCATCAACCGCGCTTTCCGCGATTATTTTTCGCTTTCCGACCAAAAGGCCGACAGCAAGCCACCGTTCATCGCGCTGATGTATCATGGCCGCGACACCGGCGCCTATCAATTGCCGGAGGAGGAGTTGAGCGCCTTCATCGCGCAGCGAGCCGAGATGATGCGTGTGGGCGATTCCACTCCGATCGATATCAACCTCGCCAATGGAAAGGTGCTGCGCTTCATTTGCACGGCGTTGCCCGATGGCGGACGCATGCTGAGCTACACGCCGGTAACCGATCTCGTTCGCCATACCGACGACCCCGGCGACACCTCCTACTATCAATCGTTGCGCGGCGGCGGCGATCGCAGCCTGGTGCGGCATTTGCGCGCCGCGGAATAGCCCGCGCCAACGCCCACGAGAGGCGCAGAAACCGGCCTGTGGATAAGTCCGGATGTCATTGGCGCGTAACAATGCAAGCCTAGCTTTCAATCGCGTCTGATCAGGCCCCCCGTCACAGATCATGCGCCCCAAGCGGTCCCCGTCAGTCGCCGCGTCTGACCGGGGCCGCATTTTTTTGTCGCATTGCCGAAGCGTCGAGCTTCATCGCCGCATGCGATGGATTCTGCTCCGGGTCGCCGCTGCCTGATCCGCCCGCCAGGCTCGCACCTTGCGCCGCCGGGACCCGCGGGCCAGAGTGCGCCCCATCTCCAACGCTCCCGTCTCACAGGATTGATCCATGCAAATTCGCAACCTCGGCGGCTCCGGCCTTCGTGTTTCCGCCGTCGGCCTTGGCTGCAACAATTTCGGCCAGCGCTGCGACCTCGAAACCTCGCGCAAGGTGATCCATCGGGCGATCGATCTCGGCATCACGCTGTTCGATACCGCCGACATCTATGCGGGGATGGGCGGCTCCGAGACCGTGCTGGGGCAGGTGCTCGGCGACAAGCGCAAGGACATCGTGCTGGCGACGAAATACTCCAAGCCGATGAGTACCGACGGCACCAGACAGGGCGCATCGCGGCGCTACATCATGTCCGCCGTCGAAGCCAGCCTGACGCGGCTGAAGACCGACTACATCGATCTCTACCAGCAGCATGATTACGATCCGCTGACGCCGATCGACGAAACCTTGCGGGCACTGGACGACCTGATCCGGCAGGGCAAGGTGCGCTACATCGGCAATTCCAATTTTCCGGCGTGGCGGATCGCGGAAGCCGAACTGACCGCGCGCCAGATCAATGTCAGCCGGTTCGTGTCGTGCCAGGACGAATACAGCCTGGTGGTGCGCGAGATCGAAAAAGACCTGCTGCCGGCCGCGCAGGAATACAGGCTCGGCCTGCTGCCGTTCTTCCCGCTCGCCAGCGGCCTGTTGACCGGCAAATACAAGCGCGGCACTGCTGCGCCCGAGGACACCCGCTTTGGCAAGTCGCCCGCATTGCGCGACCGTTACGTCACGCCGCGCAACGAGGACATTGTCGAGAAGCTGCAGGCCTTCACCCAGCAGCGCGGCCACACCATGCTCGAGCTGGCGTTCTCATGGCTGGCGTCGCGCCCGCAAGTCTCCAGCGTGATCGCCGGCGCCACCCGCGTCGAGCAGGTCGAGCAGAACGTCAAGGCGATCGACTGGACGCTGAGCGCGGAGGAGATCGCGGAGATCGACGCGATTACGAAGGGGTAGCGGATCGGCCAATTGCACATCGTCGTCCCGGCCTGGTGCGCAATTGCGCATCAGGCGCCGGGACCCATACTCCGCGGCCTCTCATTGAGGCGCCGTAGCAGACATCTTCGAAAACGACGGAGGCCGGTGGTTATGGGTCCCGGCGTTCGCCGGGACGACGCAACTGTTAAGCCTCGCGCAAGAACCCCTACCCCACCAAACCCTGTATCCCCTTCACCGGCGCGCTGTCGGGGAACACCGCCTGCGCCAGCATGCGCTCGGCGAGGCCGAGATGATCGCGCAGCACACCCTTGAGGACCGCGCGCAGGTCGGTGGTCGGCGCCAGATCGCGGCCCTCATAGAGACTGGCGGGCTTCAGCCCCGGCCAGTCGGAAATCACCCTTCCACCCTTCACCGCGCCACCGGCGAGCAACGCGATGGTGCCGGTGCCATGATCAGTGCCTTCGGTGCCGTTGATCCGCGCGGTGCGGCCGAATTCGGTCGCGACCACGACGACCGTGTCGCGCCAGCGCGCGCCGAGCCCGCTTTCAAATTCCGCCAGCGCGCCGTCGAGGCCCGACAGCAACTGCGCCAGACGGCCGACCGGGCCGCCTTCCTTGGCGTGGGTATCCCAGCCATCGAAGGCGAGCGCGGCGATCCGCGGGCCGTCATCGGCCGACATCAGTTTGGCGGCGCCGCGTGCTACCAGCCGCATCGCGCCCGCATTGTTGGTGCCCGGCTTGGGCTTCATGTCATCGCCCTGCGCCGACTTTTCGAGTTGCAACCCTTGCGACAGCGCCGACGCCAGCGCGGGATCGCGATGGGTGTAGAGATCGATGAGACGCGCGGCGGTATCGTCGTCGGCCTGCGGCAGATTGGCCGGGGTCCAGCCGACGGTCGGCGCGGCGCCGCGCAGCACCAGCGGCGTGGTCGCGCCGATCGCGAGCCCGCTCATCACGCGCTCGCCTTTGGGCAGAGCCTCCAGCGCGCGATTGAGCCAGCCGGATTGCACCCGGCCCGGACCAGCGAAGCCGCTTTCGAGCACGTCTTGTCCGTCGAAATGCGAACGGTCGCGATAGGGCGTCGATACCGCATGGATGACCGCGGCGTGTTTCTCCCGATACATCCGCGCGAATTCCGGCATCGCGGGATGCAGCGCGAAAAAGGAATCCAGCATCGCGGCCGCGTGCGGGCCGTCGGAGGTCAGCGCGATCGAACCGTGCAGGCCGGCATAATCGGGATCGCCGACCGGGGCCACGGTGGCGAGCCCATCCAGCGCGCCGCGCAGAATGATGACGACCAGGCGCGGATCGCGGCCGTCGGCGGCGCGGGCGAATTTCGGCAAATAGGCCCAGGCCGCGAACGACGCGCCGCCGAGCAACAGCGCGCGCCGCGAAATTACCGGTGATGTCAGGCTTTCACAGCAATCCATGATCGTTTCCATTGCTGTCATCTCCTCTGGAATTCCGGCGACATCAACAGCAGCGCCAGCGCCTGCTGCCGGGATTCGGCGCGCTCGATGGTACGCCGCGTCTCCGGCGACGCCGCGTCGGCGGCGGCCAGTTCCAGCAGATCGCGCGGGTCGATCGCGTCGCCGAGGCGAGAGGCCATTTGCGCCGAGATGTCGAGGCGCAGCTTCATTCCCTCGGGCGCGGCCCAGGCCGCGTTGGTATCGGGAAATCCGTTCGGCCCGGCCGGCGTCCACAACGGCTGGCCCAGCAGATTGAGACCGCCGAGATAGCGGCCGGGATCATCCGGAATTTGTGACAGCAGCCGTCCGCTCGCCACCAGGAATTCGTAAGGGCTGCGCATCTTGGTTGGCGGCGCCCGCCAGGCCTCGTCGGAATCCACCAATGCCGCGGCCAGCGCCTTGAGGTCGCCGTCGGACTTGCGGAACACCTCCTGTAGCCGCGCCACCAGGGCCGGTGGCGGATCGTCGGCCACGAAGTGACGCACCAATTTGGTGGCGATGAATTTCGCGGTGGAGGGATGGCGCGCAATATCCTCCAGCGCCGCTTCACCCTGCCCGACGCCGTTGTTCTCATAGGTCTTGCCGAGCAGAAGCTGCGCGCCCGGCTGGTGCGCATTGGCGTTGAACACGAAACTGCCGGGCGTGCCGAGTTCTCCCTGCCGTCCGGCGAAAGTCCAGCCGGTGATGACGCGCGCCAGCGAGGTCACGTCGTTCTGGGTGTAGCCGCCGCCGACGCCGAGCGTATGCAGCTCCATGATCTCGCGCGCCAGATTTTCGTTCAGGCCCCGTTTGCGGTTTTGCCCGGCGCGGGAGTCCGGGCCGAGCGATTGCTGATTGTCGAGAAAGAACAGCATCGCCGGATGCTGCTCGACCGCCTTGAGCATGTCGCCGAAGCGTCCAAGCACATGCGGGCGGATCGCCTCGCGCTCGAACGAGCCGGCCCAGATCCGCGCCAACTCGCCCTTGTTGGCGGAGATGCAGAAATGGTTGGACCAGAACACCACCAGCCGCTCGACGAATCCGGAATCGGAGATCATCGCGCGCTGCAGCCGCGCCAGCGCTTCCGCCCGGAAGGTTTTCTGGATGATGTTGAGCGGCTGCGGCGGCTTCGCCGTATTGGGCTGCGTCGCCGCGTTGGGTTGCATCGCCTCGGTGGATTGCATCGCGGCGTTGGCGCCGGCCTTGTCCGGCGTCGCCATGCCAGATTCTTTTATGTCAGGTTCCTTTATGTCAGGTGCTTTTCCCGACATCTCCATCGCGACGCTGTTGAGTGAAAGGTTTCGCCGCAGCGCCTTTACATTCGCCTTAACATTGTCCTTGGCGTTCTCCTTGGCATCCGCCGCCTCGGACGGCGCCGCGCCGGATTTCGCGGCGACCTCGCGCGCGAGCTTGATCTCGGCCTGATACGCAAACACCGCCGCGGCCAAAGCCGGCGTCGACAGCAGTCCGGGCAGTTCGAGCAGAACGCCGTTGGGCCGGCTCAGTCCGGCCTTGACGAAACCGCGCGGATCGGAGGCCGCGTTGACGAAATCGCCCGACGCGCCGCCGCGCGCGCCAAACCCGAAGCGATTGAGCGCGACCAGAGCGGCTTGCGAATCGCGGGCCATCGGATTTGACTTTCTTCAGATCGTCCTGCGCCTATAGTGATCGCTGATCATAGCGCCGTGCGGGATGAACCCGACATGAAAAACATGGCCAGGATTCGGTTGGCTTCGTGACAAATTGGTTAGAAATGCCGGCCTCGCGCCGCCTCGCCTGTTCCCGCTGCGGAACCGAATTCAGCTGCGGCATGCCGGGGCCGTGCTGGTGCGCCGAGGAACCCGCCCGGCTGCCGATGCCAGTCAGCGGCGAGGACTGCCTGTGCCGCGATTGCCTGCGCCAGGCGGCGGAAAAAATTGCAAGTGATCCGGCGGCTACGTCGTAACCGACGCAGCCGTTATTTGTCTGTTCAGATGCGCGGATGGCATCCGTGGCGCGGTATCGTGATGGACGACGAGCATGATCTCCGCGCAAACGCCTCTGGCGTTTGTCGCGAGGGAAAACCGGTTCCCACTTTTCCGGATCATGCTCTAGTTCGGATGAAACCGGTCGCGCTGCCGCTCGGCCGGCGCCCGCGGATCGGTCGCGGGTTTAACGGTCGCCTTGATTTCTTCCTGCGTGACCTTGCAGTCGCCATTCCTGTCGAACCGCAGAATGAACAGGCTCGGCTTGTCGACGAACTCGTTGCGCGTGATCTTGCCGTCCTGGTTTTCGTCGAAGTAACCGAACTCGGCCTCTGCCAATGCCGGGTCGGCTTTCCTGATGGCTTCGAACTCGGCAGGGCTGAGGCTGCCGTCGTGGTTGCGATCGGCCGACTTGAATAGCCCGTCCATAAAACTCTTCCATTCCGCGCAGGTGTAGACGCCGTCGTGATTGGCGTCCCAGAGCGGCGGCCCGTTGTCGAGCATGGGGTCTGGCCGCGGAGCAGGCTGGGCCACGACGAGGGAGCTGCCTGTCAGCAGCAGCCCGATGGCGATGCCCAGTCCAAAAACGGATTTCCTGTACGACACATCTCTCTCCTGTCTTGGCAGCCGACGGCCGCTGACGATCGCGGAGGCGTAAGTTGTACCGACACAGCCGACATAGTCCTCCATGCGTTTGAGATTATACGCTGCTGCAACGCGTTGAAACCCTTTCCACGCCGTGACGCGCGAGCCTTCCAGAACGCAAAAAGTTATTTTTTATTTATCTTGGTGATTGCCGAGCCGGGCCAATACCTTAAGCGCGCGATGCGGCCGCGACGCTAGACTTCATATCCCGGCGATTTGCGCGCCATGCCGTCGAAGGCATCGAGCAATTTCTCGCGCCATGCATAGACCGGATCGCTCTCGGCCAGCAGTTTGAACGGGCTGACGACGCGCGCCCACTGGAAGCCGCCGAACACGATGTAGTCGGCATAGTTCGGCGCGTCGCCGCCGAGAAAGTTCTGGGTTCGCAACGTCAGCCGCAGCGGATCGAGCGCCCGGCGAAAGCCCTCGACGGCGGTATCACGGGCGGCCACGACCTGCTCCAGCGGCTTGCCGAAACGCGCCTCGCGGCTAGAGCGGAAATAGGCCGCGTCGACCGGCTTCAGATGCGCCGGGATATCGGCGACGATCAGCGGACCGAGGCCGCCCACCACCGCGACATCGCCCCACCAATTGATCATCCGGCCCATGGCGCGGCCACCCTCGCCGCCAAACAGCGACGGCCGCTCCGGATAGCGATCTTCGAGATAGTTGGCGATCGCCCAGGAATCGGCCACTGACGTCTCGCCATCGATCAGCACCGGCACCTTCTCGGAATGGTGCGGGGCGATCGCCTGCTTTTCGGTAAAGCACCACGGGATCGATTCCGCGCCGAGCCCCTTATGCGCCAGCGCCATCCGCGTCCGCCAGCAATACGGGCTGAACGGACGCGCTTGGTCGGTGCCGACCAGCTCGAAGAGTTTTAATGGCATGGATCAAACCCTCCCCACGAGAGACGTACTGCATATGGGCTGTCATGCCCCGCGCATGCGGGGCATCCAGTACGCCGTGAAGGTCGCGTGAATCACCGCCGCCGGCGTTTACTGGATCATCCGCTTTCGCGGATGATGACACCAGTGCACTTACTTCACCACCGCCGCGGTCTGTCCGAACAGCAGCTTGCGCTCTTCCTCGGTGCGGATCGCGGGTTGGCCGAAATTCGGATTGACGTCCTTGGCGAGCGCGTAGGCGCGCAGCGTGGCCGGCCGTGCGCCGATGGTCTCGAGCCAGCGCTTGAGATGCGGAAAGTCGTCGATGTTCTGGCCCTGGTTCTTGTACGGCACGATCCAGGGATAGCTCGCCATGTCCGCGATCGAATAATCGCCGGCGATGAATTCGCGATCGGCAAGCCGCTTGTTGAGCACGCCATAGAGCCGGTTGGTCTCGTTCACATAGCGGTCGATGGCGTATTTGATTTTTTCCTGGGCGTAGTTGCTGAAGTGATGGTTCTGTCCCGCCATCGGCCCGAGCCCGCCCATCTGCCAGAACGTCCATTGCAGGGCGTCGTAGCGGCCGTAGAGATCGGCGGGCAGGAATTGTCCGGTCTTCTCGGCGAGATAGAGCAGCATCGCGCCGGATTCGAAGATCGAGATCGGCTTGCCGCCGCCTTTTGGCTCGTGATCGACCATCGCGGGAATGCGGTTGTTCGGCGCGATCGCCAGGAACTCCGGCTTGAACTGATCGCCCTTGCCGATGTTGACCGGGAAAATCTTGTATTTCAGCCCGGTCTCTTCGAGAAACATCGTGACCTTGTGGCCGTTCGGCGTGGTCCAGTAATACAGATCGATCATGGGGGCGTTCCCTGGCACGAATGGGTGTGAAGGTTTGGCATCGCCAAATGGATGCGGATGCATGAATGTCGGCATCCCGCCCCGATGAGTCAATGGCATCGGCCGTCAATACTGGAATGTGATGGCAGCCGAAACCACGCCGGCATCACGCGGCCGGCGCGGCGCGATCAGTTCATGCGGCCATGCGCGCGCAGCAGTGTTTCGCCATCGTCGGTGACGACCACGATCACCCCGAAGCCGGCGATGGCTTCGCGCGCGACATAGCCGCCATCGACCGCGTCCTCCCAGATCGTCAGCCGCGGGCACGAGGTACGCCAGGTCGCGATCACCTCGGAATAAAGCCGCGGCTCGCGGGCGATCCATTCGATGAAATCAAGCAGCAGCGGATCCGCCGTGTCGGCCATCGGGTGCGCCTTCATGTCCTGCTTTCCTGCGTTGCTTCTCTGCCCGGCTTGGACCGTCCTCACAAACTGAGTTATCTTGCCCTGGCATCAGTTTTCCTGAGGGTGAGATGCGACGGCTATTGTTTCTCAACGGCATCAGGGCGTTCGAGGCCGCGGCGCGAAGCGGAAGCTTCGCCGGTGCCGGAGCCGAGCTCAACGTGTCGGCCGCCGCGGTGAGCCGGATGGTGCACCTTTTGGAACAACGGCTCGGCGTCGCTTTGTTCGAGCGCAGGTCCAACCGGCTGGCGATGACCTCGGCCGGCCGCGCCTATCAGAGCGGGCTGACGCCGATCTTCGACGCGCTGGCCAGCCTGACCGCGCAGGTCACCGCACCCAGCAGTGTGCGGGTGCTGACCATCGGCGTCGGCCCGACCTTTGCGATGCGATGGCTGATCCCGCGGCTGGCGGATTTTCAGCGCGAGCAGCCCGACATCGATGTGCGGATCACCACCGGGGGTGCTGCGGCGCCGTTCGGCGACGACTGGAACTGCGGCATCAAGCTCGGCGACGGCGCGTGGCCGGATCTGGTCGCCGAACCCCTGTTCGCCGCCGATCTGCTGCCGGTGTGCGCGCCGCGGCTGGCCGCGCAGTTGAAACGTCCCGGCGATCTCAGGGGACCGAGCCTGCTGCGCGTCGCGCATGCGGCCGATGACTGGCCGCTGTGGCTGAAAGCATCCGGCGTCGCCCGGGTGAGCGCGCGCGGACCGGAGTTTCAATATTACGGCCAGGCGCAGCAGGCCGCCGCCGACGGGTTGGGGGTCGCGATGGGCATCCGGCCCTATGTCGACGACGATCTCGCCGCCGGACGGCTGGTCGCGCCGTTTGCGCTGAGCGTGCCGAAGGGCATGCGCTGGTATCTGGTCTATCGCGATTTTCGCACCGAACAACGCGATTTTGCCGCGTTCCGGCGCTGGATCATCCGCGCCGCGGCCGGGAAGGTTCGGTTCAGGGGTGAAAATACCCGGGAGATGTGAACCAGTTCACAATCGTTTTTGCGGCCGCATGGTTTTGTTCGGGTCCCGAAATCACCGAGGCTCGCGACATGAACTATGATGGCTTTCAAATCAAGACTTTCGAGGCCGGAAGAGGCCTCTGGCACGCCAGGATCAGGCGGGCAGATTTGAAACCCGTCATCATCGATGGTGTTTCATTTCCCGAGATCGAGGTCGGTTTCGCCTGGTCGAATCCCGATGCGGCGATCACGGATGCCAAGACCCGCATCGACTATCTCAATCAACGCTGTGCGAATGTTGAACAGATACGGGAGAGTGCCCATGCTTGAATCCCACACCCGGCCGGCCACCAATGTGCGGTCCAACTGTCCGGAATGCGATGCCGGCCTCAAGGTGCTGAGCATCATCTCGGGGCGGGCGGGATCCGAATACTGGACCATGCGATGCACCAAGTGCGGCGGCATTCATCTGGATATCGTCAAGGACGCGTCGCCCTCGCCCTCCCCGTCTCCCGCGGCGTAGGCTCGGGATTGCGTTGCGGCTGAAGGCTCAGCCCGCAAAAGCCCGCGCGATCGCGGACTGCGCCTCCTGCTGGATTTGCCGCAGATGGGCTTCGCTGCGGAAACTCTCCGCATAGATCTTGTAGACATCCTCGGTGCCGGACGGCCGCGCCGCGAACCAGCCGCTGTCGGCCGAAACTTTTATGCCGCCGAACGGCTGACCGTTGCCGGGCGCCGCCGTCAGCGTCGCCAGAACCGGCTCGCCGGCCAGCTCCTTCATCGCGAGCTTTTCGGCGGTGAGGCCTTTCAGCAAATTCTTCTGCGCCGGGGTCGCGGCTGCGTCGATCCGTTCGTAATACGGCACGCCCAGTTCATCGGTCAATTCCGTGAACAACTGGCTCGGGTCGTGCCCGGTTCGCGCCGTCATCTCGGCGGCCAACAATCCCAGAATGAGACCGTCCTTGTCGGTGGTCCACACCGATCCATCCTTGCGCAGGAACGAGGCACCGGCACTTTCCTCGCCGGCGAAGCCGAACGATCCGCCGATCAGGCCATCGACGAACCATTTGAATCCCACGGGGGTCTCGACCAGCCGGCGGCCAAGCTTGTTGGCGACCCGGTCGATGATCGCGCTGGAGACGATGGTCTTGCCGACCGCGCTGTTTTTGTCCCATTGCGGACGGTGCTCGAACAGATAGGCAATCGCCGCGGCCAGATAGTGGTTGGGATTCATCAGGCCGTTGGAGCGGGTCACGATGCCATGACGGTCGGCATCGGTGTCGTTGGCAAAGGCGACGTCGAATTGGTCGCGCATCCCGATCAGCCGCGCCATCGCATAGGGCGACGAGCAGTCCATGCGGATCTTGCCATCCCAGTCGACGGTCATGAAGCGGAACGTCGGATCGACCGCATCGCTGACAATGGTCGCGTTGAGGCCATAGCGCTCGATGATCGGCTGCCAGTAGCGCACGCCGGCTCCCCCTAAGGGATCGATGCCGATCTTGACGCCTGCGCTGCGGATCGCGTCCATGTCGACCACATCAGCGAGGTCGGCGACATAGGGCCCGATGAAGTCATAACGATGCACGCAGGCCGATTGGCGCGCGCGGTCATAGGGCATGCGCCTGATGCCGCGCAACCCGTCTTCAAGATAGCGGTTGGCGGCGCGCTCGACCCCGGCGGTGATGTCGGTATCGGCCGGACCGCCATTGGGCGGATTATATTTGAACCCGCCATCCTCAGGCGGATTGTGCGACGGTGTGATCACGACGCCATCGG
>NZ_JBEKCZ010000088.1:0-20121 GCF_050014615.1 Bradyrhizobium sp. | reverse complement strand
AAGCCGGGCCGTTCGTCTGGTCGGCCGAGCGCGACGTCGTCAGGGTCACGCTGGGCGGCAGCGCGCCGCTGCCGGCCAGCAAGGGCCGGTTGCTCGATGCGGCCCGTGCAAGTCTCGGCGGCGTCGAGGTGGTCGACCGGATGAATTTGGCGCGGGGGGCGCCACAGCGATTCGACAGCGCCGCGCTGCTGCTGCTCGACCAGATCGGAAAACTGAAGGACGGCAAGATCACGATTTCAGACGACAAGGTCAGCCTTTCCGGCATGGCGCGCGACCTCGGCGGCCGCGAAGCGATCGCGGCGGCGCTGAAGAATCTCCCCGAGGGCTTTGCGGTCGCTGCGAACGACATCAAGGCCCCGCCCTATGTCTTTCAGGCCAACAAGGATCCGGTCGCAGCGACGCTGACGCTGACCGGATATGTGCCCGACAATGCCGTGCACGCGCAACTGGCGGCGGCGGCGGCGCGAAAATTCTTCAGCGAAAAGGTGGTCGACAATCTCAAGGCCAGCGTCGGCGCGCCGTCCGGATTTGCCAACGCGGTGGTGCCGGCGCTGGGCGCGTTGTCGCGGTTATCGACGGGCACGCTTGTCGTGTCGGACCGGGAGGTGAAGCTCTCGGGCGATGCCTTCTACGACGCGGCGCCGGCCCAGATCCGTGCCGGCCTGATCAAGGATTTCCCGCAGGGCTGGCAGCTCAAGGCGGACATTTCGGTCAAGCCCGCGGCGGCGCCGGTGGATGCCACCGTGTGTCAGCAGCTGCTGTCGGAACTGCTGGCCAGGGGAACCATCCGTTTCGAATCCGGGCTTTCGACGCTTGATCCGGATTCAGCCGGGTTGCTCGATCATCTGATCGAAACCGCGCTGCGCTGCCCGACCATCAATATCGAGATCGCGGGACATACCGACGCCGATGGCCCGGATGGCTTTAACCAGGCGTTGTCTGAACAGCGTGCGCGGGTGGTGACGGATTATCTCGTCAAGGCCGGATTGCCGGCGAGCCGGTTCACGGCGGTGGGTTACGGCAGCACGCAGCCGATCGCTTCAAACGAAACCAATGAAGGCAAGGCGCAGAACCGCCGCATCGAATTCGTGGTGAGGGAATAGCGATGGTCTATCTGGCGACATTTCATTGGGGCTGGCTGTTGGCATCGCTGCTGCTGGGTTTGGCGATGGGCTGGATCGCGGTGGTCCATCGCGGTCAAGGCGTGTCGAAAGTGACGTCGCGATGGCTGGCGGTGCTGGTGGCAGCACTTGTTGCCGTCGCGCTGGCGCGCATCCTCCCCGGCCGTCCCGGTTACTGGCTCGACCTCGGGCTTGTCATGTTTGCATTGTACCTGGCCGGCTGCACGGTGGGATCGTGGCTGCGCGACCGGGTGCTTGCGGGCCATGCGCCGGCGGCTTGATATCTCCAGCGATCCGATGAGACAGAAATGACCCCCACCGCTCATTATCAGATGTTCGGTCGCTACAATGCTTGGGCCAACGGCCGGCTTTACGACGCGGCGGCGGAGCTCTCGAGCGAACAATATCGCGCCGATCGCGGGGCCTTCTTCAAATCGGTGCACGGCAGTTTCAATCATCTGCTGGTGACCGACCGGATCTGGATGCAGCGGTTTACCGGCGAGGGCGACGCGCCGGACCGGCTGGATGCGATCCTGTTCGAAACATTGGCCGAACTGCGCGCGGCGCGCGAGGCGGAGGATCGGCGGATCGTCGATTTCGTCGACCGGCTCGATGACATCCGTATCGCGGGAACGATCAAATACCGCCGCGTCTCCTCGCCCGAGCAATTCGAGCAGCAGCTGGCCCCGGCGCTGGCGCATTGGTTCAATCACCAAACCCACCACCGCGGGCAAGTCCATGCCTTGTTGACCGGCCTGGCCGGCAAGGCGCCGGAACTCGATCTGTTGTATTTCCAGCGGCTGTCGGCAAAGCCGGCCGCCTGAAGTCACGGAAACTTCACCACTCGTGCGCGAGGTTGCGTCCTGCAGAGTTTGCCCTGCCGGGGCGAATGCAGCAAAACTGTGCGGTCTGCCGTCCTCAATCCCCCTAATATATTGAAGGAGCGCGTTTTATTCACATCAAGCGAATTCCACTCCGGCTCAAAACAAGCTACGACATATGGCCAGGGAGCAAGCGTGGCACTGGCGGCGGCAAAGTTCGCCCGGCAGCCACGGTCGTGGGATCGTAATTCGAGGTCTAGATGCTGGAAGCAATACGCAGGGCGATCTCGTTTCTGCGCCACAAGCAAATCTTGCACAAACTGGGTGTCGCGGTCAGCGTCACGGTCATCGGGATCGCATGCTACGTGCTTTACCATATGCTGCGGGGCATCGATACCGACGAGGTGATCGAGGCCATCAAGGGAACCGAGCCCCGCTCGATCGCACTGGCGGCGTTGTTCGTGGCGGCGGGCTATTTCACCCTGACATTCTATGACCTGTTCGCGGTGCGCGCGATCGGCCGCGCCGACATTCCCTACCGCGTCAACGCGCTCGCAGCCTTCACCAGTTATTCGATCGGGCACAATGTCGGCGCCAGCGTCTTCACCGGAGGCGCGGTGCGCTATCGGATTTATTCGGCCTGGGGGCTGAACGCGATCGACGTCGCGAAGATCTGTTTTCTGGCCGGCCTGACGTTCTGGCTCGGCAATGCCGCGGTGCTGGGGCTCGGGATCGCCTATCATCCGGAAGCGGCGGCGGCGATCGATCAGCTTCCGCCATGGCTGAACCGCATGGTCGCCTTCGCCATCATTGTGGGGCTGGTGGCGTATGTGGTCTGGGTCTGGATGCAGCCGAGGCGGGTGGGTCGCGGGCCCTGGACGGTGGTGCTGCCGGGCGGTCCGCTGACGCTGCTGCAGATCGCCATCGGTATCGTCGATCTCGGCTTTTGCGCCCTGGCGATGTACGTGCTGGTGCCGGACGAACCCAATCTCGGCTTCGTCGTCGTGGCGGTCATTTTCGTCTCGGCGACGCTGCTGGGCTTCGCCAGCCATTCCCCGGGGGGGCTCGGGGTGTTCGATGCCGCCATGCTGGTCGGCCTGTGGCAAATGGACCGGGAGGACCTGCTGGGGGGAATGCTTTTGTTCCGCGTCCTCTATTATCTTGCGCCATTCGTCATATCTGTAATCTTACTGACGTTTCGGGAGGTTATCGTCGGCGCGCGGCTGAAGCGTCTGCGGCAGGCGGCGTCCGCCTCCGACGGGATAGCGAAACGCGAAGCCGTGTACGTGCGCGAGCGTGGGGACTCCGGCGGCTGACGATACGGACCCGAATGGGAAGAGAGCCGGCCCGATGGCAATAGACGATTCTCCTTCTTCCTCCTTTTTCTCGCCGTGGCCGGATCGCTTGCGGCACTCGGCCATCATCCTGCTTGCGGCCGCCATGGCGCTGGCGGTGCTGGTCACGTTCGGCGAATTGTCGCCGGTCCGCGCCGCCGCGGTGTTTGTCTGCATCGCCGCGGCCGCGCTGGTGCCGTGGCGATTGCATGATGTCGCCGCATCACGCGAAGATGTCCGGGGGGTCAACCCGGTCGAATCCGCCGCGGTCAGCGCCATCGTGGCCGGCATGCCGGATCCCGCGGTGCTGCTCGACCGCGCCGGCCGCGTCATTCACCTCAATGCCGCCGCGGCACAACTGGCGCCGGCGCTGCGCAAGAACGAACTCGCCCAGTTCGCGTTGCGCTCGCCCGAGATCATCACGGCGCTGCGCGAATCCATCGCGACCACGGAAACCCGGCGTGCGACCTATCTCGATCACGTGCCGGTCGATCGCTGGATGGAACTGATCATCACGCCGGTGCCGGTGCCGACCCTGTTCGGTGGAACCGACAAATGCATGCTGATGACCTTTCACGACCAGACGCCGCTGCGCCGGGTCGAGGAAATGCGCGCCGATTTCGTCGCCAATGCCAGTCATGAATTGCGGACCCCGCTGGCCGCGTTGTCGGGCTTCATCGATACGCTGCAGGGGCCGGCCAAGGACGATGTCAAGGCGCGCGAGCGTTTTCTCGGCATCATGCATACCCAGGCAACCCGGATGGCGCGGCTGATCGACGATCTGCTGTCGCTGTCGCGGGTCGAACTCTCCGCCCATGTCCGTCCGGATACGCTGGTGGATATCGTACCGATCATCCGGCAGGTGGCGGATGGGCTGGAACCGCTGGCGGGAGAACGCCAGGTCGACATCGATATCGACTTGCCCGAGACACCGGTGGCGATCGCCGGTGACCGCGAGGAATTGTTGCGGCTGTTCGAAAACCTGGTCGAGAACGCGCTCAAATACGGCGCGTCCGGCGGCAAGGTCATCGTCTCGCTCAGTCAGGCGATGTCCGGCGAAGGCGCGCCTGAGGTTCGGGTCATGGTGCGCGATTTCGGTCCCGGGATCGCCCCCGAGCATCTGCCGCGGCTCACCGAACGGTTCTACCGGGTGGATGTCGGCGACAGCCGCGCCCAGGGTGGAACCGGGCTCGGGTTATCGCTGGTGAAACATATTGTTAACCGTCATCGCGGCCGGCTTTTGATCGAAAGTGTGCCGAAAAACGGCGCCACTTTTACCGCCTGTTTTCCCCAGGTGAAGCCCCCGGCATCGACCTGAAATCAAACAATTTCAATTGGTTAAGTCTGTCATCTAGCTGTCATCAAACCTTCGTAAAAGCAGCATTGACCGCTCCTAAACGGGCGTCGTGAGCGCTTCGCTTACGAGATGGAGACCAGCAATGAATTTCATGAAAACGATCGTCGCTGCCGGCCTGGTCGCCGCATCGACGTCGGCGTTCGCCGCCGACATCACTGGAGCGGGCGCCACGTTCCCGTTCCCGATCTATTCGAAATGGGCCGATGCCTACAAGAAGGAGACGGGCAACGGTCTGAACTACCAGTCGATCGGTTCGGGTGGTGGCATCAAGCAGATCGAGGCCAAGACCGTGACGTTCGGCGCCACCGATATGCCGCTGAAGGTCGAGCAGCTGGAAAAAGACGGCCTGGTGCAGTGGCCGATGGTGATGGGTGCGATCGTTCCGGTGGTCAATCTTGAGGGCGTCAAGCCCGGCGAACTGGTGTTCGATGGCGATACCCTTGCCAACATCTATCTCGGCAAGATCACCAAATGGGACGATCCGGCGATCAAGAAGCTCAATCCGAACGTGAAGCTGCCGACCGACGCCATCACGGTGGTGCGTCGCTCCGACGGATCGGGCACGACGTTCAATTTCACCGATTATCTCTCCAAGGCGAGCGCGGAGTGGAAGACCAAGGTTGGCTCCGGCACCGCGGTTGAATGGCCGGCTGGCGTGGGCGCCAAGGGCAACGAAGGCGTCTCCGGCAATATCGGCCAGACCAAGAACTCGATCGGTTACGTCGAATACGCCTATGCCAAGCAGAACAAGCTGACCTATACGGCGCTGATCAACAAGGCCGGCAAGGCCGTGCAGCCGAGCGTGGAGGCGTTCCAGGCGGCCGCTTCGAACGCCGACTGGGCGAAGGCTCCCGGCTACTATGTGATCCTCACCGATCAGCCCGGCGACCAGTCGTGGCCGATCACGGCCTCGACGTTCATCCTGATGCACAGGGAGCCGGCTGATAAGGCGGCATCCGCGGAAGCCGTCAAGTTCTTCACCTGGGCTTTCGCCAAGGGCGGCAAGATGGCCGAGGAACTCGACTACATTCCGATGCCGGACGCTGTGGTCAAGTTGATCGAGAAGACCTGGTCCGCCGATATCAAGAGCTGAGTGCGCTCGTAAAGCCGCCACTCCCGGGCGCGCCGGCCGGCGCGTTCGAGGGGCGGCAGAAACCGGCAAGCCCCGGAATCCACCGTCGCAGTGCGGTCGGATTCCGGGTCTGCACCAAAAACCCAAGAAGACCCCCAAGAAAAGCCCGATCCGGAACGACGCGGTTAAATCAGTCGGTAAAAAATCACTCCACGACGTAGCGACATTTTCGTGGCTTTGAACTAGACAGAGGACATTGGCGTGGCAGACATGGCCGTTCAGAGCGATCTAATGGAAGCTGCCGGACCTTACGATCGCGCCAAGGCGCTCAATGCTTTCAAGCTTGGCGATGTCACATTTTACTGGATCACCCGCGCCTGCGCGATCTCGGTCCTGCTGATCCTAGGCGGCATCATTCTCTCGCTGATTGCCGGCGCCTGGCCGGCGATGAAGCAATACGGCTTCGCGTTCCTGTGGACGCAGCGCTGGGCGCCGTCGGCGGATCCGCCGGTGCTCGGCGCGCTCGGCCCGATGTACGGCACGCTGATCACCTCCTTCATCGCGATGCTGATTGCGATCCCGGTCGGGCTTGGCATTGCGATTTTCCTCACCGAACTCTGTCCGCAATGGCTGCGCCGTCCGATCGGAATAGCCATCGAACTGCTTGCCGGCATTCCCTCGATCATTTACGGCATGTGGGGTTTCTTCGTGCTGGGCCCGTTCCTGGCCTATACGTTCCAGCCGTTCATGATCTGGCTGTTCGACGGCATTCCCGTTCTCGGATCGATCTTCGGCGGGCCGCCCTCCTATCTCAGCCTGTTCAACGCGGCGCTGATCCTCGCCATTATGGTGCTGCCGTTCATCACCGCGATCTCGGTCGACGTGTTCAAGACCGTGCCGCCGGTTCTCAAGGAGGCCGCCTACGGCGTCGGCTGCACCACATGGGAAGTGGTGCGCAATGTGGTTATTCCCTACACCCGCGTTGGCGTCATCGGTGGCGTCATGCTGGCGCTCGGCCGTGCGCTCGGTGAAACCATGGCGGTCACGTTCATCATCGGAAATTCCTTCCGCATCTCGTCTTCGATCTTTGCGCCCGGCACCACGATATCCGCGGCGATCGCCAGCGAGTTTGCCGAAAGCGACGGCCTGCATCAGTCCGGTCTTATTCTGCTGGGCTTGCTGCTGTTCGTGCTGACCTTCTTCGTGCTGGCGGCCGCGCGGTTGATGCTGCAGCGGCTGGAAAAGAAGGCGGGGAATTGAGCATGAACCCGATCTACAAGGCCCGCCGCCGCCGCGACATCGTCATTCGGGTGCTGTGCTGTGGAGCCGCGCTGTTCGGTGTCACTTGGCTGGCGCTGATCCTGTTCACCCTGTTGTTCAACGGTTTTGCCGGGCTGAGCCTGCAACTGTTCACCGAGAACACCCCGCCGCCGGGAGCCAACGAAGGCGGCTTGTTGAACGCGATCGTGGGCTCGATCATCATGACCGTGATCGGCGTCGGAATCGGCGCGCCGCTGGGCCTGTTTGCCGGCACCTATCTCGCCGAATACGGCAGGAACGACCGTCTCACATCGGTGATCCGCTTTATCAACGACATTCTCCTGAGCGCGCCGTCGATCATCATCGGTCTGTTCATCTACGGCGCCATCGTGGTGCCGATGGGCGGCTTTTCGGCTTTCGCCGGCTCGCTGGCGCTGGCCGTGATCGTCATTCCTGTGGTGGTGCGCACCACCGAAGACATGCTGCTGCTGGTGCCCAATCCGCTGCGCGAGGCGGCCTCCGCGCTCGGCCTGCCGCGCTCGCTGGTCATCAAGCGCATCGCCTACCGCGCGGCGCGCTCCGGCCTGATCACCGGCGTGCTGCTGGCGACCGCGCGCGTTGCCGGCGAAACCGCGCCGCTGTTGTTCACCGCGCTGAGCAATCAGTTCTTCAGCCTCGACCTTACCAAGACGATGGCCAATCTGCCGGTGACCATCAATAATTTCGTGCAAAGCCCCTATGCCTACTGGAAGCAGCTCGCCTGGAGCGGGGCTTTGATCATCACGCTCACCGTACTCGCCCTGAATATTGGCGCGCGCGTTCTTGGCGCCGAGAGGACTGCAAAATGACCGACGTTTCCGTATCCGTGAGTGTTCCAAGCGCGCCGGCGCCGTCGGTGTCCGGCCAGGCGGACGCGCCGGCCAAGGTCACCGCGCGCGGCCTGAATTTCTATTACGGAGAGAACCAGGCGCTGAAGAACATCAACATTACGCTGGGTAAGCATCGCGTCACGGCCTTCATCGGACCGTCCGGTTGCGGCAAATCGACCTTGCTTCGGATTTTCAACCGGATGTACGATCTCTATCCGGGGCAGCGCGCCACCGGTCAGCTGATGCTCGACCAGACCAACATTCTCGATCCCAAGCTCGATCTCAATCTGCTGCGGGCGCGGGTCGGCATGGTGTTCCAGAAGCCGACGCCTTTCCCGATGACGATTTACGAGAACATCGCGTTCGGTATCCGGCTCTATGAGAAGATTTCCAGATCGGAGATGGATGGCCGCGTCGAGAAGGCGCTGCGCGGCGGAGCGCTCTGGAACGAGGTCAAGGACAAGCTGAACTCCAGCGGCCTCAGCCTGTCCGGCGGCCAGCAGCAGCGGCTCTGCATCGCCCGCACTGTCGCCGTGCGCCCCGAGGTGATCCTGTTTGACGAGCCGTGCTCGGCGCTCGATCCGATTTCGACCGCCAAGATCGAGGAACTGATCCAGGAACTGGCGGAGGACTACACCATCGCCATCGTCACCCACAATATGCAGCAGGCCGCCCGCGTCTCGGACAAGACCGCGTTCATGTACCTCGGTGAGCTGATCGAATTCGACGAAACCAACAAGATCTTCACATCGCCGAACGATCGACGTACCCAGGACTACATTACCGGCCGGTTCGGCTAAGGGAGAATCAGGATGGCATCGGAACATACCGCCAAGGCGTTCGACAGCGATCTGCAGGAACTGACCCGGCTGGTTGCCGAAATGGGCGGCCTTGCCGAACGCATGATCGTCGAATCCGTCGATGCGCTGATCCGCCGCGACGTCGCGCTCGGCAAACGCGTGGTCATGGCCGACGCCGAAATCGACAATCTGCAACGCGTGATCGAAGAGCGCGCGGTGTTGACCATCGCGCGGCGTCAGCCGATGGCGGTGGACTTGCGCGAAATCGTCGGCGCGATGCGGGTCGCGACCGATCTTGAGCGGATCGGCGACCTTGCCAAGAATATGGGCAAGCGCGTCGCGGCGCTGGAGAGTGATTTCCAGCCGCTGAAGCTGATCCGCGGCCTCGAACACATGACCGACCTCGTGCAGTCGCAGGTCAAGTCCGTGCTCGACGCCTACGCGGCGCACGATCTGCCGGCGGCGATGACGGTCTGGAAGGGCGACGAGGAAGTCGACGCCATCTGCACCTCGCTGTTCCGCGAACTTCTGACCTACATGATGGAAGATCCGCGCAACATCAGTTTCTGCATCCATCTGATGTTCTGTGCCAAGAACATCGAGCGGATCGGCGACCACGCCACCAATATCGCGGAAACCGTATTTTACATGATCGAAGGCCAGCAGATACTCGACAAGCGCCCGAAGGGCGACATGACGGCCTTTGCCACTACTGTTCCTGGAAACTGAATCAGCGATTTCGAAAACAACATGAGGCTATGCACATGAGCGCGCGCATTCTGGTGGTGGAAGACGAAGAAGCGCTCACCACGCTGTTGCGCTACAACCTCGACGCCGAAGGCTATGATGTCGAAACCGTCGGGCGCGGCGATGACGCCGATACCCGTCTCAAGGAGCGCGTTCCCGACCTGATCGTGCTCGACTGGATGCTGCCGGGCCTGTCTGGAATCGAGCTGTGCCGGCGGTTGCGGGCGCGGCCGGAAACCCGGCAGCTGCCCATCATCATGCTGACCGCGCGCGGCGAGGAAAGCGAGCGTGTTCGGGGTCTTGCGACCGGCGCCGACGATTACATCGTCAAGCCGTTCTCGGTGCCGGAATTGCTGGCGCGGGTGCGGGGCCTGTTGCGCCGCGCAAGTCCCGAGCGCCTCGCCACCGTTCTCACCTATGGCGATATCGAACTCGATCGCGAGAAACGCCGCGTTGCCCGCTCGGGCCGTCCGGTCGATCTCGGCCCGACCGAATATCGCCTGCTGGAGTTTTTCCTGGAACATCCGGGGCGCGTGTTCAGCCGCGAGCAACTGCTCGACAGCGTCTGGGGCCGCGATATCTATATCGACGAGCGCACCGTCGATGTGCATATCGGGCGGCTGCGCAAATTGCTGAATCCCGGCCGCGAGCAGGACCCGATCCGCACCGTGCGCGGTGCCGGCTACGCGCTCGACGACCGGTTTGCGAAAGTGGAGTAAGGCTTGCGTTCCTGGGTCGAGCGGGCAATCTGGTGGCAGATTTATCCGCTCGGCTTCGTCGGAGCCGAACGGGAGGCTCGAGCGTGCTCTGGTGTCGCGCATCGCCTCGGCCACCTTGTCGCGTGGCTGGATTACGCCGTGAATCTGGGCGCGTCCGGGATACTGCTTGGGCCGATCTTCGCCTCGTCGACCCATGGCTACGACACCATCGACCATTTTCAAATCGACAAACGGCTTGGGGACACCGAGGATTTCGATGGGCTCATTGACGCTGCGCATCGCCGCGGCTTGCGTGTCGTTCTCGATGGCGTTTTCAATCATGTCGGCCGCGAATATCCGGCTTTCCAGCGCGCCATCGCGGCTGGCCCGCGTTCAACGGAAGCCGCGTGGTTTCGCCTGACCTGGCCAACTGACGCAGCTTTGGGCCAAGAGCCCGACGATGAGCCCGACTATGCGACGTTCGAGGGTCATCGGCAGCTGGTCGCTCTTAATCACGATGAGCCCGCGGTCGAGGATTACGTCACGCGCGTCATGAGCCATTGGCTCGAGCGCGGCGTTGATGGGTGGCGGCTTGACGCCGCTTACGCTGTTCCACGGCAATTTTGGACGCGCGTCTTGTCCGCGGTTCGCGCCCGGCATCCGGACGCTTATATCTTTGCCGAGGTGATCCACGGGGACTATGTCGGCTTTGTTCGCGAGACCGGCGTCGACGCGGTCACGCAGTACGAATTATGGAAGGCAATCTGGAGCGCGCTGAACGATCGCAATTTCTTCGAGCTCGCCTGGGCGCTTGAGCGCCACAATGCGCTGCTCGACACGTTCGTGCCGCAGACATTCATCGGCAATCATGACGTCACGCGTATCGCAAGCCAGCTGCTGGACGAACGGCACCTTGCCCACGCGCTCGTCATCCTCATGACCTGCGGCGGCTTGCCGTCGATCTATGCCGGCGACGAACAGGCCTTTCGGGGGATCAAGGAACACCGGGCCGGCGGCGACGACGCCATCCGCCCGGCGTTTCCTGCGACGCAGGCGGATCTGGCGTCGTTCGGCTGGCCGACCTATCGGCTTCATCAACAGCTGATCGGGTTGCGGCGCCGGCATCCGTGGCTTCACAGGGCTCGCAGTCGGGTAACCGAGCTTCGAAACACCGATCTCACCTTCGAAGCATTCTATGAGGAAAATCGGTTGTGGGTTGCGCTGAATCTGGCCGATGCGCCGGTCACGCGCGCGATCCCGGCTGCCGTCGACAAGCTGGCCGGAGACCTCGCGGTCCGCCGAAACGGGGCAGCGACGGAGATTACGCTACCGCCCCATGGTTGGGGGATTCTTGCGAAGCAGTCAGATCGCGGCACCGACGAGTTTAATACTTCGTCTTTAGCTTAGTTCGTGCAGCGATGGCCTACCGCGTCGGCTTCGGCGGCTGGCGGCGACGGTCGGAGGCCGGCTGATAGGCGATCCGCGAGTGATGCGCGCAATAGGGCAGGCTGGTCAGCGCCTTGCCGCCGCAGAAGAAGAATTCCGAACTGGAGGGATCGCCGATCGGCCAGTGGCAGGTCGCCTCGTTCAATTCCAGCAATGACAGCCGCTGGCTCATCGGCACGACGTTGTCATAGGCGACCGGATCCGGTTCGAGTTCGACCTCGAAGGCGTGGGCCAGCGCGGTGTTGCCGCGCGAGACCGGCCGCGAAACCCGCATCATGTGCTGGGCCGGGCGGGCCTTGCGCTGGCGCGGCGCCGCCGAAGAGGGGCTCTTGGCGCGGCCGGAAAGTCCCAGCCGATGGACTTTGCCGATCACGGCATTTCGGGTCACATTTCCGAGTTCCGCAGCAATCTGGCTCGCCGAAAGCCCGGCTTCCCAGAGTTTCTTCAGTTGCTCGACGCGATCGTCAGACCAGGTCAATACCGTCATCGCACTCTTTCCTTCGCGTTGCGCCGGCCGATCGGGGGCAGCGCTGCGGTGCCAAAGCCCTAAAAATCCCAGCGGACAGAATCCCTTAGCCCTCGCCGGGCGCGAAATCTGCGCCCGAACGTTTACGCCCAACATTTGCGACTTAGAGGATCAGCACTACCGCACGAGATGTCGTACCCGACAGCCAGGACGCTACAATATGGCGTGACTCCGGCGCAAGAGTCCGCGTCGTTGCGTCCACATGTTCCGTTATTTAAGCACCGCAATCGGCCTTTTCCATGCCCCCGCAAACCTACGGGACCGGTTGACACTTGTCGCCGCCCGCATAGAATGTCTGTCACGTGCCGCCCCGAAAAGGCGGCACGTTTTGTTTTTCCGGGGCTGGTTGCTGATGTGATCGCGCCAATGCGCACATCGCGGTCGGTCCAAACCCTCAGTGATCGCCATGACCAACAGCGCGCCGTCGCATCTGCTTCCCGTATTCGCCAGGGTCGATCTCGGTTTCGAGCGCGGCGAAGGCGCATGGCTGATCGCGACCAATGGCGAGCGCTATCTCGACTTTACCAGCGGTGTCGCGGTGAATGCGCTCGGCCATGCGCATCCGCATCTGGTCGCCGCACTGCAGGAGCAGGCGACAAAACTCTGGCACATGTCGAACCTGTTCAAGAGCCCGGACGGCGAGCGGCTCGCGGCACGGCTGTGCGAAGCAAGTTTCGCTGATTTTGTGTTTTTCGCAAACTCCGGTGCCGAGGCGATGGAATGCGCGATCAAGATCACGCGCAAGCATCACGCCGCCAAGGGACACCCGGAACGCTATCGCATCATCACCTTCGACGGTGCTTTTCATGGCCGAACGCTGGCGACGCTGGCGGCGACCGGCGCGGCCAAATACCTCGAGGGCTTCGGCCCGCCGATGGATGGTTTCGATCAGGTGCTGCTTGGCGATCTCGAAGCCGTCAAGAAAGCGATCGGCCCGCAGACCGCCGGCATCCTGATCGAACCGCTGCAGGGCGAAGGCGGCGTGCGCGCGGCACCGCATGCGTTCTTCAGGGCGTTGCGCGAGCTCTGCGACGAACATGGCCTGCTGTTGATTTTCGACGAGGTGCAGACCGGCATGGGACGCACCGGCGACCTGTTCGCCTATAAGCGCCTCGGTGTCGTGCCTGATGTGATGTCGCTGGCCAAGGCGCTCGGTGGCGGCTTTCCGATCGGCGCCTGTCTGGCGACCGCCGATGCGGCGGCCGGCATGACGCCGGGTTCGCATGGCTCGACCTTCGGCGGCAACCCGCTCGCGGTCGCGGCGGCCAACGCCGTGCTCGACGTGATGCTCAAGCCCGGCTTCTTCGAGCACGTGCAGAAGATGTCGCTGCTGTTCAAACAGAAGCTGGCCTCGGTGGTCGATCGTTATCCGGGCGTGCTGGCGGAAGTGCGCGGCGAGGGACTGTTGATCGGCGTGAAGGCCGTGGTGCCGTCGACCGATCTGGTGGCGGCGTTGCGCGATCAAAAACTGCTGACGGTCGGCGCCGGTGACAATGTGGTGCGGCTGCTGCCGCCATTGATCGTCACCGAGGCGGAGATCGAGGACGCGGTGCAGCGGCTCGAGCGCGCCTGCACCGCGCTATCCGGCGATCAGCCGAAACGGGCGGCGGCGCAATGAGCAAGCCGCCGCGCCATTTTCTCGATCTCAACGAGCTTCCGACCAAAGAGCTGCGCACGATGCTGGACGCCGGAATCGCCATGAAGGCGAAACTGAAGGCGCAAAAAAAGCACGATGCGAAGCCGGCCCGGCCGCTCGAGGGCAAGACCTTGGCGATGATCTTCGAGAAGCCCTCGACCCGCACCCGGGTATCGTTCGACGTCGGCATGCGCCAGCTCGGTGGTGAATCGATCATGCTGACCGGCGCGGAAATGCAGCTCGGGCGCGGCGAGACCATCGCCGACACCGCGCGGGTGCTGTCGCGCTACGTCGATGCCATCATGATCCGCATCCTCAACCATGAGGCGCTGCTGGAGCTGGCCGCGCACGCCACCGTGCCCGTCATCAACGGTCTGACGCGGCGGTCGCATCCCTGCCAGGTGATGGCGGACCTGATGACGTTCGAGGAGCATCGCGGTCCGATCGAGGGTCGCACTGTCGCCTGGACCGGCGACGACAACAATGTGCTGGCGTCATGGGCGCACGCGGCGGAGCGGTTCCGTTTCAATCTCCGGGTCGCGACCCCGCCGCAACTGGCGCCGAACAAGTCGATGAAGGACTGGATCAAGGCGACGCAGGCGCCGATCGTGCTCGGCAACGATCCGGAGGCTGCGGTGCGCGGCGCCGATTGCGTGGTCACCGACACCTGGTTCTCGATGGGCGACAAGGACGGCGAGCACCGCCATAATTTGCTCAAGCCGTATCAGGTCAACGCCAAGCTGATGTCGCTGGCCAAGCCCGATGCGCTGTTCATGCATTGCCTGCCCGCGCATCGTGGTGACGAAGTGACCGATGAGGTGATCGACGGCCCGCAGTCGGTCGTATTCGACGAGGCCGAGAACCGCCTGCATGCGCAAAAAGGCATTCTGGCGTGGTGCTTTGAGATGGTGGCGTAGCGGGGCGCGGTTTGCAAAGTCGTCGTCCCGGCGAACGCCGGGACCCATACCGCGAGGTCTCTGATTTTTGCGACGTCGTAGACACTTTTTGTAACGATCAACTTCGGTGGTTATGGGTCCCGGTGTTCGCCGGGACAACTCGCGGAAATTTCGACATCCATCAAGGCCTTTCGTTTCACGCCGACCGACCCCAGATAAAGCCCCATGACCTCACAATCCCCTGACATCAAAATCCCCCTGGAAACCCCGGTCCGCGCGCCGTCGGCCGTTCCGGTCGATGATGCGGTGCTGCCGTTCGAGGTCGCTTCGCTCGATCTGCGCGGTCGTCTGACGCGGCTCGGACCCGCGCTCGATGACGTCCTCACCAAGCACGATTATCCGCCGGCGGTCGGCAAGCTGCTCGGCGAGGCGATCGTGCTCACCACGCTGCTCGGCTCGTCCTTGAAATTCGACGGCCGCTTCATCCTGCAGACCCAGACCGATGGTCCGGTGTCGTTCCTGATCGTGGATTTCCAGGCGCCGGATCGCTTGCGCGCCTATGCGCGCTTCGATGCCAAGCGGCTGGCGGAGGGTCTGGATTCCGGCGCGCTGCTGGGAAAAGGCCATCTCGCGATGACCATCGATCAGGGGCCGGATATGAGCCGCTATCAGGGGCTGGTGGCGCTCGAAGGCGGCACCCTGGAAGACGCCGCGCATGAATATTTCCTGCGCTCGGAACAGATTCCGACGCGGGTGCGGCTGGCTGTGGGCGAGGAATGGCGCGGTGGCGGCGAGGGGCCGAAACATCGCTGGCGCGCCGGCGGCATGCTGCTGCAATTTCTTCCCAAGGCGCCGGAGCGGGCGCGGCAGCCCGATCTGGACCCGGGCGATGCCCCGGAGGGCGTGATTACGCATGTGGTCGCGGAAGACGATGCCTGGGTCGAGGGCCAGTCGCTGATCTCGACCGTCGAGGATGTCGAACTGATCGATCCCGATTTGTCGGGCGAGCGGCTGTTGTACCGGTTGTTTCACGAGCGCGGCGTTCGGGTGTTCGCGCCGCTGCCGTTGCGCGCGAAATGTTCCTGCTCGCGCGACGCGGTATCGGCGATGCTCGCAAGCTTCGCGCCCAATGATCGCGCCGACATGGTGAAGGATGGCAAGGTGGTCGTGACCTGCGAGTTCTGCAGCTCGGTCTATGAATTCACGCCGCAGGAAGCGGGCGTCGAGTAAGGGCGTTTCAGGCGTATCCGGTCGAGAAACGTCAGCTCCGCGCGAAGGCCGCCCAAACCGACTCCGCCGCATCGCCTTGACGCGCGAGCGGACGAAACAGACGGATTTCGATCGGTATCTCGAATTCCGGATTCCCTGCTTCGACCAGTCGCCCGGCCGCGATGTCCTCTTCCGCCAGGGTCAGCGGCAGCCATGCCACGCCGTCCCCGGCGCGGGCCATCGAGAGCAGCGTGGCGGCGAGATGCGATGTAAAGACGGTTTCCAGCGCAAAGCCGCGGTCTTTGGCGCCCCAGCGGGCCGCGACGATCCGGCCCAATCCGGACTGCGCGCTATAGGCGAGGTATTTTGCCGGCTCGAAGCCATCAAGCGACCAGCGCGGCGCGCCGTTGCTGCCGGGCGCGCTGAGTGGCACCAGCGTATCGGCGCCCACCACGATGCTCTTGAACTGACCGGTCTCCAACCGGCTCATCATGTTCTGACGGTAGTGACACAGCAGAAATTGCGCATCGCCCCGCAGCATCATCTGCTCGCAGGCCTGCATGCTGTCGGAGATCAAATTGAGATTGCCGAGCGCCAGCACCGCTTCATGGCTGCGAACCCATTTCGGGAAGAAGGTGAAGGAAAGCGCGTGCGTCGCCGCGATCGACACCGCCCGGGCGCCGCGGCCGGAAGCCTCGATGGTGTCGCGGCGCAGTTGGTGCAAGGCCCGGGTCAGCACCTCCGCCTGATTGTGAAAATGCTCGCCTGCCGGAGTGAGTGCGACGCCGTGCGTCGAGCGGGTAAATAACTCCGCGCCAATCCAGTCTTCCAGCGCGCGGATCCTGCGGCTGAAGGCGGGCTGGGTGACATGTCTCGCCTCGGCCGCCCTGGAAAAATTCAGGGCTTCCGCGAGCGCCAGATAATCCTCAAGCCAGATCAGTTCCATCGGTAATGCCGAACCCACATAACCAAATCCGGGATTAGCATTGGTTTTTGGCTCAATCCAGCCTTAACGATCGCTCCGAAACAGACCCAAGCCAGCCGAAGCGAAGGAAAATACCATGCGAATCGTCGATGTCGTCGAAATCACCAAGCCGATCGCCTCTCCGATCCGCAATGCCTATATCGACTTTTCGAAAATGACGACCAGCCTCGTCGCCGTGGTGACAGATGTCATGCGCGACGGTCGCCGCGTGGTCGGCTACGGCTTCAATTCGAACGGCCGCTATGGTCAAGGCGGCCTGATCCGGGAACGCTTCCGCAACCGCATCGTCGAAGCCGAGCCCAACAGCCTGCTCGACGACGCCGGCACCAATCTCGACCCTCAAAAGATATGGGCGGCGATGATGTCCAACGAAAAGCCGGGCGGTCACGGCGAGCGCTCGGTCGCCGTCGGCACGCTCGACATGGCGATCTGGGACGCGGTCGCGAAGATCGCCGGCAAGCCGCTGTTCCGGCTGCTCGCCGAAAAGAAGGGCCGCGAGGCCGATCCCCGTGTCTTCGTCTATGCGGCGGGCGGCTATTACTATCCGGGCAAGGACAATTCGGCGCTGCAGGCCGAGATGCGCGGCTATCTCGGCCGCGGCTACAACGTGGTCAAGATGAAGATCGGCGGCGCCTCGCTCGACGAGGATCGCGGACGGATCGAGGCCGTGTTGAAGGAGATCGGCTCGCAAGCGCGGCTTGCCGTCGATGCCAACGGACGCTTCGACCTCGAGACCGCGATCGCCTATGCCAAGATGCTGCGTGACTATCCGCTGTTCTGGTACGAGGAAGCTGGCGATCCGCTCGATTACGCGCTGCAGGCCGCGCTTGCGGAATTCTATCCGGGCCCGATGGCGACCGGCGAAAATCTCTTTTCGCACCAGGATGCCCGCAACCTGCTGCGCTACGGCGGCATGCGGCCGGATCGCGACTGGCTGCAGTTCGACTGCGCCCTGTCGTACGGGCTCGTTGAATATCTGCGCACGCTCGATGTGCTGGCGCAGCTGGGCTGGTCGCCGTCGCGCTGCGTTCCCCACGGCGGACACCAGATGTCGCTGAACATCGCGGCCGGCCTCGGCCTTGGCGGCAATGAGAGCTATCCGGATCTGTTTCAGCCCTATGGCGGCTTCCCCGATTCCGTTCGCGTTCAGGACGGCCACATCGTGATGCCGGACCTGCCGGGGATCGGCTTTGAGGGCAAATCCGACCTGATCAAGGTGATGCGCGAACTGGCTGAATAGTGGAGAACAGGCGTAGGACTGCCTGGTATCTACGATCGTTCCAATATCGCCTTCCGCAGCGTGCGTGACAGCGCTTCGACCGAATACGGCTTTTGAATCAGCTCGAAGCCGTGATCGGTCTTCTGCGCCAGCACGCTGCTGTAACCGCTTGTCAGCACGACCGGCAGGCCGGGATATTTCTGGCGGATGATCGCAGCCATCTCCACACCGTTCATTCCGGGCATAATGACGTCGGAAAACACCAAATCGAATCCGCCATTATCTGCGGCGATGAGGGCAAGCGCCTGCTTGGCGTTGCCGGCCCGCCTGGTTGCGTAGCCCAGATCTTGAAGCATTTCGGTTGAAAATCGTCCGACATCTTCGTTGTCCTCAACGACCAAGATGCGATGGCCACGGCCGCGCGGCGCCGCTTCGGCATTTATTGCGGAAATATTGGCATGGCTGCGAGGAAGCAGTTCCGCCTGAGGCAAATAGATCGTGAACCTCGAGCCCTTTTGCAAAGCGCTGACTGCGACAATGTCGCCCCCCGATTGCCTGGCGAACCCAAGCGCCTGGCTAAGACCAAGACCGGTGCCTTTTCCGACTTCCTTGGTGGTGTAAAAGGGCTCGAAAATGGCTGTCATCTTGTCAGGTGCGATGCCCGCTCCGGTGTCCTCAACCGAGATGGCGATGAATTTTCCGTCGCGCTTGCCGCTGATGCCCGATGCCGGGATCGCATCGGCCTTCTCTATCCTGATCGAAATCAGACCCTCACCCTCCATCGCATCCCGGCTGTTGACCGCGAGATTTATCAGGGCCGTCTCAAATTGAGCGACGTCCGCCATGGCGAAACATTCCGGGTCGACAATTTCAAGTCCGATCTGAATTCTCCCTCCCACCAGCGGGCGGATGAGCTGCGCGATACCCTCTATTTGCAAGCTGACATCGAAAACCTGCGGGGTCAGGGGTTGCCGCCGTGCAAACGCCAGCAGTTGCCCCGTCAACTTGGATGCACGGTCCACGGTGTCTGAAATCGCATCTATATAGCGACGGCGGCGATCGTCGGTCAGTTCGCGGCGGCGAAGGAAATCGGTGGCCGAGCGGATGATGGTCAGCAGGTTGTTGAAATCGTGGGCTACACCGCCGGTGAGCTGGCCGACCGCTTCCATCTTCTGGGATTGGCGGAGCGCTTCTTCGGCGTGGCGACGTTCGGTTATATCGACCGCTTCGGCCAAGACATTGGTGATAGCGCCATGCTGATCGAACACCGGCCGCATCGCAAAATCAAAATAGCGATCGCCGATGGGCAGATCGAGAAGCATCTCCGTTCGCACGCTTTCGCCGCTTGTCACCGAAGCAAAACTATTCGCGACTGTGTCGTGGGCACCGGGTGTCGCGGAAAACCAGCGTGAATCCCAAAACGGCCTGCCAACAACATCAGCCAAAACGGACTCGATGCCTGCCAGCGCTGTCTTGTTCGCGTAAATGACGTTGCCCTGAAGATCCAGCAGCCCCTGGTACTGGTTGCTGGTTTCGAAGATCGCCCGCAATTGCGCTTCGTTGGCTTCGAGCTGCGAGGTACGTTGCTTGATGCGCTGCTCAAGCGTCTCGTTGAGACGGCGCAGTTCACCTTCGGCTTCCTTGGCCGCGGTGATATCGTGAGCCACCCCGATAAAGCCGATGTGTTCGCCGGCCGGGTCCCAGCGCGGCTGCGACTCCGATCGCATCCATCGCCATTCACCGTCTGCCCGACGATATCGCGCTTCCAGGACAAATGGTCTTAGCGAGGCTTCGCCCGCGAGGCTTTCATGGACGATTCGCGACACGTCATCGGGATGCAGGATTTTACGCCAATCGAAAACAATTGCCTCCTGGTATTTCAAGCCGAGGAAGTCCAGATAGGCCTGGTTTGCGAAGCCGCGCGTGCCATCCAGTTTGCTGACCCACATCGGCACCGGCGCGCTGTTGGCGATCAACCGAAAGCGTTCTTCGCTCTCGCGCAGCAGTTCCTTCGCCAGCGTGCGCTCGGTGATGTCGATATGGGCGCCCACCAGCCGAAGCGGCCGGCCGTTTTCGTCGCGTTCGATCTGCGCCTCGCAGGCGATCCACCGTACCTGGCCGTCGC
>NZ_JBEKCZ010000087.1:0-20211 GCF_050014615.1 Bradyrhizobium sp. | reverse complement strand
GAGGTCGGCGTGCCATTCGAAGGTCGGCGCGTTGGCCCCGATGCTGTACATCGGGCGATCGCGATAAGGCAGCGCCGAGGAAATGCCGCGATTGATGACCAGCGACAGTGCCACCACCACAAATACGCGGCAAATTCGTTTCTTGCGACCAAGATCGCCTTTATCAACGAGATCGCGGATCTGGCGGAAAAAGTCGGCGCCAATGTTCAGGAAGTCGCGCGAGGGATCGGGCTCGATAATCGTATCGGCCCGAAATTCCTGCACGCGGGTCCCGGATTCGGCGGATCCTGCTTTCCAAAGGACACCATGGCGCTGATCAAGACCGGGCAAGACAACGAAACGCCGTTGCGGATTATCGAAACCGTTGTCGCCGTCAACGATCAGCGCAAGCGAGCGATGGCCCGCAAGGTGGCAAATGCGATCGGCGGTAATTTGCGGGGCAAATCCATCGCCGTTCTGGGCGTCACGTTCAAGCCGAATACCGACGATATGCGCGATGCGCCGTCGATTCCGTTGATCACGGCGCTGCAGGACATGGGCGCGCGGGTTCGTGCGTTCGATCCGGTCGGCATGCCGCAGGCCAGGAAGGTTCTGGAAAACGTCACCTTCTGCGATGACGCGTATGATTGCGCAAAAGGTGCGCACGCGCTCGTGATCGTGACGGAGTGGGAACAGTTTCGGGCGCTCGATCTTGCGGAAATGGCGTCGATCATGGCGAGTTCGGTCATTGTCGACCTTCGTAACATCTACTCGCCGGAAGAAGTGATCCGAAACGGCTTTCATTATTGCGGGATCGGGCGGCCCAAACCGCTCGCTTACTAGCATCCCGGATCCCGGGCAGAGCGCGCATTCCCGCCACCGATAGGCAAATGTCATGAATGGTGGTGTTGCGGATCAGCCGATCCTGGTTACCGGAGCCGCCGGCTTCATCGGTTTCCATGTCGCGGAGCGATTGCTTGAAGCGGGGCGGTACGTGGTCGGGCTGGATAATCTGAATTCCTACTACACCCCGGCGCTGAAGCAGGCCCGGCTCGACATTCTGGACCAACATTCAGGTTTCAGTTTTGAAAAACTGGATTTGGTCGATCGCGCGGCGGTCGCGCAATTATTCGCGCGGTATCGATTCCCGGTCGTGATCCATCTTGCGGCACAGGCGGGCGTCAGATATTCGCTGCAAAATCCGCAGGCCTATGTCGACGCCAATCTTGCAGGCTTCCTGAATGTCCTTGAGGGGTGCCGAAGCAACGGCTGCCGTCACCTCCTGTTTGCGTCGTCTTCGTCGGTCTATGGCGCCAACACCCGGTTGCCATTTTCGGTGCATGACAACGTCGATCATCCGATCAGCCTCTATGCGGCGAGCAAGAAAGCGAACGAATTGATGGCTCATTCCTATAGTCATCTCTATCGGCTACCGAGCACCGGACTGCGGTTCTTTACGGTTTATGGACCGTGGTACCGGCCTGATATGGCGATGTCGATCTTCGCCAAGGCGATCGTCGAGGGCCATCCGGTCAAACTGTTCAATCGGGGTCAGATGCGCCGCGATTTTACCTATGTCGACGATGTAACCGAAGCCATCGTGCGTCTGATCGATCGCGCCCCGCAGGGCAATCCAGAATGGTCAGGCATGGCGCCGGATCCGGGATCGAGCGCCGCGCCGTGGCGTATCTACAATGTCGGCAATAACAGACCGGAGGATTTGACGCGGGTGGTGGCGCTGCTCGAGCAGGAATTGGGGCGTACGGCCGAGCGCCAGTTGCTGCCGATGCAGCCCGGCGATGTTCCGGCGACCTATGCCGATATCGATGACCTCGCCCGCGAAGTCGATTTCCGTCCCGCGACCTCTATCGAGGACGGCATTCGTCAATTTGTTGCGTGGTATCGGATTTATCACGGCGTGTAATTCTCCGAGGCCCATATG
Organism: Bradyrhizobium sp.; assembly: GCF_050014615.1. Lineage (GTDB taxonomy): Bacteria > Pseudomonadota > Alphaproteobacteria > Rhizobiales > Xanthobacteraceae > Bradyrhizobium. The sequence goes on along the minus strand of NZ_JBEKCZ010000087.1, from coordinate 18,290 downwards.
GGCTTTGGCGCACAAAGTTTAGCGGATTCCGGAGCGAGGCGGCGTTGAATGCGCTGCGGCAACGGCCCCCGCGCGCGTCCCGGTTCCATGTGGAGAACGGCCTTCTCTTCGCAGCGACAAAAACGGAATGGAAGATTTTTGGCAAAACGATAATTTGGCGGGGGCCATTCATAACAGTGAGCGGCAGATGTCGAACGACAAGCCCAGGGAAGTGAAACGCGCGACGGCATCGGAGTTATACCGGTCCCGGCACACGCAGGCATTGGCGGTGCAGCCGATTGGAGATGTCGTGGATCGACCGCGACTGCTTTCGGACCGGTGCCGTTCGCGGAACGGCCGTCGCGAGATTGAAAATGACGACATTGTCCTTGAGACATTCACGCTGCCCCTGGAGGCGGCGCGGCTCGAGGTCCGTGCCATTATCGATGATATTTCGCCGCGCGGTTACCAGAAAATCGTCGAACGCTGGCGGCAGCTTCCCGACGGGCAGATCGAATTCACCATGCGCCGCCTGCCGGCCACGGATTAGAGCATGATTCAACTGAGTTGAATCACGCTCGTCGTCCATATTCTTGTTTGAGCATGATCTTTTCGGAAAACCGGTTTCCACTTTTCCGGATCATGCTTCTAGATGAAGAGCGGATCTTGCGATGATGAAATGATCGATCGTGGAGGCTGGAACAATGCTCGACATTGCCGAACGCGCCAGGACAATCGTGGTTCACCAATTGGTTGTCGATCCCGACGAGGTGATCGACGGCGCAAATTTCATCGATGACCTCGGGGCCGACAGCCTGGACATGGTCGAATTGACGATAAAGTTTGAACAGGAGTTCGGCTTCGAGATTTCGGACGATGCCGTGGAATCCATTCTGACCGTCGGCGATGCCGTTAAGTTTCTTGAGAAGCATGCGGTCACGTAATGCCGGACGGCGTTGGCGGCGCGGGCCATTGCAGGCGCGGGCCGGCAGACATTGACAGGGATTTCCCTCGATGTCTGCCGGTTCGATTGTGCTTGCAGGCTGCCACGGGAATCCAGTTCAGGCAGCGGATGCAAGACGTCCTGCCGCGGCAAGTCCCTGCTCGAGATCCGCGATGATATCGTCGATGTGCTCGATGCCGACGGAAAGCCGCACGTAGCCGCCGGAAACCCCGGTCGCCAACTGGTCCTCCAGAGAGAGTTGGGAATGGGTGGTCGTCGCCGGGTGTATCGCAAGGCTGCGCGAATCGCCGATGTTGGCGACGTGGTAGAAAAGCTGCAGCGCATCGATCAATTTGCGCCCGGCTTCCCGGCCGCCGGCCAGTTCAAACCCGACCAGACCGCCAAACTTGCCCTTGAGGTATTTGTCGGCCCGTGCGCGTTGGGTTCCGGTCTGCCTGGAGGGATGGATCACGCGGACGACTTCGGGCCGCTTGGCAAGAAAATCAGCCACCGATTGCGCATTCTGGACATGGCGCTCGATCCGCAGCGGCAGGGTTTCAAGGCCTTGAATGATCTGGAAAGCATTGAACGGCGATAGCGCCGAGCCGATGTCACGCAGCAAGGTGGTGCGGGCCTTGATGATATAGGCGATCGGTCCAAGCGGCTTGACCGCTTCGACCCACACCGTGCCATGGTAGCTCGGGTCCGGCGTGTTCAGCGCCGGCTGACGTTTCGGAAAGGCCTCCCAATCGAAATTGCCGCCATCGACGATGATCCCGCCGATCGAGGTGCCGTGGCCGCCGAGATACTTGGTCGCCGAATACACCACGATTGCGGCGCCATGATCGAACGGCCGCACCAGCAGGGGCACGGCGGTATTGTCGACGATCAGGGGAATTCCGAGTTTTCGTCCGATCGCGGCGACTTCTTCGATCGGGAAAACCGCCAGCTTCGGATTCGGCAGCGTCTCCGCGTAATAGGCGCGGGTCCGGTCATCCGTCGCCTTGGCGAAATTATTCGGGTCCGAAGGGTCGACGAAGCGTACTTCGATACCCTGGTCCTTGAGCGTATTGGCGAACAGATTCCAGGTGCCGCCGTAGAGATCCGTCGAGCTGACGATATTGTCGCCGACGCGGGCGAGATTCTGAATCGCGAAGGCTGATGCGGCCTGCCCGGACGAAACCGCGAGCGCCGCGACGCCACCCTCGAGGGCCGCGACGCGCTGCTCGAGAACGTCGGTCGTTGGATTGCCGATGCGGGTGTAGATGTTTCCGAGTTCCTTCAAGGCGAACAGGTTCGCCGCATGCTCGGTGTCACGGAACTGGTAGGACGTGGTCTGGAAGATAGGCACGGCGACTGCTCCGGTCGCTGGATCGGACCGCCAGCCGGCGTGCAAGGCGAGTGTTTCAGGATGGGGCGTCTTGTTGGTCATGTTTCGGATCCTTCGAGGATGGTGGCTGCGACATCTCGCCGGATCACCCGCGCATCGCGGATGCGCTGCGGCGCTTCGGCGAAGCCCGGCGGATTGCCAGACCAAGCGTAACGCGATCACGACCAAGCGGCAGAGAAGAGTCAATCATCCCTGAAAAATAACAACCTCATTCTCCGGTTGCTGTTCTCGATGACTGCATTGTTTTGCAATCGAACGGACTGGTGAAGGAGATATTGCTTGGGTTTGGCAATCAGCCTTGCGTCAGCAGCAACAGATCGAAAAATTAAAATCAGATCACAAGAAAAGAGCGTGCCCAAACCTTGGTGTCGGGCACGCTCGCTTGCGTGGTCCTGGATCAGAACCGGAAGCGCAGGCCGACGCTCGGGTCGAGATTGTTGCGCACCAGATAGCCGTTCGACAGGCCGCCGTTCACGTTTGAGTACATGATGCCGAAATAGGTGTCCCACTTCGGCGCGAACCGCCAGTCGATGACGCCGGAGATCGCATCCAGGGTACCGCCGCATTGCGAGTGCGCCGCCGAACTGGCGACGCAGGTCGTGGTACTGGTCGTGACCAAATAGTCGTTCTGGATATAGTGATAGTAGCCGGAGGCGACATCGAGGTTGTCGGTGATGGAATATTTGGCGCCTAGCCACATGATCTGGAGGTGCTTGTCGCTGCCGCTGCCGGGCAGGCCGCTATAGGCCGTGCCGCTGATCGCCGTCAGCGGAAAGCCGGCGCCGACAAATGTTCCATTCGCGGCCTCGAGAGTCGTCGGAACATCGCTCGGCGGAGCGAAATCGATGTACTCGTAACCGGCATAGAGCTTCAACGGGCCGACCACGTATTTCGCAAGGCCGACCCATGCGGTGTTGTTGGAGATCGTCGCCGTCACGGTTTGGGCCGGGAAGGTGATCGGCACGCCGTTGGCGTTGGTCGTTCCGCCGCCGAGCGCCAGGCTCGCGGCATCCTTTTCATAGCTGAAGATGCCGTCGACCGAGAAAGTGCCCGGCCCGAGGTGCTGGATGTCGCCACCAAGCTGCAGCTGCACCGCGCCGTTGGCACCGTTGTCGAGATCATAGCCGCCGAACTGGTAGAGCACCGCGGCGCGGAAATCGCCATATTGGTACCGGTACTTCACCGAGGTGGTGGCGCGCGCGGTTTCCGTGATGCCTGCGCCCGAGGCCACGGACGAGAAGCCGATCTGCGAGAAAGCATAAGACAGCGCCAGTGGATCATACGCCGCGAGGCCGTCCAGCGTCAGCGAGTTCTGGCGGAAGACGGTCAGCGTGCCGTAGGTGGGCGAACTCACGCCGAGGAAGCCGACCGAATTGTAGATCTGCCCGCCGCGGCTGGAATCGGCATTGACGGACTGCTGGTTGAGCGGAACACCCTTGTTTTCGAACATGGAGCTGCCGCCGTTCGAGAGCTGCAGCGAATAGGGATCAAATCCGGCTTCCAACTGGAAAATAAACTTCCAGTCGCCACCGATACTTTCTGCCCCCCTGACGCCGATGCTCGACGCGCCAAGGCCGCTGGGCGCCAGCCCCCACATCGCCTGCCGGTTCATCTTCTGAATGCTGTAGGAAGCACCCTGAGGGTAATATCCGTTGAACGGAGCGCCGTGGGTCTGGTAGCCGACACCGGCGTCGATGGTGCCGTACACCGAAATGCCGTACCAGCTCAGCACGCAGTCGGTGAGAAAAAATTGGGAAACGCCGGTGCATGTCGCAGGTATCGTCGGCGTCACGAGAGGTGGCGCCTTGGTCACCAGGCCGACATCGGCCGCAAGCGCTCCATTCGGTCCAAACATAATTCCTGCGGCGAAGATCGCCACAGCCATACCGCTCTTCCGCATCTAGATTCTCCCCAACAAAGCAAAGCCCCAAAATTGCCATCGACTGGGGCATTCTTAAGCCTGCCGCCGACTGCAGTCTGTGCCGATCTGGCTCGCGGGCCATCTGCACGGCGGGACAAAGTATGGAGAGATGGAAATTACGTCACAAGGTCGTGTCGAGATGAAGTCGTCACACGAATATCTAAAGTTTACCGATTTTATAGAATAAATGTACTTTAGGCCGTCCCGTCGAGGCCCGCGGCGTTGAAACGCCCGTTGGCGCCGAATGAAATAGACCGGAACAGCGCCCCGCTTATTCCCGGCGGCGGCCAACCAAATTCAATGCGATTGTACGTTTCTGCCGCGCGCGCCCCAGGCGTCGTGCATAAGCGGAAAGGACGCTCGCGACACGTTTTGAGAACTGGATTTGAGACCTGAAATCGCGAGAATTCCCGCCATCGAGCATTCCCGCCATCGGCAATTCCGGGAATATCGATAGCTCCATCTCAGTCCTGTTACCGGAGGCAGCATGGCTGCCCGGATAACAGGAAGATGCGCGAATGAAAATGATTCTCGCCGTCGCGGTTGTTGCCGCGCTGATGGCTTCGCCGCTATTTGCCCAGTCGCCAGACGCCGAAGGACCACCCCACCCGGAGGCTTATCTGGAGCAAAAGAGGCCATTGCGCGGTGACTACCGGGGCCTCGATAGGGCCGCCTGGAAGCCCAATCAGCCCACGTCGAACCCGGACCCGATCAAGCAGGGGCCGTGCCTTACAGCCCCCGGTTTCTGTACCGACTATCATGGCGGTAATGGTGGCTGAAGCCAACAGTTCCGTCGCCCGTCGCGAACGGCTTCGAAATTGATTCAAGCCGGTGCGATCACGCTCTGAACCGGCGACAAAAGCGCAGACTGAACGAGCAGATCAGCCGCCATTATAGCCATGCTGCATGTGATCGTTGGTGAGTCCCGGATTTACCGTACCACCCGTCGTGCCGCCCTGGGTGATGGGGTGTGCGGTGCGCGCAGCCGCCTGGCTCGTGATGCGCCTATCGGGCATCATGTCCATGCTTTGGTACGAGCTGGGCGCGAGCCCTTGTTTGGCAACCGCGCCCGGAGGGTTCTGTTGCGCGCTGGCGATCGACACCATTGGTAACTGCAGAACAGCCGTTGCTACGACCGCAAGTGTCAAAATTCGAATGGGACGCGTCATTGGGCTCTCCTGGTCTTTGCGAAGCGGCAGGATCGCAAATGCGTTTCTGATATGGGAAAGCGTTGCCCCCAGGTTGCCCTGGATCAACTAAAATCTTCTTTAGGAAGCGATTTTGAGGCATTAAAAGCGCCTACATTCCAGAACCTTCGATTTGCGTGATCGCTGATCCCTGTGGGGGAGCCGTTGCAAGCGACCACCGGTGCCGACAGCGCCCGGCGCCTTTGCCCTCCGGGCACGAATGTGCTGCAATATCAAAGCCAGCCGCACACAGGAGTTGCCCCCGATGACGATTATCGATTCCCAGGTCCATGCCTATGAGGCGAACACGCCGCAGCGGCCCTGGCACAGTGTGCCGAACTGGCCCGATCACGTCACCGGGGACGAGATGGTGGCGGCCATGGACAAGGTCGGCGTCGACGGCGCGATCTTCATCTCCGCCTTTTCCATGTACCGCTACGACGCCAGCTATGCCGTGGAGGTGCAACGGGCCCATCCCGGCCGGCTCGCCATCGTCAAGCCGGTCGACCCGGATAATCCTGATGTGGCCGATGTCGTCGCCGACTGGAAGAAGACGCCGGGCGCGGTCGGAATCCGCATCATGCTGACGAAGGAGGCCAAGCGCAGGCCTGATGACCCCGGCCTCGACCGGATCGCGCGCGCGGCCGTTCGCTACGACTTTCCGGTCAACATCCTGTGCTGGGACAATCTGGACGCGGGCACCGCGCTGATCGATCGCCATCCCGACACGCGATTCATCCTCGACCATCTGGGCATCCTGCAGCCGCGCGTGCCGCCGGCGCCGCCGCAGCCCTGGAGTGATCTTCCGAAGGTGCTGGAACTTGCCAGGCGCCCGAACGTCGTGATCAAGGTCAGCGGCGCCTGCACGCTGTCCCGGGAGCCGTATCCCTTTGCGGACATCTGGGATCCGCTGGCCCGCGTGTTCGATGCCTGGGGTTTCGATCGCTGCCTGTGGGGCACGGACTGGACGCGCGCGTTCGCAGTCGTGAACTACGAGCAGGCCGTCGAGCCATTCCTCAAGACCAGCCGCCTTGATGACACCGAGCGGGCCATGCTGATGGGTGGTGCCTGCGCCAAGGCCTATGGCTGGTCACCGAAGAAAGGTTAGTACTGGCTGATCCTTCGCTAGGTTTTCAAGATATCCGGATCAGAAAACAATTCATCGGGCGAAAATGCCTTCGTGATCAGACCGTCCTCGACCATGTAGCGAATAATGACCTCCAGCATGGCGCGGTTTTTCGTCAATCCGACCGACCAGTAATCGCTGCCGAGCTGCTTTTCCGTGGCAATGAGGTTTTCGAGTTGCCACGGCAGCATCGTGCACAGCGCGGCGGAATCGAACAGCCTTGCTCTGGCGATGGTCTGAGCCTGCTCGAAGGCATTGAAGACGGCCAGCATCAGGCCGGGGTTGGATTCGGCAATGGCCCGCTTGACCGCGATCAGATGCATGGGTGGGAAAATTCCGGTCTTCAAATAGTAATCGAGCTCCGCCTGCATCGGGTTCTCGAACAGGCGGCTCACCGAATTGGAAGGCCAGGTGCTGGGCGCGCGCGCGGTATACAGCGCGTCGATTTCGCCCTCCGCCAGCAGAACGGCCAGGCTTTTGTCGTTTCTTTCCTCATGCCTGAATTTCTCCGGATAGAACTGCGGATGCTCATCGCCGGTGCGCGCCGTCTCCAGTCCGCCCGCGACATAGATCGGCGAGGTGCGCGCCAGTCCGAAATGATCCTGGAAGATGCCGCGCAGCCAGACCGCCGCGGCCATATCGAACACGGGAACACCGATTCGCTTGCCCGCGAGATCGGCCGGCGTCTTGATTCCCTTTGCGGTGTTGACGAACACGCAGGAGAAGCGGAAATGCCGCGAAGGAAACACCGGCACCGCGCTATATGGCCTGTCCGGACGCTCCAGCGATCTCAGATAGGATGAGAGCGGAAATTCGCAGCAGTCGAACGTGTGCTCGGTCAATTGCTGGTTGAACAGCGCCTGAACGCCCAACATCGTGACATCGGCGGCAATCCCCGCGATCGAAACCTCTCCGCTCGCGATCGGCCTGGTCCGGTCGGAGTCGCTAACGCCTACTTTCAACGGCAACGCGGTCATTACTTCTTCTTCCTTCGACGTGGAGGGGATTGTGGGCCAGTCGCCTGACCAGAACATCCAGCAGTTCCGGCAGAGCGAGGGGAGTGGCGTTAGCTCCGCCGCGCGCGTAGATCGCCGTTGCACGGGCAATGTCGATCTTGAGGCGACGAGACAGACGCGCAATGGCGTCCTTGCAGTCGTCGGGTATCGGAAGGCAGGCGATCCGCTGTTCGGTCTGGAGGTGATCGTTGGCACCGGTCAACTCGATCCGCCTGGCGCCCACCTTTCGCGACGTCGGGACGTGGTGGAAGGCACGTTCGTCGCGTGCCAGCACAAAGCTGCGGTGGGTGAGCCCGGGAGCAACCCAGGAAATTACGTCGTCATAATTGCGGCCGATCCGGGCAACGACTTTGGCCAATATTCGCGCCATCTCGTTATGCATGACGACATACTGCCGGCGCTCTTCGTCGCCCCATTTCCAGCGGGTCGCTGACATCCGAACCGCGGTCGAGTCCGCTCGCCATGGCGACACGGCATTGCCCCGGTTCTCGAACAGCCCGGGATCGTCATACGCGACCGCCGGAGAAGCCTTGCCGCGAAACTCGGCGATATGCTCATAGGGAACGATCGCCATCGGCTCCGAGATCACCATGCGGTGCAGCACCGTCCCGCGATCGTCGATCAGCGGCGACAAATTCAGGACCTCGGGCGAAAATGCCGGTTCGAGCCGCGCCTGCAATTCCTGGGGCAGATACAATCGCCGCGACGGCCTGTATCCTTCATCCAGCAGCCGCTGGTTGATCGCCAGATGTTCGGTGGAAAAGGGATAGGGTTTGGTCTTGGTGCAGGGCATGAACAGCAACACGCGGCGTTCGGCCTCGGGAAGCTCGGGTTCATAGTCGTTCTGAATAAAGTCCATCCACTCGGCGATACGGGGATGCCGCAGGGAATCGACATTGTCCTGCGGACAGTAGAGACACAATGTCTCGTCGAGCTGAAACGGGCTCTGGATCTTCAGCGCCGATTCGAGCACGCGTTTGGACCGATCCTCAACGCTTACCATGATTAATTATTCCCCGGGTCCAGTTCCTGCTCGTCATAGTCGCGCAGCGATTGCAGATGGGTATCGGCGTCTTCGACGAACAGCGCGCGACCGATCCCTCCGGCGATCCGGTCTACGCCAAATTTGAGCGCGGAAATGCCGGCCGAACAGGCGAGGCTGGGCATGGCGGCAAAGGTGTAGCTGAAGATATCGGTCAGAAAGGGCGCCGATCCCGCGACTTTTTCCGTGAATTGAAAACTTGGAGACAAATATGGATAGCTGCCGAGCTGCGGATGCTGCTCGTCGTCCGCGGGAGAATAGCGGTCGGACCAGCGCGCGATCCTGTCGTGGAAGCGCGCCAGTTCCGGCCGCGCGGCGAGATCGACGGCAAATCCCGTCCCCGCGATCAGGAAATCGAACGCCTCGGTTCCCTGCGACGCGGTCAGGAGAATCTTCTGATCTTTGAATTCGACGCGTGCGAGCGGACAGCCGAGCCGCATCGAGAAATTACCGTGACGGGCGCATCGGTCGAAGGTTTCCTGCGGAGGAGGCTGGTTCATGTCGAAGATGATCTTCATGAAGCGCCATTTTCGCGCGTCGTCCAGATCGCCGAAATGGCGCAGAAAGCCGGCAAACTCCATCCAGCGGTTCGGATTGACGGTCGGAAGCCGCTTCCTGCGGACGAAGAGCTGGACCGCCGCCGCGCCGCTTTCGAGCGCCATGGCGGCATTGTCGAATGCTGACGCGCCGGCGCCGATCACGGCGACTGTCTTTCCCGCCAGCGCCGGAAAATCGATCGGCTCGGAGGTGTGGGCATAGGATTTGCGGGGCAGCGCCTGCGTGATCGCCGAAGGGACCACCCAGCGGCCGCATCCTTCGATTCCGGTCGCCAGCACGACTTTACGGGTAAGCAATCGCTGCGAAACACCGCCGACGGTCGCGTGGACCGCGAGCAGACCGTCGTCCAGCGGCTCGATGTCGGTGACCTCGGCCTCGCTGCTCACATCGATGCCGACGGTCTTGCGAACCCACAACAAATAGGACTGCCACTCCTCGCGCGGTATCCTGTTCAATCCCTGCCATGATTGTTCGCCGAAACGTGCCTGCCACCAGGCGCGGGCCGACAGGCTGGGGATGCCGAGATCCGGTCCGGTTACGATTTTCGGCGTGCGCAGCGAATGCATGCGGGCAAATGCCAGCCACGGTCCCTCGAGACCTTCCGGATTCCTGTCGAGCACGCGCAGATTCGTGATCCGCTCGCGCAACAGCCGGAATGCGATCGATATTCCGCTCTGGCCGCCGCCGACAATGATGACATCATGCACGACCATACCGTCGCGGGTGCCGGCGACCGTCCACGGCCGTGCCGGGTAGCCGAGACAATCCAGTTCAAAACGAACGCGCTGCTCCAGTTCGGCGAGGCCGGAATTTGTTGGCGGTGTGAGCATGAGGTTACTTCCGCCCCGGCCTGATGTACCGCTCGATCGCCAGCGGCTCGTCGGACATTGATTGGGCAAAGGCCACGACATGCGGCTCGAGCTGGCCGGCGAGCGCCCGCGCCTGGCCCGTCGCCGCTGAAAGCCTTGCGACGCTGTCGCGAACGCGGCCGCGCAGCTCAATCAGGTCGACCGAAACGACCTTGCGATCGCGAACCTTGAATACGCCGCCAACCATCACATCAGTCACCGATGCCGAATCGGCGCAGGTAACCAGTTGGTTGACGGGGTCGGCGTCGGGAATGAAATCGACATGGCCGAGATCGAACAGGACCAGATCGGCGCAGGCACCTTGCTTCATTTGACCGCAGGACTCCAGTCCCAATATTTTCGCGCCGCCCAGCGTCGCGAGCCTGATGATCTCGCTCGCGTGCAGCCAGCCGTCGCGCGGGCCGGTAAATATCCGGGCGCCAAAGGAGGCCAGCCGCATCGCCTGCAGCATGCTCAGCGAATCCGAGGAATTGGCGCCGTCGGTTGCCAGGCCGACATTGATGCCGCGCGCGAGCATGGGCCTGACATAAGCGACACCGGATCCCAGCCTGAAATTGCTGGCGGGGATGTGGGCGATGGAGCAGTGATGTTGCGCGAGCAGATCGAGGTCTTCGTCGTCGAGCCACACGCCATGGGCCGCGGTGAAACGCGGCCGCAGCATTCCAAGGTCGGCCAGATAGCGAACCGCAGAGCGGCCGTAGGTCTTGCTGGCGACGACCGCCTGCAGCCGGGACTCCGCGATATGGGTGTGGATCGCAAATCCATGCCGGTCCGCGATGTCGATGCAATCCCTCAGAAAGCGTTCCGAGCAGTGATGCGGAATCGTGGGCGCGATGGCGATGCTGATGTTCTCAGGCATATCAGACCGTGCGGCCGCGATAGCTTCCACGGCTGCGATGGTTTGCTCACCGCTTGCCAGGTCGAATTGGCCGACGGTATCGCGCAAATGTTGTGGCAGCGCGGCGGCCAATCCCGGGATCGACTGAAACAGGGTTTGATCGGCGACCATCGGTGCCAGCACCGCGCGCATGCCGGCATCGGCGTAAGCTTGGGCCGCGGCCTTGAAGCCTTCTTTGGTCGGCCGCGGAAACTCGTAGACAAGGTCGAAGCAGGCGGTGCAGCCCTTCGACAGCATGTCCACGGCGCCGAGCAGCGTGGATAGATAGATGGTTTCGGGATCGCGCGTCCCGGCCAGCCACGGCCCGTTGGTGAGCGAGGCTTCGAGGGTCCACGCTTCGGCAACGCCTTTCATGAGGTTGGCGTGGCCATGGGTGTGGGCGTTGACGAGTCCGGGAAGGATCAGGCGATCACGGGCATCGTGCCGCTTAACAACGCCGGGCAAATCCAGCGTGCCGGGCGCGCCGATCCTGGATATCTTGCCGCCTTCGATCAACAGGTCCTTGCGATCGGCGTTTCCTGATGAGGGATCGACGACAAGCCCTCCGGTCAGCAGCAGGCCGTCATCAGCCGTCATCGATGCCGCTCCGGGGGATGCGTTTCGATCCAGTGGCGGGCAATGTCGGTGCGGCTGGCGAACCAGATGCCTTGATGCTGCGCGGCGAAATCGAGAAACCGCATGACCGCCTCGAATCTCGCTGGTTGTCCCGAAACCCGGCTGTGCAGGCTCACCGTCATCATGCGTGGGCTGTCAGCGCCTTCCGCATAGAGCACGCGCAGCGCCGAGCAGAGATGATCGTGGAAATCGTTGGCGGTGCCGAGTTTGGCGGTGGCCAGCCGGTTGTCATTGTTCGTGAAGCTGTGCGGAATGACGAGATGCGGCCGTTCGCCGACCTCAACCCAATAGGGCCAGTCATCGGCATAGCTGTCGGAATCGTAAAGCAGGCCGCCATGTTCGACCAGCAGCGCACGGGTATTGCCGCTGGGCGAGTAGCGGCTTTGCCAACCGGACGGCGAGCGTCCGGTGGTCCGTTCGAGGCCGGCGATGGCGCGCGCGATGGCGTTTCGCTCTTCTGGTTCGGTCAGCAAGAAGTGCCGGATGAAGCGATCGCCATGGCAGCAAAGGTCGAAGCCATGTTGCCTGATCGATTCCGCCATTTGCGGATTGCGCACAAGCGCCTGGGCGCAGGCATTGACCGTGAGCGGTATGCTTCGTTGCGCCATCAGCCTGACGATCCGCCAGAAGCCGACCCGCGAGCCATATTCGAACAGCGATTCGGCAACGAAATCCCGGCTTCCCGCGGGCACCTCTTCGCGAACACCATCGGTCAGGGCAGTTTCGGTGGCAGCGTCGCCGTCGGGGATCGACGGCTCGGCACCCTCTTCGACATTGAGGACGATCACGAGGGCGAGGCGCGCGCCGTTCGGCCAGCGCGGATCGGGCGGCCTGCTGCCATAGCCGATGAAATCTCGTTCGTTATTGGCCCTCATGTTGCGTGCGCAGCCACGGATGAGATATTTCCGATCTTTTCGGCGAGGTCGAGCAGCCGCTGGTCTCCGCGCGGGCCGGCGATGAGAGACAGGCCGACCGGGCAACCGTCGACCAGTGCGGCCGGGATATTGATCTGCGGCAGCCGGCACAGGCTCGCCACGCAGGTGAGCGCGAGGGTCTTCTCGCGGAACTCGATCTGTGCGGATACCGGCGCATCGCGCAGCGGCGGGAGATCGTGCGCGGTCGGCAGCACCAGAACGCCGTCGTCGCCGAGCAGCGCCACCAGCCGATCGGTGAGGGCCTCACGTCTGACGACGGCGGCCGCAAATTTGGCCGGATCGACGTGTGACGAGAGTTCGATACGTTCCGCCACGGCGGGGCTGAGGGTGCGCCCTGGCATCTTGCCCCAGGCGCCAAGTGTCGACCACAGATCATAGAGCTGCAGCGGTCTGAAGGTGTCGAGCCAGTGGTCGACGCCTTCCTTGAAAAGATTAACCTTGGTCATATGGCCCAGCGATTTCGCGACCGGGAGAAGCGCTTCGCCAATCGGATGGGTCGGGATATCGAACGCGTCGCTGGCCAGCAGGAAACGTACGGGCCTCGAAGCTGCGATCGGACCAAAGTAAACTTCGCCGACGCGCCTTAGGGTTTTCGCATCGCGCGCGAGCCAGCCAACGGTGTCGAAGCTCGGCGCCATCGCCATGATGCCCGCCACCGACAAGCGACCATAGGTCGTGCGCAAGCCGTAGAGCCCGCAGAAACTTGCGGGAACGCGGATCGATCCGCCGGTGTCGGTGCCGAGCGCAAAATCGCAGAGGTTAGCGGCCACTGCTGAGGCGGAGCCGCTCGAAGAGCCACCGGGAACGCGGGTGGGGGCCTTTGGATTGATCGGCGTGCCGAAATGCGGATTCATTCCGAACATTCCGCAGGCGACCTCGTCTGTATGGGTCTTTCCGATCAGATGGGCGCCGGCCATCAACGGCACCAGCACAGCAGGCGCGGTAGTCACGGCCGGTTCGGCATCGCGCAACCGATCCGGATTGCCCCAGGCCGATTTGTATCCGGCAATATCCATGAGGTCTTTCGCCGCAAAGGACAGGTCGGCGAGCGGCCCCTCCTGGACCAGCCTCAACGAGGCGGGGCCATGCTCGACAAACGCCAAACGCCTGATTTCATCGACACTATGCATGATGCCAACTACTCGGCCGCGTTGGGAAGTTTTCGAGCGGCTTCCGGCAAGCCGTAGGAGCCCATGAACCGGTCGACGGGGTCCTTGACGCCGTCCCAATCGAAAAACCGGAATGAATTTCCGCGCGTCACGAACGGCGCGCCGGAGTAGAACATTTCATATTGCAGATGACGCGAGCCGAATTCCGAACCGACGGCGTCCCATGCGAGCTTCATCAGCTTGACGCGCTGTTCGGAACTCGCCACCGGCGACCGCTGCGTCTTGTGAATGATGGCATTGGTTTCCGGCGTGGCGAAATCGGCATAGGATGAAGGCACCATGATCATCCCACCGCCTGACAGCGAGCGAATGGCTTCAGCGATCTCGGGATAGGTGGTCTGCGCGATGACCTGGGCGGCGCACAGCATGGCCCGGTCCGGGACGTAGAATTCCCCGAAGTTCTCGCCCTTGATCTCCATCGCGATCACGAGGGCTTCGATGTTGCTGACCTTCGCGGCCATCAAGCCGAGGGTTTCGCGCACCTGGGGATAGTTGATGATGTTGTTGGTCTCGGCGATCTTGCGCGCCAGTCCGAGCATGAACCTCAGCTTCACCATCAGGCGGACGATGCTTTGATAGTTCTGGAAGACATGGGCCCGGCTGTCGTGCCACTGGGCCTGCGCCATCTTCAGGTCCTTGAAGACGAAAACACGGTCCCAGGGAATCTTGACGTCGTCGAAGTGAACCATGGCGTCGTTCTCGTCGAAGCGCGACGACAGCGGGTAATCGAACACCGATGTCGCGTTGTGTTCGTAACTGCGCCGGGACATCAAGGAGAGGCCCTTGGCGCCGAGCGGGACCACGGCGGTGAAGGCATAGGCTTCGTCGCCGGCCTGCAAGGCCTGGAAACCCGACACCAGCAGTTCGTTCGCCATCACACCGCTGGTCGCCAGCATTTTCGCGCCGCGGATCGTGATGCCTTCGCTGTCCTCGTCGACAACGGAGGCCACGAGATGCGGATCGGGTTGTCCGCCCGCCGATTTGGCCTTGTCCGATTGCGGGTTGATGATGACGTAGGACAGGAAGAGATCGTTGTCGCGGGCGTATTGAAAATAGGATTCCAACGCGGCCGCGCGAGCTGGATCGTAAGCGCGGAACGCCGCCAGGCCCATCCGGAAACCGGCCAGCGTGGAGGCGACGTGGTCCGGCGAACGGCCGATCATGCCGCATGACAGCTCTGACCATTTTTCGATGGCCTGACGGCGCCGGACCAGATCGCCATAGGTTTTGGGAAGCTGCCAGGCCAGATTGACCCGCTCGCCGCTGGTCGGCGATTGGAACGTCATCTGTTCGAGATTTTCCGGCGCGGCCTGATAATCGTAAAGGCTGGCGGCTGTGCCGACGACGCCGCGAAAGCAATTGTCGGTCGTCACATCGGCAACCCTGCGGCCATCGATATAGATGGACCGGTTGTCGCGCAGACTTGAAAGATAGGCTTTTCCGTCTTTGGCCATGGAGGACTCCGCAAATATGCTGGAATCCGACGCCAGGCATTTACCCATTGCAGCCGGAATTGTCGTGAAGATTATGGTCGAGCAGGAAACCCGGTCAAGCCAATCCATTGAGCAGCACGAATACGCTCGCTATTGACTTTTTGGACCTCGGCGTGAGCGTGTGACTAGCGATTGAGCATAAATATTTCAAAATTAGGCAGCCCCAGAGCGCTGGCCCATTGGCCCGACCGGACATCCCGCATCGAAGTTAAGTGGCGGTTATCAAGGCGGAAATCGTCCGCCCGGCCGCGACGCCTGTCATGCGCCAGGCCGGCGCTGGCCACCTTTCGCCCGCCTTGCGATCGGGTCGCGAATCCGGGTCGCGATCGGTGATCAGGTTGCCTTCTTGTGCGCGAGCCAGCGGCCTGACTCCGCCGCGAAAAACAATTCGGCCAGCGCGGCATTGAACGCGGCAGGCTCTTCGCTCGTGACGTTGTGGCCGGTACGCGGAAGGACCAGAAGTGCTGCGGTCGGCGCCACGCGTTTGAGAAAGAAACTGCCTTCAAGGCACGGCTCGTCGTCGTCGCCGACGATGACAAGCAATGGAGGCTTGAAGCGCCTCAGGTCAGCTTCCATTTCCCCCAGCGTCGGGCGCTTGAGCTGCACGCCGAACATGGTGAGCGAATGGCCCAGCGCGGAATGCTCACCGAGCATGCGCGCGAATTCGGACCAGCCCCGCGGATCCTTGTTCTTGTGCGCTTGACGCATCGGCGCATCGGCGTATTTCGCGGCGGCCGACTTGATGCCTTCTTCGGCAAACATCTTGCCGGTTTCGGCAGCCTGCAGCTTCATGGCCGCGGACCGCTCGGCATCCGGCAACGAACCCCAGCCGCATCCGGCCGCGACCACCGAAATGCAGCGTTGCGGCGCATGAATGCCGAAATGCAGCGCGGTGTAGCCGCCCATCGAATGGCCGACGATGTGAGCCTTCTCGATCGCCAAACCATCGAGCAGGGCGGTGATATCGTCGCGCGCGATATCCTGGCTGTAGCGCGCGGGGTCTTCCGGCACGTCAGAGGGCGGATAGCCGCGCTGACTGAAGGTGATGCACCGGTGCGAACGCGCGAAATGTCTGAGCTGCGGTTCCCAGGTCCGGTAGTCGCCGGCAAATTCGTGGACGAAAACGACAGCGCTGCCTGTCCCGACCTCTTCGTAATAAAGTTGGGTGCCGTCAAGCGCCTGGACGTAGGGCATTCCGTCTCCTGAGCCCTAAAGAAATTTTCGGGCAGCGTCCAATTCTAGTGATCGGGGTTCAGTTGTCCAAGAGAGAAATCGCTTTGTCTCGGAGAGAAATGTCGGCTGTCAGGCATGGCCCGCAGCTGTTCGACGCTCGATCTTGCGCACTTGCGCGATGTCGGGCGTGGTCCTAGGTTCAATTTCGGCGTGGAGTTCGCGCCAAACCTTGGAGGATGGAATGACCTGGAAGACTCCTAAAATTGTCGAAGTCGCGGTGGGCATGGAAATCAACATGTACGCCTGCGCAGCGCGCAAATAGCAAATAGACTTGTATCGAAACGATCGGCCCGGCTCGATCGACAATTCTCGCATCGAGCCGCGGCTGTCGCGCTGCCAACGACTTCAAAACATCAAAACTTTAAAATTTCGCACCCACGCCAGACCGTCCTTAGAGGCCTCACGCGAATCAAAATTGTGCGGGGGCTTGAGGATCGTGCGGCGCATGATTCAACCCAGTTGAATCATGTTCTAGTCGCACGGAAAGTCCGGGGACAGGACACCCTGCTGCGCTTTGTGAATCGCGGAGGGAACAACTCCGAAATATTCCCGGAACACGCGGCTGAAGTGCGACGAACTCGAAAAGCCCCATGAAAATGCGACGTCCGTGACGGTTTTTCCGGGCTGGGCCTCCAGCTCCTGGCGGCAGTTCTGCAATCTCGCGTGCCGGATGTAGTCGCTGATGGTGGTACCCCTGTCGCTGAACAACATGTGCAGATAGCGCTTGGTGCAGTGCAGCGCCGCCGAAATCTGGTCGATCGAAAGATCCGGGTCGCGCAGATGTTCGCGGATGAAGAATTGCGCCCGGATATACATCGCCTCGGGCCCGACACGGTCGAACATCGCCTCGGGCTCGCGAAGCGGCAACAGCAAGAGGTCGATCAGCGAATCGGCTACCCCGATCGCGTTGTTCGGCGACAGCTTGGTCGCTTCGTCGAACGCGGCATGGACAAAGTCATAGGCGATCCGGCCGGTGCCGGTGCGCGCCGAGAGTTTGCATGCCGACATCTTGGCCGAGCGGAAGCCGCGTTCCTGCAGCAGTTCCTTCGGCACGATGACGACATCGTGTCGCGTCAGCGTTGGACTGACGATCGTGTGCGGACAGGAGACATCGTAGGCGAGACAGTCACCGGGCGCGAGCTCGATGCGGCGGCCGCTCTGCTCGAAATGCGAGATCCCGTAAGTCTGAAAATGTATCTTGACGAACGGATGGCCGCCCAGTTTTGCGCGCGAGGCGGTATGCGCAAGCCGATGCTGGCTCGCCTCGATCTGACAGAGCTTCAGCTTCGAAACCGTCGTGTAGTTGATCCGGCCTTCGAATGACGAAGCTTCCAGGGGATCGATGTCGAATTGGCCGCAAAGATCGGTCAGTGCATCTGACCAACATTGGATCTGCTTTTTCGGCGTCAATCCGGAAGTGTTGAGTGAATGGACCGTGTCGGACATTATCGAGCCACCGATTTGAGATCAAAAACATGACCGCTTGCCGCGAGCGGCCTCGAGTCATGATGGAGCGACTTTTACCTCAATTTAAGGCGGTCTTGGGATTTGAGCAGCAGGCTTCCTGACATCCCTTTGATAATCCTCCGACTTAGTTTCAGCGCCGTCAAGGGGAACCTCAACCAAATAAGGTCACGCGCGGAATGGGACAAAATGTCTGACGCATCGCAGCATGGAGTCGCGCCGCCTGCGAAAATCACGGGCGCCGGCCAAATAGTTCGCTGTGTTTCGCTTTCGCGCAAACGCACTTCTCTCTTAGGCAAGTTTCCTATTCGCGAAGCGGGTAGGAGTAGAGATGAACACAACTGAAAAGTGGACCGTTTTGACGGAACCGCTTCGTTCACAAATGGGAGGATTCACTATGCGCAAGGTGCTACTCGCGACCGGTGTCAGCCTGCTGGCTTTGCATGGATCGG
>NZ_JBEKCZ010000086.1:0-33970 GCF_050014615.1 Bradyrhizobium sp. | reverse complement strand
TCTTCACTTCCTGCGCGCCGATGTCGGCGAACTGCACCGACAGCTTGTTGGCAACCTGTTCATGCACCGCGCGCGAAATACAGATGCCGCCGACTTCGGCCAGTCCCTCCAGCCTTGCTGCGATGTTGACGCCATCGCCAAGCAGGTCGCCATCGCGCTCGACCACATCGCCGATCGTGATGCCGATCCGAAAACTCATCTGGCGGCTGGCCGGATACGCCATGTTCCGGGTGCGCAGGCTCTCCTGGATGTCGATCGCGCATCGCACCGCTTCGACCGCGCTGGGAAATTCGGCGAGAACGGCGTCGCCGGCGGTGTTGAAAATGCGCCCGCCATACCGCGCGATGAAGTCGTCCGTCACCTGCCGATAGGATGCAAGCCGCCGCAGCGTTTCTTCTTCGTCCTCGGCGACCAGCCTGGAGTAGCCGGCAATATCGGCCGCGAAAATCGCCGCGATCTTGCGTTTCATGAAGGCCAGCCCCGGACACCCAATGCAAGGCGCAGAATGCCGCCAGAACCCCTCGGGCGCAACCGGGTTTCACCGGCCGTCACGAGGTCGTGGATGCCGTATCTACAGGGCTTTTGCACAACCGCGTACGGAAGTTTGGCGCTTGCCATACCGGCACGTTTTGAAGCGAAGGCAGCTGCCGAGTCGCACAAGGAAAACAGGGCAAGCGGAAATTAGAACCTCGGTTCTGATTCCGTCAGAACCGATCGGCCGCTAATGCAGCGCCGTGGTATTGAGCTCGTGCTGGATGCTCCTGAAATGATCGAGCCGTTCGACCGCGCGGTCGAGTTCGGAACCGTCCTTTTCCGCGAGCTTGGCTTCCATGCCGGAGATCTCTTCGGCGAACTTGGCTCGATCCAGATCCTGCAGCGAGGTCGCGACATCGGCCAGCACGGTGAGGCCCTTGTCGGACACTTCCGCCAGACCGCCGAGCACGATGATCTTCTGCTTGGTGCCGCCTGAGAACACCGTCAGGATTCCCGGCCGAACCGCGGCCACAACCGGCGCATGTCCGGCCAGCACACCGAAATCACCCTCGACGCCGGGAACGTCGACCTGATCGACGTCACCGGAGAAAGCGAGTTTTTCAGGTGAGACGAGATCGAAATGGAAGGTGGCCATGGCAGTTACTCTCTTGGTTGTCACCCGCGGGCCCGACCCGCGGGTCCATCATCAAAAACTTCTCTTTGGATGGATTGCCGGGACATCCAGTTCGAAGACGCGCTTCGCGCTTTTGCCCGGCAATGACGAAGTGACGATTTAGGCTGCCTCGGCAGCCAGCTTCTTGCCCTTTTCGACCGCCTCGTCGATGTTGCCGACCATGTAGAACGCGGCTTCCGGCAGATGATCGTACTTGCCTTCGCAGATGGCGCGGAAGCCCTTGATGGTGTCGGCGAGGTCGACGAACTTGCCGGGCGATCCCGTGAAGATTTCGGCGACGTGGAACGGCTGCGACAGGAAGCGCTCGATCTTGCGGGCCCGGGCGACGGCGATCTTGTCCTCTTCGGACAATTCGTCCATGCCGAGAATGGCGATGATATCCTGCAGCGACTTGTAGCGCTGCAACACCTGCTGGACCATGCGCGCGGTCTGATAGTGCTCCTCGCCGACGATCAGCGGTGACAGCATGCGCGAGGTCGAGTCGAGCGGATCCACCGCCGGATAGATGCCCTTTTCCGAGATCGCGCGATTCAGCACCGTGGTGGCGTCCAAATGCGCGAACGAGGTCGCGGGCGCCGGATCGGTCAAGTCGTCGGCCGGCACGTAGATCGCCTGCACCGAAGTGATCGAACCCTTGTGCGTGGTGGTGATGCGCTCCTGCAGCGCGCCCATGTCGGTGGCCAGCGTCGGCTGATAACCCACTGCCGAAGGAATACGGCCGAGCAGCGCCGACACTTCCGAACCGGCCTGGGTGAAGCGGAAGATGTTGTCGATGAAGAACAGCACGTCCTGGCCCTGATCGCGGAAATGCTCCGCGACGGTCAGACCGGACAGCGCCACGCGCATGCGGGCGCCGGGCGGTTCGTTCATCTGGCCGAACACCAGAGCACATTTCGATTTGACGTTCGGATCCGGATTATGCGGATCGGCATTGACCTTGGATTCGATGAACTCGTGATAGAGGTCATTGCCTTCGCGGGTGCGCTCGCCGACGCCGGCAAACACCGAATTGCCGCCGTGCGCCTTGGCGACGTTGTTGATCAGTTCCTGGATCAGCACGGTCTTGCCGACACCGGCACCGCCGAACAGGCCGATCTTGCCGCCCTTGGCGTAAGGCGCCAGCAGATCGACAACCTTGATCCCGGTAACCAGAATTTCAGCTTCGGTCGCCTGGTCGGTGTAGGTCGGCGCCTCCTGATGGATCGCGCGCATGCCTTCGGAAACGATCGGACCGCCTTCATCGATCGGCTCGCCGATCACGTTCATGATGCGGCCGAGCGTGCCGGCGCCGACCGGCACCTGGATCGGGCCGCCGGTGTCGCTGACCTCCTGGCCGCGGACCAGACCTTCTGTCGTGTCCATCGAGATCGTACGCACGGTGGATTCGCCGAGATGCTGCGCAACCTCGAGCACCAGACGGTTGTTGCCGTTCATGGTCGTGATGGCGCTCAGAATCGCAGGCAGATGGCCTTCGAACTGTACGTCGACGACGGCGCCGATGACTTGCGTGATGCGTCCGGTCTGGTTGGCGGGTGTAGCCATAAAACTCTCTCCTTGAAGTCCGAAAACGTAGGTGGCCGTCAGCCTGACGGCTAGAGCGCCTCGGCGCCGGAGATGATTTCAATCAGCTCCTTGGTGATCATTGCCTGGCGGGTACGGTTGTAAATCAGGGTCTGCTTGCGGATCATGTCGCCGGCGTTGCGGGTGGCGTTGTCCATCGCGCTCATCTGCGCGCCGTAGAACGAGGCGTTGTTTTCCAAGAGCGCGCGGAAGATCTGCACCGCGAGATTGCGCGGCAACAGGCGGCTCAGGATCTCGTCTTCTTCCGGCTCGTATTCATAGGATGTCGCCGGGCCGGCATTCGCCGCCGGGGCTTCCACGACAAGCGGAACGATCTGCTGCGCGGTCGGGATCTGCGAAATCACCGACTTGAAGCGCGAATAGAACAGCGTACAGACGTCGAACTCGCCGGCATCGAAGCGCGCGATGACTTTCTGTGCGATGTCTTCGGCGTTGACGAAGCCAAGCTGGCGCACCGAGCGCAAATCGAGGTTTTCGACGATCTGCTTCTCGAAATTACGGCGCAGTTGCTCAAATCCCTTGCGGCCGACGCAGAAGAATTTGACCTCTTTGCCCTGATTGATCAGCGCCAGCGCGCGTTCGCGGGCGAGGCGCACGATCGACGAATTGAAGGCGCCGGACAGGCCGCGCTCGCCGGTGCACACCAGCAGCAGATGCACCTGATCCTTGCCGGTGCCGGCCAGCAACACCGGTGCGCCGGGCGAGCCCGCGGCCGATGTCGCAATATTGGAAATCACCGCGTCCATTTTTTCCGCGTAGGGCCGCGCCGCCTCGGCGGCGGTCTGCGCGCGGCGCAGCTTTGAGGCTGCGACCATCTGCATGGCCTTGGTGATCTTCTGCGTCGCCTTGGTGGAGGCGATGCGGACCCGCATGTCTTTAAGTGAAGCCATTCTTAGATCACCCCGGCGATCCGATCTTTGATCCGACCGCAACCCCCTCTTTCATCATGCCCGGCCGCGTGCCGGGTCATGATGGCAAATCAAGCAAACTTCTCTTTAAGCAAAAGTCTTGGCGTAACCCTCGACCACGCCCTTGAGCTTGGCGGCGGTATCGTCGCTGAGATCGCGGCTGTCGCGGATGGTGTTGAGGATGTCGACGTTCTTGCCGCGCAGCAGCGACAACAGGCCGTCCTCGAAGCTGCGCACCTTGGCGATCGGAAGCGCATCGAGATAGCCGTTGACGCCGGCATAGATCACCACGACCTGCTCTTCCATCTTCAGCGGCGAGAATTGCGGCTGCTTGAGGAGTTCGGTCAGGCGCGAGCCACGGTTGAGCAGGCGTTGCGTCGAGGCATCGAGATCGGAGCCGAACTGCGCGAACGCCGCCATTTCGCGGTATTGCGCCAGCTCGCCCTTGATCTTGCCGGCGACCTTTTTCATCGCCTTGGTCTGCGCCGACGATCCGACCCGCGACACCGAAAGGCCGACGTTGACCGCGGGACGAATGCCCTGGAAGAACAGATCGGTTTCGAGGAAGATCTGGCCGTCGGTAATCGAGATCACGTTGGTCGGGATATAGGCCGAGACGTCGTTGGCCTGGGTTTCGATGATCGGCAGCGCCGTCAACGAGCCCGAGCCCTGACTGTCATTCAGCTTGGCGGCGCGCTCGAGCAGGCGCGAATGCAGGTAGAACACGTCGCCGGGATAGGCTTCGCGGCCCGGCGGGCGGCGCAGCAGCAGCGACATCTGGCGATAGGCGACAGCCTGCTTCGACAAATCGTCATAGATGATGACCGCGTGCATGCCGTTGTCGCGGAAATATTCGCCCATGGTGCAGCCGGTGAACGGCGCGATGTACTGCATCGGCGCCGGATCGGAAGCGGTGGCCGCGACGATGATCGAATATTCCAGCGCGCCCTGCTCTTCCAGCACCTTGACGAACTGGGCGACGGTCGAGCGCTTCTGGCCGATCGCGACGTAGACGCAATACAGCTTGATCTTCTCGTCGGTCTGCGCGTTGAGCGGCTTCTGGTTCAGGATGGTGTCGAGCGCGATCGCGGTCTTGCCGGTCTGACGGTCGCCGATGATCAGCTCGCGCTGGCCGCGGCCGACCGGGATCAGCGCATCGATCGCCTTGAGGCCGGTCGCCATCGGCTCGTTGACCGACTTGCGCGGAATGATGCCGGGCGCCTTGACGTCGACGCGCATCCGCTTGTCGGCCTGGATCGGGCCCTTGCCGTCGATCGGATTGCCGAGCGCATCGACGACGCGGCCGAGCAGGCCCTTGCCAACCGGCGTGTCGACGATGGCGCGGGTGCGCTTGACGGTCTGGCCTTCCTTGATCTCGCGGTCGGCGCCGAAGATCACGATACCGACGTTGTCGGTTTCGAGGTTCAGCGCCATGCCGCGGGTGCCGTTCTCGAACTCGACCATCTCGCCGGCTGGCCGAAATTCTTGATCTGGTCCTTGAGGATCGCGGAAATTTCCGCGGCGCGGATGTCCATCAGCCTGCCTCTTTCATCGCGTGCTTGATCGAATTGAGTTTGGTGCGAAGCGAACTATCCACCATGCGGCTGCCAAGTTTGACCACCAGGCCGCCGATGATCGAAGGATCGACTTTCACGTTGAGCGCGACGTCCTTGCCCGTCACCGATTTCAGTGCGGTCTTGAGGACATCGAGATTCTTGTCGCTAAGCGTTTCGGCGACGGTGACGTCGGCCGTCGCCTCGCCCTTGAACTTCGCCACCAGCGCCCGGAAGGCGCGGATCACATCGCTGACGGCGAACAGCCGGCGATTGGCGGTAAGGACCTTGAGGAATTTGGCTGAGATACCGGAGATTCCGGCCCTGTCGAGCACCGCGGTCAAGGCCTTCGACTGCGAATCTGCCGAAAATACCGGGCTGCGAACCAGACGCTTGAGATCGGCACTGTCCGCCAGCATGGCGTCGAACCGGTCGAGATCGGCCCTGACCGCGTCGATGGATTTTTCATCGCGCGCCAACTCGAACAAGGCCGTTGCATAACGGCCGGACACACCGGAAACGGACGGATCTTCTGCAGCCACAAGCACGCTCTTTTAGCTGTCAAACTCGCAAGGGAAAAAACCGTCGCCACGATGCGGCGCCTAGCGATCCAAGCCCTTGGAATTCAAGCGGGACTTCGATTTTCGACCGGTACGGACCGCACCGGGATCGTTAAAATCGCGGCTTTGCTAACATAGCAATAGCGCAGGTGCAACATGACAGCGGCGTCGAGCGATGCCTTGTCGCATCGGCTTTGGCGTCGACGTTGGAAAGCCGTTTTGCCAGGCCTTCCGCGCCAAGCCTTCCGCGCCAGGTCTTCGGTGCCAGACCTTTTGCACCAGGTCTTCGGCACCAAGGTTCTTGGCCGCTCCGAATCCACCGCCTGCGCCAAACCCGAGACCGGCGTCACGGTCACCCACGCCGACCATCGTTCCACCCTCAAATGCATGGTGGGCATGAGTCCCAAAAGGGAACGGTTCGCCGCGGCGAGCTATTCGATTTGCGCATTACTTGCTGAAGTCTCGGCATCACCGCCGATGACTTCACTCTTCAGTATTAACAGGTATTATATGGTTAATAAATTCTTAATTGTTTCTGTTACCAACCGCCGCTCGATTATCTGTACTCGATAACAAGATGTTTCAGGGAGAGATAAAACAATCTACTGCCCCTTTTATGCCTCATTAGCCCACCAAACGGCAACCCTTCAACTTGGAGCGGGGGTTCCACTTGCCGCATATGTGGCAATACTACTATTGAGGGACTGATATATGCTGACATCAAAAATCCAGGCGCTGGGAAATGTAACCCAGTCCCGTACGGCGCTAGCACTTTTCGCCGCAACTCTTCTGGTCGGTGGGAGCGTCACCGAAGCCTCGGCCAGATCCTTTAGGCACCACCACCACGGCCATCGCCACTTCCATCACGCCAGCAATGCTTCCGACGTCACCGGCTCCTGGCGCGACGCCAATGCCTCGGTGACCCCTTCGTCGGGCACCGGACGGAGCTTCTCGGGCATGGCCTCCTACTACGGCAACGAATCCGGCAGCAGGACCGCCTCGGGTCAGCGCTTCAACCAGAACGCCATGACCTGCGCTCACCGTTCGCTGCCGTTTGGGACCCAGCTCAGGGTGACCCATGGCGACCGTAGCGTCGTCGTCACCGTCAATGACCGGGGACCGTTCGTCCGTGGCCGGGTTCTCGATCTTTCGACCGCCGCGGCGCGTGCCGTCGGCCTGACCAGCGCCGGCGTCGGCCGCGTCGTCGCCGAGGTCATGTGACCCGTTCGGGCTTCTGAACGCCCTCTCACTTACATCGAGTCCGGCAAGCGTGGCGTAACGCCGCAGAACTTGCTGCACGCCGAAACCAGGCCTGCCGTCGCGAATGACGGCAGGCTTTTTTCTTTCGTAGAGCCCCAACTCGTTACAAAAAGCTCTGCGGATCGACGTCGATCTCGAGCTTGAGATTGCCCTTGGTCTTGGGACCGGCCGCGAGCCATTCGCGCAGATATTCCGACAGATCGACATTGCGCAGCGATTTCACCAATAGCCGAAAGCGATAGCGGCCCTTGATCACCGCCAGCGGGGCTTCGGCCGGTCCCAAGACCTGGATGCGTTGATCGATCGGCGCGATCGCCGCCAGCTTTCGCGCAAAACCCTCCGCCGTGGGCCGGTCGCCCGCCGAAATGATCAGGCTCGCCAGCCGGCCGAACGGCGGATAGCCGGTGCGTTCGCGCGCCTCGATCTCGCTGGCATAAAACGCTTCGCGGTCGCAGGCCACCAGCGCCTTCATCACGGGATGTTCGGGCTGATGGGTCTGCAGATAACCGACGCCGCGGCCCTGATCGCGCCCGGCGCGTCCGATCACCTGGTTGAGCAGCTGGAAGGTCCGCTCCGCGGCGCGCGGATCGCCATTGCTCAGGCCGAGATCGGCGTCCACCACCCCGACCAGATTGAGCCGCGGGAAATTGTGGCCCTTGGCCACCAATTGGGTGCCGATGATGATGTCGACGCGTCCCTCCGCGATCTCGTTCAACTCGGTGCGCATGGTCTCGATCGAGGTGATCAGATCGCTCGACAACACCATGGTGCGCGCGTCCGGAAACAGGCTGGCGGCTTCCTCCTGCAGGCGCTCGACGCCGGGGCCGACCGCGACCAGCGATTGTTCCGCCGCGCAATGCGGACAGACCTGCGGGCGCGGCATCGAGAAACCGCAATGATGGCAGACCAGACGCTGGCGAAAGCGATGATCGACCAGCCAGGCGTCGCAGATGGTGCAGGCAAAGCGGTGCCCGCAGGCCCGGCACAAGGTCAGCGGCGCGTAGCCGCGGCGATTGAGGAACAGCAGCGCCTGCTCGCGCCGCTCGATCGCGATCCGGATCTGCTCGGCCAAAAGCGGCGAGATGAAGCGTCCGCGCGCCGGCGCTTCGCGGCGCAGATCGATCGCCTCGATATGCGGCATGTGCTGGCCGCCGAACCGCGACGGCAGCACCACCCGCTGATAGCGGCCCTTGCGCGCATTGACCTCGGTCTCGACCGAGGGTGTCGCCGAGGCCAGCACGATCGGAATTTTGGCGATATGCGCGCGCACCACCGCCATGTCGCGGGCATGGTAATGCGCGCCTTCGTCCTGCTTGTAGGCCTGGTCGTGCTCTTCATCGACCACGATCAATCCGAGATTGGCGTAGGGCAGAAACAGCGCCGAGCGCGCGCCGACCACGACCGGTGCCTCGCCCGCCGCGATCGCAGCCCAGTTGCGCTGCCGCGTGCGCGGGGTCAGTTCGGAATGCCATTCCAGCGGCCGCACGCCGAAGCGCTGCGCGAAGCGGTCGAGGAATTGTCCGGTCAGCGCGATCTCCGGCATCAGGATCAGCGACTGCTTGCCGCGGCGGATGACCTCGGCGATGGCCTCGAAATAAACCTCGGTCTTGCCCGAACCAGTAACGCCATCGAGCAGCGCGACATGAAAGCTGCCATTGGCGGCGAGCGCGCGCATCGCATCGACTGCAGTTCGCTGCTGGCGGGAAAAATCGGGTTCGGCGAAGGATGGATCGGGCGCCGGCGGCGCCAGCGCCCGCGGCATCGGCTCGGTCACCAGCGTGCCCTCGTCGACCAGGCCATCGACCACGCCGACGCTGACGCCGGCTTCCTTGGCGGCGTCCGATTTGCCGTGCAACAGGCCATCCGACAATAGTTCGATCAGCCGGCGCCGGGCCGGCGTCATGCGTTTGGGCACCTCGCCGACCAGCCGCACGCCCATCCGTACCCGCTCCGGGCCGAGATGTTCGCCCATCCGCAATGTCATTCGCAGCACCATGCCGCGCGCCGACAGCGTGTAATTGGCGACCCAGTCGACGAGCGAGCGCAGTTCTTCCTTCAGCGGCGGCACGTCGAGCTTTTCGCCGACATCCTTGAGGCGATTGTGCAGGCGCGGATCGGGATTGGCGTTCTCGGCCCACACCACCGCGACCACCTCGCGCGGCCCCAGCGGCACGCACACCACATCGCCCGGCTTCAACTCCATGCCACGCGGCACGCGGTAGGAATAATTCTGATTGAGCGCGACCGGCACCAGCACATCGACGACGCGGGTCGACGATGCGGATGAGCTGCTGGCACGCGTGGAATGGTCCATCGGAGAATCAGGCTCGAAACCAAAGGGGCGGGCTAACTTAAGGTCGCGGGCCGGTCGGGGCCAGTGTCTCGCGGCCCGACCGGGGCAAGTTAGCGAACGGTAAACGAAACAGGTGCGATATAATCGCCGGAAGCGCGCCCCCGACAGTTCCAGGGACAGCCCAAGCACGGCCCGAGGACGACCATGTCCAAGCCAAATCTCCCCATCCAGCCCATCGAACTCGCCTGCGCCGACGCCAGCATCGCGCTGCAGATGACGCGCTGGCTGTCGCATCTGCGCGCCGAACGCCGGCTGTCGCCGAAGACCCTGGAGGCCTATACCCGCGACCTGCGTCAGTTTCTGGAGTTTCTTGGCGAACACTGGGGCGCACAGGTGACACTCGCCCGTTTTGCGGCCCTTGAAGCCAGCGATGTCAGGGCGTTCATGGCGATGCGGCGCGGGCACGAGATCGGCAGCCGTTCCCTGATGCGCGCGCTGGCGGGCCTGCGCTCGTTCGGGCGCTTTATTGAGCGCGAAGGCGTTGGCAAGGTCGGCGCGCTGTCGGCGATCCGCGCGCCCAAGGTCGGCAAGAGCCTGCCGAAACCAATCCATATGGCGGCAGCCAAGCGCTTTGCCGATGCCGATGAGCGCGCCGGCGAAACCCGCGATCCCTGGATCTGGGCCCGCGACGCCGCCGTGATGGCGCTGTTGTACGGCTCGGGCCTGCGCATCTCCGAGGCGCTCGGGCTGAAGCGCCGCGACGTGCCGCTGCCCGGCGCGGGCGACGTGCTTGTTGTGACCGGCAAGGGCAACAAGACCCGCATGGTGCCGGTGCTGCAAAACGTGCTGACACTGGTTCAGGATTATGTGGCGATGTGCCCGCATCCGCTGCCGGCGGAAGGGCCGATCTTTGTCGGGGCCCGCGGCGGCCCGTTGCGGGCGCGAATCATTCAACTCACCATGGAACGGCTGCGCGGCGCGCTGGGCCTGCCCGACAGCGCGACCCCGCATGCGCTGCGACATTCTTTCGCAACCCACCTTCTGAACCGTGGCGGCGATCTGCGCGCGATCCAGGAATTGCTCGGCCACGCCTCGCTCTCGACCACGCAGATCTACACCGGCATCGACAGCGAACGGCTGCTGGAAGTCTATCAGACCGCGCATCCGCGCGCCTGAAACCGCCCGACGTTCCAGCCCGGACAAACTGTCCGCACAACCGCTTGCCTCTTGCGCGGCCGATATTGTTCGGCAATCGTAACCCTGTCAGGCAGGGAGCGAATCATGAGCGCACACGAAAGCATGGAGCAGGCGGACCAGGCCAAGGAGGCTTCCAGCGAGAACCGCAAGATCGCATTGCTGATTGCGGTGATCGCGTTGTTTCTCGCGCTGTCGGAGACGCTCGGCAAGGGCGCCCAGACCGAATCGATCAGCAAGAATGTCGAGGCCTCGAACCTGTGGGCGTTCTTCCAGGCCAAAAGCATCCGCCGCACCGTGGTTCAGACCGCGTCGGACCAGTCCAAGCTAATCAGTGGCACAACGAATGACGCCGCCGCCAAGGCGGCGCTGCAAAAGCAGATCGACGATTGGCAGAAGACCGCCGCGCGCTACCGCTCCGAACCTGAAACCGGCGAGGGGCAGGACCAATTGTCCGAACGCGCCAAGCATGCCGAAGAAGAGCGCGACCTTGCCGAAGCGAAGTATCATCACTTCGAACTGGCCTCCGCGGCGTTCCAAATCGGAATCGTGCTGGCGTCGGCGACCATCATCACCGGCATCGTTGTGCTGGCCTGGATCTCGGGCCTGCTGGCAATGGCAGGCGTCGCATTTACCGCACTCGGTATCTTCATGCCGCATCTGCTGCATCTGCCGTGAATGGGCTAGTTGCTGGAGTCTGCTTCAAGCGGGCTGAAGCAGACTGAACTACCGCGCTTCGCGCACGCTCTTGCGGAAGCGCAGGACCAGCCGCATCATTCGCGATGTCCAGCCGCCGCCATCGCCGCGCAGGATTTCCACGATCCGCTGTTTGATCGGTTCGACCAGCGCGGTCGCCTTGGCCCGCAGCGCCATGACAAACTCATAGAGCTTTTCGAACCACGGCATTTCCAGCAATTTCGGCCGCGTGACGTCGAACACGAACGCCGTGACACCGACGCCGAGAAATTTTGCGAAGATGATGGTGAGGATGGCGCTGATCCAATATTCATGGGTGAGCAGCCAAAGCCCGACCAGTTTCAGCGGAAACAGCGGAATCACCGGCACGATGAAGACGATCAGCGTCATCGCCGGCGACAGCGTATCGACCCGCTCCGCCAGCCATTGCTTGAAATCGCGCAACGGAATTTGCGCCACCACCCACGCCACGATCGGCTCAAGGTGATCCCACAGCCAAGCCTCGATCAGAAAGATGACCGCAAGCAGAACCCAGATCGGTTGAAAAAGGCGGCGCAGCATCAATGTCACCCCGGCCCGACTCACGCCGGGCACAGATCACATATGGATCGCGCGCTTGCCGACCGCAAGCGCGGCTTCCTTGACCGCCTCCGAGCGGGTCGGGTGGGCATGGCAGGTCCGCGCCAGATCCTCGGCGGAACCGCCAAACTCCATCAATACCGCCGCTTCGTGGATCATTTCGCCGGCTTCGCGGCCGACAATGTGCACGCCGAGCACCCGGTCGGTCTTCGCATCTGCGAGAATCTTCACAAAGCCGTCAGTGGTCTGGTTGACCTTGGAGCGGCCATTGGCCGTGAAGGGGAATTTGCCGACGGTATAGGCTATGCCGGCCTGCTTCAGTTCTTCTTCGGTCTTGCCGACCGCGGACACTTCCGGCGTTGTATACACAACACCAGGAATGACGTCGTAATTGACATGTCCGGCCTGGCCGGCGAGAATTTCGGCAACCGCGACGCCTTCGTCCTCGGCCTTGTGGGCCAGCATCGGACCCGCGACAACGTCGCCGATCGCATAGACGCCTTTCACCGACGTCGCAAAATGCGCGTCGATCTGGACCCGGCCGCGATTGTCGAGCGCGACGCCGGCTTCCTTCAGACCGAGGCCTTCGGTGTAGGGAACGCGACCGATCGCCACCAGCACGACATCGGCTTCCAGCTTCTCCGCCGTTCCGCCGGCCGCCGGCTCGATCTGCGCGGACAGCGTCTTGCCCGAGGTGTCGACACCGGTGACCTTGGCGCCGAGCTTGAATGCAAAGCCCTGCTTCTCAAGGATGCGCTGGAATTGCTTGGCGACTTCGCCGTCCATGCCCGGCAAGATGCGGTCGAGAAATTCCACCACGGTGACCTGCGCCCCGAGCCGGTGCCACACCGAGCCGAGCTCCAGCCCGATCACGCCGGCGCCGACGATCAATAGTTTCCCGGGCACCTTGTCGAGCTCAAGCGCGCCGGTCGACGACACGATGCGCTTCTCGTCGATCTCGATACCCTCCGGACACCTCGACCTTGCCGGTGCCGAGGATCTTGCCCTTGCCGCTGATGACGTCGATCTTGTTCTTCTTCATCAGGAACTCGACGCCCTTGACGTTGCCGTCGATGCCCTGCTGCTTGAAGTTCATCATCGAGGGCAGATCGAGCTGTGGCGCGGAGACGCTGACGCCCATTTTCGCAAAGGAGTGCCCGGCCTCCTCGAACATCTCGGAGGCATACAACAGCGCCTTCGACGGCATGCACCCGACATTGAGGCAGGTGCCCCCCAGCGTCGCATTCTTCTCGACCACCGCGACCTTCATGCCGAGCTGTGCGGCGCGGATCGCGCAGACATATCCGCCGGGACCGGTACCGATAACAACGAGATCGTAAGTGGCCATGATTGAAGTCCTGTAGCTGTATACTGTGACAGGTATTAGCGCCCGCCCGACACATCGAGAATGGCGCTGGTCACGTAGGACGCCTCGTCCGACATCAGCCAGACGATGGCGTTGGCGATTTCGTCCGCAGTGCCAATGCGTTTCATCGGCACCATGTGGCTGAGCCGGTGGGCGCGATCCGGCTCGCCGCCGCTGGCGTGAATTTCGGTATCGATCAATCCGGGCCGGATCGCCGCGACGCGAATGCCCTCGCCGGCGACTTCATAACCGAGCCCGATGGTGAAGGAATCGATGGCGCCCTTGGACGCGGCGTAATCGACATAGGTATTGGGCGAACCGAGTTTCGCCGCCACCGACGACAGATTGACGATGACGCCGCCCTTGCCGCCATGGCGCGTCGACATCCGCTTCACCGCTTCGCGGGCGCACAGCATGCTGCCGGTGACGTTGACGGCCATCATGTGCGAAATGCGTTCGGCCGACATCTCGTCGACGCGCGAGGTCGGCCCAACGATCCCGGCATTGTTGACCAGCGCGCCGAGCGTTCCGAATTCGTCGGCGGCCTTGAACAGCGCCAGGATATCGCTCTCGCTGGAGACATCGCACTTCACCGCGATGGCCTTGCCGTTCTTGGCCTCGATGGCGGAGACCACGTGGCGGGCGGCGGCTTCATTGCTGGCATAGCCGACGCAGACCCGAAAGCCGCGCGCCGCGGCGGCGATCGCGGTGGCGCGGCCGATGCCGCGGCTTCCGCCGGTGATGATCACAACCTTGTCGGTCAAGATAGCCCCCACAATCCGGAACCGTCAGAGATCCAGCACCAGCCGCGCCGGATCTTCCAGGCTTTCCTTGACCCGCACCAGAAACGTCACCGCTTCCTTGCCGTCGATAACGCGGTGATCGTAGGACAGCGCCAGATACATCATCGGGCGAATCTCAACCTTGCCGCCGATCGCGACCGGGCGATCCTGGATCTTGTGCATGCCGAGAATCGCCGATTGCGGCGCGTTCAGGATCGGCGTCGACATCAGCGAACCGTAGATGCCGCCATTGGTGATGGTGAAGGTGCCGCCCTGCATTTCGTCGATCTTGAGCTGGCCGTCGCGCGCGCGGCGGCCGAAATCGGCGATGCTCTTTTCGATCTGGGCAATCGATTTGCTGTCGCAATCGCGCACCACCGGCACCACCAGGCCCTTGTCGGTGCCGACGGCGACGCCGACGTGATAGTAATTCTTGTAAATCAGATCCGTGCCGTCGATTTCGGCGTTGGCGGCCGGGATATCCTTCAGCGCCTGCACGCAGGCCTTGGTGAAGAAGCCCATGAAGCCCAGTTTGCTGCCGTGCTTCTTCTCGAATACGTCCTTGTACTGGGCGCGCATCGCCATGATGTGGCTCATGTCGACCTCGTTGAAGGTCGTCAGCATCGCGGCGGTGTTCTGCACGTCCTTGAGGCGGCGCGCGATGGTCTGGCGCAGCCGCGTCATTTTCACGCGCTCTTCGCGCGCGGCATCGTCGGCCGGCGACGGCGCGCGGACCTGCACCGCGGCGGCGGGCTGATTGACCGGCGTCGGCGCCGACGCAGCCTTCTCGATCGCGGCCAGCATGTCGCCCTTGGTGACGCGGCCATCCTTGCCGGAGCCCGGGACGGTGGCGGCGTCGATGCCGCTTTCGGCGGAAATCTTGCGCACCGAGGGCGCCAGCGGGACGTCGGCGGGCGGCGCCTTCGCGGCGGGGGCCGGCGCGGGCGCGGCGGCAGCGGGAGGTGGCGGCGGTGGGGCTGCAGCTTTGGCGGGTGCGGCAGCCGGCTTGGCCGCGGCGCCAGCGGCGCCCTCATTGATCTGTCCGAGCAAGGCGCCGACCGCGACGGTTTCACCGTCCTTGGCCGCGATCTCGCCCAGCGTGCCTGCCGACGGCGCCGGGACTTCGATGGTGACCTTGTCGGTCTCGAGTTCAACCAACGGCTCGTCGACGGCAACGGCATCGCCGGCCTTCTTGAACCAGCGGCCGATGGTGGCCTCGGTCACGGACTCGCCGAGCGTCGGAACGCGAATTTCAGTCATGGTGTGTTTCCCCAAATACCCTGTCTGGTCATCGTCCGCGAAGGCGGACGATCCAGTAATCCGTGACGGTGCTGCGTGAATAGCCGGCGCGGGTTACTGGATGCCCCGCTTTCGCGGGGCATGACGGATTACAATTTCCGTTAGTTCAAGGCCTCGTCCAGCAACGCCTTGAGCTGCGCGAGATGCTTCGACATCAAACCGGTGGCGGTCGCCGCGGCCGCGGCGCGCCCGGCGTAACGCGGGCGCTTGTTCGGCGCGTTGATCTGGTTCAGTACCCATTCGAGATAGGGCTCGATGAAGTGCCATGCGCCCATGTTGCGCGGCTCTTCCTGGCACCACACCAGTTCGGCGCTCTTGAACCGCCCAAGCTCCTGCACCAGCGCCTTCAACGGCACCGGGTAGAGCTGTTCGACGCGCATGATGTAGACATCGTCGATGCCGCGCTTTTCGCGCTCGTCGTAGATGTCGTAATACACCTTGCCCGAACACAGCACGACGCGGCGGATCTTGTCATCCGGCACCAGCTTGATCTTTTCGTCGGGCAGCATCGCCGCATCATCGTAGAGCAGACGATGGAACGTGGTATTGGCGCCGAGTTCGTCGAGCCGCGAGACCGCGCGCTTGTGCCGCAGCAGCGACTTCGGCGTCATCAGGATCAGGGGCTTGCGGATTTCGCGATGCAGCTGGCGCCGCAGCACATGGAAGAAATTGGCCGGCGTGGTGGCGTGAACCACCTGCATATTGTCTTCGGCGCACATCTGCAGAAAGCGCTCGAGCCGCGCGGAAGAATGCTCCGGTCCCTGCCCTTCATAGCCGTGCGGCAGCATGCAGACGAGACCCGACATACGCAGCCATTTGCGTTCGCCCGAGGAGATGAACTGGTCGAACAACACCTGGGCGCCGTTGGCAAAATCGCCGAACTGCGCTTCCCAGATCGTCAGCGCCGTCGGCTCCGCCAGCGAATAGCCGTACTCGAAGCCGAGCACCGCTTCTTCCGAGAGCAGCGAATTGATGACCTCGTAATGGCCCTGGTCGCCGCCGAGATGATTGAACGGCGTATAGCGGCTCTCATCTTCCTGATCGATCAGCACCGAATGCCGCTGCGAGAATGTGCCGCGCTCGGAATCCTGTCCCGACAGCCGGACGTGATGGCCTTCCTGCAATAACGTACAGAACGCCAAAGCCTCGCCGGTCGCCCAATCGATCCCGACGCCGCTGTCGATCGCCTTGGCGCGATTTTCCAGGAACCGCTGCACGGTGCGGTGAACCCGGAAGCCATCGGCCACCTTGGTGATCTTGCGGCCGATATCCTTCAAGACCGAGACATCGACGCCGGTGACGCCGCGGCGCGGATCTTCTTCTGCATCCGCGGACTTGAAGCCGGCCCATTTGCCGTCGAGCCAGTCGGCCTTGTTGGGCTTGTAGCCCGAGCCGGCTTCGAGTTCGGCATCGAGCCGGGCGCGCCAGTCGGCCTTGGCCTTGTCGACCTCGCCCTCGGTCATCACGCCTTCGCCGATCAGCCGCTTGGAATAGATCTCAAGCGTGGTCGGATGCGAGGCGATCTTCCGGTACATGACCGGCTGGGTGAACGCCGGCTCGTCGCCTTCGTTGTGGCCATGCCGGCGATAGCAGAACATGTCGATGACGACAGGCTTGTGGAACTTCTGCCGGAATTCGATCGCGACCTTGGCCGCGAACACCACGGCTTCCGGATCGTCGCCATTCACATGGAAGATCGGCGCGTCGATCATCTTCGCCACATCGGATGGATAGGGCGAGGAGCGCGAATAGCGCGGATAGGTGGTGAACCCGATCTGGTTGTTGACGATGAAATGCAGCGAGCCGCCGGTGCGATAGCCCTTCAGGTCGGACAGACCGAAGCATTCCGCCACCACGCCCTGGCCGGCGAACGCGGCATCGCCATGCATCAACAGCGGCAGCACCGAGATGCGCTGGTCCGGCGGATCGCCATGCTGGTCCTGCTTGGCGCGCACCTTGCCCAGCACCACCGGATCGACGATTTCCAGATGCGACGGATTGGCGGTGAGCGAAAGATGGATCCGGTTGTTGTCGAACTCGCGGTCCGACGACGCACCCAGATGATATTTGACGTCGCCGGAGCCCTCGACCACATCCGGATTGGCCGAGCCGCCCTTGAATTCATGGAACAGCGCGCGGTGCGGCTTGCCCATCACCTGCGTCAAGACGTTGAGGCGTCCGCGATGCGGCATGCCGACCACGATTTCCTTGACGCCAAGATTGCCGCCGCGCTTGATGATCTGTTCCAGCGCCGGGATCAGCGATTCAGCACCGTCCAGACCGAAGCGCTTGGTGCCGGTGAATTTGATATCGCAGAATTTCTCGAAGCCCTCGGCCTCGACCAGCTTCATCAGGATGGCGCGCCGGCCCTCGCGGGTGAAACTGATTTCCTTGTCCGGCCCCTCGATACGCTCCTGGATCCAGCTCTTATGCGCGGCGTTGGTGATGTGCATGAACTCGACGCCGAGCGTCTGGCAGTAGGTGCGCTCGCAGATCGCAACGATTTCCCGCAAGCTGGCGTATTCCATGCCGAGCACGTGATCGAGGAAGATCTTGCGGTCGAAATCGCCCTCGGCAAAGCCGTAGGAACGCGGATCGAGTTCCTCGCGATCGCGCGGCGCCTCGATGCCGAGCGGATCGAGCTTGGCGTGGAAATGCCCGCGCATGCGGTAGGCCCGAATCAGCATCAGGGCGCGCACCGAATCGCGCGTCGCCTGATGGACATCGGCCGGGGTCAGTTCGGCGCCTTTAGCCTTTGCCTGGGCCTCGGCCTTGGCCGCAAGCTTGGTACCGACAACCTTTTCGACTTCCGCCCAATTGCCGTCGAGCGCGGAGGTCAGATCGTCGCGCGGCGTCAGCGGCCAATTGTCCCGTCCCCAGGACGGTCCCTCGGCGTTCTTGCGGACGTCGGCTGGCGGGTCTTTCAGGCTCTTGAAGAAGTCCTGCCACTCGGCGTCGACCGAGGAGGGGTCTTTCTCGTAGCGGGCGTAGATGTCGTCGATGTAGGGGGCGTTTGTGCCCTGCAAAAAGGAGGAGAGAGCAAATGCGGCATTCGCGTCTTGGCGAGACATGATTGCGTCCTGGTGATTTCGGTTCGCGCATGGAAAACGGCGCAACAGCCGATCCGGGTACCGGATCAGCATGATAGGAGGCCTTTTACCCTATTTAGGGCAAATGTGCGCCCCGAAAAGAGCCAAGGACTGAATTAAGACTTCAATTTTTCGACAAGGGTCTTTCCGAGCCGGGCCGGCGACGGGGAAACCGTGATTCCGGCGGCTTCCATCGCCGCGGTCTTGGAACCGGCATCGCCCTTGCCGCCGGAAATGATCGCGCCGGCATGGCCCATGCGGCGTCCGGGAGGTGCGGTGACGCCGGCGATGAAGCCGACCATCGGCTTCTTGCGGCCGCGCTTGGCCTCGTCTTTGAGGAACTGCGCGGCGTCTTCCTCGGCCGATCCGCCGATTTCCCCGATCATGACGATCGAGGTCGTGTTGGGGTCGGCCAGAAACATCTCCAGCACGTCGATGAATTCGGTGCCCTTGACCGGATCGCCGCCGATGCCGACCGCTGTGGTCTGGCCGAGACCCTCCTGGGTGGTCTGGAATACGGCTTCATAGGTCAGCGTGCCCGAACGCGAGACGATGCCGACATTGCCGGGCTTGAAGATATTCGCCGGCATGATGCCGATCTTGCACTCGCCTGCCGTCATGACGCCCGGGCAGTTCGGTCCGATCAGCCGCGATTTCGATCCGCTCAAGGATCTTTTGACCCGCACCATGTCGAGCACCGGAATGCCCTCGGTGATGCAGACGATCAGCGGAATCTCAGCGTCGATGGCTTCGCAGATCGCATCCGCAGCACCGGGCGGCGGTACATAGATCACGCTGGCATCGGCGCCGGTCTTGTCGCGGGCCTCGGCCACGGTGTCGAACACCGGCAGGCCAAGATGCGTCGCGCCGCCTTTGCCCGGCGAAGTGCCGCCGACCATCTTGGTGCCATAGGCGATCGCCGCCTCGGAATGAAACGTGCCGTTCTTGCCGGTGAAGCCCTGGCAGATGACCTTGGTATTTTTGCCGATCAGGATGGACATGGTTGGGACTGCTTTCGCGAGACGATCGATAAGGGGGTCAGTGGGTGCGCCGGTAGACGCCGGTGAGCACGTCGGCCCACCCTTCCGCGTCAGGCGAGAACTGGATTTTCATGGAGTAATTGTTGTCGTCGATGACTTCATAGACATGGCGCGCATTGCCGCGCAGCGAGCCACGCACCAGGATCAGGGTTTTGCCGGTCCAGCCGCCGGAGGCCGGCGACGGCGGGTAATAGCCGAGCGAATCGTGCCAGAATAATTTGTAGAGCCGATCCTCGCGGTCGTAGGTGAACACGCCGTGGGTGGCAAAGCTTTCCTTGCCGTCGCGAACCTGGCGGGTGTCCTGTATCAGATAAAAACCGTTGAGATCGATGCGCGCCACGACATGCGAGGTGGCGGGTCCTCCCGCGGTCCAGCGCGAGGGATAGACCATCTCTTCGCCGCTCCACTCGCCCGCGAACACCGCAAGCTTGCGGTGTTCCTCGAGCGGCGCCGGTGCAGCGAGATGGTCGGGCATCGATCTATCCCCCCTTCACGGCCTTGACGATCTTCTGCGCGGCATCGTCGAGATCGTCGGCCGGCAGCACGTTGAGGCCGCTCTCCCGGATGATCTTCTTGCCGGCATCGACATTGGTGCCCTCGAGCCGCACCACCAGGGGAACCTTGAGGCCGACTTCCTTCACCGCCGCGACCACGCCCTCGGCGATAATGTCGCATTTCATGATGCCGCCGAAAATATTGATCAGGATACCCTTCACGTTGGGATCGGCGGTGATGATCTTGAACGCCGCGGTGACCTTGGTCTTGTCGGCGCCGCCGCCGACATCGAGGAAGTTCGCCGGCGCCATGCCGTAGAGCTTGATGATGTCCATGGTCGCCATCGCGAGACCGGCGCCGTTGACCATGCACCCGATGGTGCCGTCGAGGGTGATGTAGTTGAGATCGTATTTGGAAGCCTCGATCTCCTTGGCGTCTTCTTCGGTCTCGTCGCGCAGCGCCACCACATCGGGATGGCGATAAAGCGCATTGCCGTCGAACGATACCTTGGCATCGAGTACCCGCAGGTCGCCCTGCTTGGTCACGACCAGCGGGTTGATTTCCAGCATCGCCATGTCCTTGGCGGTGAAGGCCGTATAGAGCTGCGTCACCAGCTTTTCCGCCTGTTTGGCGAGATCGCCGGACAGACCCAGCGCCTTGGCGACGGTGCGGCCATGGTGGCCCATGATGCCGGTGGCGGGATCGACCGAAAAGGTCACGATCTTCTCGGGTGTGTTGTGCGCGACATCCTCGATGTTGACGCCGCCTTCGGTGGACACCACGAACGACACTTCGGAAGTTTCGCGGTTGACCAGGATCGAGAGATAAAACTCCTTGTCGATGTCGGAGCCTTCCTCGACATAAAGCCGGTTGACCTGCTTGCCATGCGGTCCGGTCTGCACCGTGACCAGCGTGGCGCCGAGCATCTGCTTGGCGAACTCATTGACCTCGGCGACCGATTTGGCGATGCGCACACCGCCCTTGTCGCCGGCGGACGTTTCCTTGAACTTGCCCTTGCCGCGGCCGCCGGCATGGATCTGGCTCTTCACCACCCAGATCGGTCCCGGAAGCGTCTTGGCGGCGACGTCGGAATCCGAAGCCCGCAGCACCGGGACGCCCTTCGAGATCGGCACCCCGAATTCGTGCAGCAGCGCCTTGGCCTGGTATTCATGGATGTTCATTTGGACGGTCCCCGAACCTTGGTGCGGTGAAATCAGAATTCAGATCAGTTTCGCGTCTGGTATACTATATACCAAAGAGACTGCAAATTCGGAACTTCATCGCGTTGGTGCTGCTTGATCCCGAAGTCCGCGCCGCAAGGCCCGC
Source organism: Bradyrhizobium sp. (assembly GCF_050014615.1). Lineage (GTDB taxonomy): Bacteria > Pseudomonadota > Alphaproteobacteria > Rhizobiales > Xanthobacteraceae > Bradyrhizobium. The sequence continues at coordinate 12,781 of NZ_JBEKCZ010000086.1, read as the reverse complement.
GAACTTCGAAGGGTGGCGCGCCGGCAATCGATCGACTCGATTGACCGGCGGTAGCTAATGCGGTCAGCGGCCGAGCAGATCCGGCGCGATTTTCTTGCAGGCGTCGACCAGACCCTGCACCGCGCCGACCGACTTGTCGAATGCTTCGCGCTCCTTGCCGGCCAGCTCGATCTCGACGATCCGCTCGACACCCTTCGATCCGATCACGACGGGGACGCCGACATACATATCCTTCACGCCGTATTCGCCGTTGAGATAGGCCGCGCAGGGCATCACGCGCTTCTTGTCGCGCAGATAGCTCTCGGCCATCGCAATCGCGGACGCGGCCGGCGCATAGAACGCCGAGCCGGTCTTCAGGAGATTGACGATCTCGGCTCCGCCATTGCGGGTACGGTCGACGATCTCGTCGATTCGCGCCTGCGAGGTCCAGCCCATCTTCACCAGATCGGGCAAGGGAATGCCGGCCACCGTGGAATATTTCACCAGCGGCACCATGGTATCGCCGTGGCCGCCCAGCACGAAGGCGGTGACGTCTTCGACCGAGACGTTGAATTCGTCGGCGAGGAAATAGCGAAAGCGCGAGGAATCCAGCACCCCGGCCATGCCCACCACCTTCTTGTGCGGCATCCCGGACGCCTTCTGCAGCGCCCACACCATCGCGTCGAGCGGGTTGGTGATGCAGATGACGAAGGCGTCGGGGGCGTATTTCTTGATGCCGGCGCCGACCTGCTCCATCACCTTGAGATTGATGCTCAGGAGATCGTCGCGGCTCATGCCGGGCTTGCGCGGCACACCGGCGGTGACGATGCAGACCTTGGCGTTGTCGAGCGCCTCATAGGAATTGGCGCCGGTGAAATGCGCGTCAAACCCGTCGACCGGCGAGGACTGCGCGATATCGAGCGATTTGCCTTGCGGTACGCCCTCGGCGATGTCGAACATCACGACATCGCCCAATTCCTTCAGGCCGATGAGATGAGCCAGCGTTCCGCCGATCTGACCGGAGCCAATCAAAGCAATCTTGTCGCGCGCCATGGGAAATCTGTCCTTTGAACACGAAGGAAGGGGATGGAAAGAAGCTACTCGCTGGTTATCCCTTTCGCCTGATACGTTCAAGCCGGAGCATGCTCAATTGTCCGCCCTGCCTTGATTTCGATCAGGGGGCCCGCGTCATTCCGGGGCGCGTCAAGGACGCGACCGGTATGACGGCCTAAGTTTCCACCAGCCCGGTGCTCGACCCGCTGGCCGCGGAATCCTTGTGTCCGTGGGGCCGCGCCAGATAGGATTCCGAACTCATCTCGATCAGCCGCGACGAAGTCCGCTTGAACTCGTTGGCCTCGTTGCCCTCGCTCGCGACATAGAGCGACACCGGATCGGCTTCTGCCGATGCCAGCAGCTTCACGGCGTTGTCATAGAGGGTGTCGATCAGGGCGATGAACCGCTTGGCGGGGTTGCGGTCGGCATATTCCATTACCGGAATGTGGTCGATGATGATGGTGTGATAGTCGCGCGCCAGCCGGAGGTAGTCGGATGCGGCAAGTGGCTGTTCGCAGATCTCGGCGAATGAAAACCGCGCGACGCCGTGCGACGAACACGGCACGTGCAGGACCCGGCCCTTGATCGAGATATCGCGCGGCTGGCATGGCGCATTGCCGGTCATCCGCGCCCACGCATGGGCCAGCGCGGCATCGGCGCCCGCATCAGCCGGCACCAGCCACATTTTCACGCCGGCGAGCTTTTCCAGCCGGAAATCCGTGCGCGCATCGAGCCGCAGCACGTCCATATGCTCCGATATCTGCGCAATAAAAGGCAGGAACAGCGCCCGGTTCAGGCCGCCCTTGTAGAGGTCGTCGGGCGCGACATTGGAGGTCGCCACCACCACGGTGCCGAGTTCGAACAGCTTTGTGAACAGCCGCCCCAGGATCATCGCGTCCGCGATGTCGGTGACGTGGAATTCGTCGAAACACAACAGCCAGGCCTGGTCGAAGATCGCCGCGGCCGTGAGCCCGATCACATCGCCGTCGGCGATTTCGCCGCGCGCGATACTCTGCCGCAAGCCGAAAATCCGCTCATGCACCTCGGCCATGAACTCATGGAAATGCGCCCGGCGCTTGTGCTCGATCGGGCTCTGCTGGAAAAACAGATCCATCAGCATGGTCTTGCCGCGCCCGACCTCGCCATGAACATAGAGACCGCGCGGCGGCGCCTCGTCCTTGTCGGCAAACAGCCGGCCGAGCAGGCCCTGCTTGCGGACCGGCTTGTAGCGCACCAGCCGCTGCTCGAGATCCGCGAAGGCCTCGGCAGCCTCCGCCTGCGCCGCATCGGGCTCGATCGCGCCGGAGGAGACGAGGGCCTGGTAATGGGCGCGGAACGAACTGGGCGAGGTGGACAGCATGGCCCACCTTACGGCCCCAGGGTTACGAAAATTGCAAGCCGCGAATTGGTGCAGGGGCTATGCGCAGGTATTTTCACACCCGGGACAGCCGGACCGATGGCGGCTGTGGATAAGGTTCACGCGCTCAGCGCGTAGGAATCCTCGACCACATAGGGGCCGCCGCCGGTGGACGCCCGCGACGAGAACAGCACGAACCGCGACGCCGTAAATACCCGGGTCGGAAAATAGCCGCGCACCGACAGATAATCCGCGACGTCCTGATTGGAGGCATCGCGCAGCCGTGCCAGCGTCACATGGGGGGTAAATTTGCGGCCTTCGGGGTCAAGCCCGATACGCTGCATCAGGCGTTCCAGCTCGGCCTGCAGCTCGATCAGGGGCCGGCTCGGCACCACCGAGGCCACCACCGCGCGGGGTTTTTTGCCACCGAAGCTGGAGAGGCCCTGCAGCGCGACCTCGAACGGCTTGCGGTTGACCCGGAACAGCATCGAGGCGATTTCGTTGGCCGCGATGCCGTCGATATCGCCGATGAAGCGCAGGGTAACGTGATAATTTTCGGGGTCGATCCAGCGCGCGCCCGGCAGGCCGCCACGCAAATTGGAAAGCGTCTGGCCGATCTCGGCCGGAATTTCCAGTCCAGTGAACAAACGCGGCATCGCAGGACTCCCGATGCTGAAACCCGGTACGAATCACCGATCGTTATTTTCTACAGTAGTTATGTGACTCTGCGAAGCATCCGGCGTTAAGGATCGGGCAACACTTGCGTTTAAGGTTATCATTGCCCGTTTTTCAACTGTGTTGCCCGGATATCGTGCCGAGAAATGCCTCCACGATAGGCAAGATGTTTTTGACGATCACGTCAACGCCCTCCGCCGTCGGATGCAAACCGTCCGCCTGATTGAGCCTGGGGTCGGCGGCCACGCCCTCGAGGAAAAATGGATACAGCGGCACATCAAGCGATTTGGCCAGATCCGGATAGATCGTATTGAAACGCGCCGAATAATCGCTTCCGTAGTTCGGCGGCGCGAGCATCCCGCACAACAGAACCGATATTTTGCGCGCCTTCAGCCGCGTCACGATATCCGTCAATGCCGCGCGGGTGACTGAAGGATCAGTGCCACGCAAGGCATCGTTGGCGCCGAGTTCGACGATCACGGCCTGGGTGCCCTCGGGGACCGACCAGTCGAGCCGGTCGCGGCCGCCTGAACTGGTGTCGCCGGACACCCCGGCGTTGATCATATCGATCACTATCCCCTTGGACTTCAAAGCATTTTGCAAGCGCGCCGGGAATGCCGACGGCGCCGGCAGGCCAAGACCGGCGCTCAGCGAATCCCCCAGCACCACCATCCTGACCGGTTTTGCCCCGCTGGTTGCCGGGGGTTGGGCCGAGGTCTGCGCCAAGGCCGGTTCCACCGCCATCAGCGCCAGGCTCAACACGAGCATGTGCACGAACATCCGCAGCCGCCTCTCGACCGCGCCGCCGGAAGTGCCATATGACCGATCCATGGACAGTCTCATCGAACCCTCGTCACTGGCCGGCCTTGAGCCGGACACCATTGCCATCTCGAACGTCAATCTCTCGCTCGGCGCGGGCGCGGCGCGCGTTCATATCCTCAAGGACATCAGCCTGCGGGTGGCGTCAGGCGAGGCGATCGGCCTGATCGGGCCGTCAGGTTCGGGAAAGTCCACCTTGCTGATGGTGATGGCGGGGTTGGAGCGTCCTGACAGCGGAGAGGTGGTGGTCAACGGCACCCCTTTCAATGCCCTCGACGAGGATGCGCTGGCGCGCTTTCGCGGCCGCCAGGTCGGCATCGTGTTCCAGTCGTTCCATCTGATTCCAACGATGACGGCGCTGGAAAACGTCGCGGTGCCGCTGGAGCTGGCCGGCAATCCCGATGCCTCGCGGCGCGCGGCACAGGAACTGACATCGGTCGGTCTCGGCGACCGCCTGCATCATTATCCCACCCAATTGTCGGGCGGCGAGCAGCAGCGCGTGGCCCTGGCCCGCGCGCTGGCGCCCGATCCCGCGATCCTGGTGGCCGACGAGCCCACCGGCAATCTCGATGAGGCCACCGGCAAGCAGATCGTCGATTTGCTGTTCACCAAACATGCCGAGCGCGGCATGACGCTGGTGCTGGTGACCCACGACACCTCGCTGGCGCAGCGCTGCGACCGCGTGGTGCGGCTGCGCTCGGGCCGGATCGATAGCCCCGTTGCGGAACGCGAAACCGCTTCATGACGCAAATCACTTCATTGACGGGGGCTTCCGAATCCGTCGGCAACGGCCGCGCGGCATCGCTTCCGCTGCGCTATGCCATGCGCGAATTGCGCGGGGGCTTGCGCGGCTTTTACGTTTTCATCGCCTGCATCGCGCTCGGCGTGATGGCGATTGCCGGCGTCGGCTCGGTCGCGGCGAGCCTTGGCGAGGGGCTGGCGCGCGAGGGCCGCACCCTGCTCGGCGGCGATGTGGCGTTCTCCCTGATCCAGCGCGAGGCCAAGCCGGACGAAGTCGCACTGCTGCGTTCGCGCGGCGAAGTCTCGGTCGCGGTGACGCTGCGCGGCATGGCGCGCGCCGGCGACGGCCGGCTTGCTTTGGTCGAACTCAAGGCGGTCGACGGCGCCTATCCGATGCTGGGCGAGGTGACGCTGGCGCCGAAAATACCGGTGCCGGATTTGCTGGCGGAGCGCGACGGCGCCTTCGGCGCCGCGGCTGATCCGACCTTGCTGGCAAGGCTCGATCTGAAAGTCGGCGACCGCGTCACCGTCGGCAGCGCGACCTTTCAGATCCGCAGCGTGGTCGACGGTGAGCCCGACAAGCTCTCCGGCGGGGTCGGCTTCGGTCCGCGATTCCTGATCAGTGAACCCGCGCTGCGCGCCACGCAATTGCTGCAGCCCGGCAGTCTGGTGCGCTGGACCTATCGGGTGAAGCTGCCGGACAATGCGACCGACGATCGCGCCGCCACCGCGCTGGCCGACGATGTGCGAAACGCGTTGCCGGAAGCGGGCTGGGAAATCCGCACCCGCGCCAACGCCTCGCCGCAGCTCGAGCGCACCATCAGCCGCTTCACCCAGTTTCTCACTCTGGTCGGCCTCGCCGCGCTGCTGGTCGGCGGCGTCGGCGTCGCCAATGCGGTCAAAAGCCATATCGATCGCCGCCGCGACGTGATCGCGGCCTTCAAGGCGCTGGGCGCCACCGGCCGCGACGTGTTTGCGATCTATCTGACGCAGGTGACCGTGCTCGCCGTGATCGGTTCGGTAATCGGCCTGGTCGCCGGCGCCGCATTGCCGTTCGTCATCGTCGGCCTGTTCGGCAAGCTGTTGCCGCTGCCGGTGGTGCCGGCGCTGCATGTCGATGAGCTGCTGATGTCGCTGGTCTACGGCCTTTTGACCGCGCTCGCGTTCGGGCTGTGGCCGCTCGGTCTCGTGCACGACGTGCCGGTGGCGGCGCTGTTTCGCGAGGCCGTGGCCAGCCAGTGGCATCGCCCGCGCTGGCGCTATCTGGCTTTGATGAGTCTCGTGATCGCGCTGCTGATCGCGGTCGTGATCGGGCTCGCTTACGACAAGCGCGTCGCGGCTGTGTTCGTCGCCTCCTCGATCGTGGTGTTCGCGCTGCTGCGCGGCATCGCCGCGGGCTTGATGGCGCTGGCGCGCCGCCTGCCCCGGACCCGCATCACCATGCTGCGGCTGGCGATCGCCAATATCTACCGGCCGGGCGCGCTGACGCCCTCGGTAGTGATGTCGCTTGGTCTTGGCCTCGCGGTGCTGGTGACGATCACCCAGATCGACGGCAATCTGCGGCGGCAATTCCTGGCGGCATTGCCGGACCGCGCGCCGTCGTTCTATTTCATCGATATTCCCGCCACCGAAGCCGACCGCTTCGGCGCCTTCCTGAAACAGACCGAACCGCAATCGACCGTCGAGGACGTGCCGATGCTGCGCGGGCGCATCGTCGCGGCGCGCGGCGTCAAGGCCGAAGACCTCAAGGCTTCGACCGACAGCGAATGGGTGCTGCAGAGCGACCGCGGCCTGACCTATACCGGCGAAATCCCGAAGGGTTCGAAGATCGTCGAAGGCAAATGGTGGGGCGCCGACTATGACGGCCCGCCGCTGATCTCGATCGAGAAGAAGATCGCCGACGGACTCAAGCTAAAACTCGGCGACGAAATCGTCGTCAATGTGCTCGGCCGCGATATCCCGGCGACGATCGGCAACATGCGCACCGTCGACTGGCAAGGCCTCGGCATCAATTTCGTGCTGGTGTTCTCGCCCAACGCCTTTCGGGGCGCGCCGCACACCCATATCGCGACGCTGACCGAGGCCCATCCGGACGCCACCGGCGATGCCCGGATCATCAAATCGGTGGCCGATGCGTTTCCGATGGTCACCAGCGTGCGGGTCCGCGAAGCGCTGGAGACCATCGGCACCGTCATCACCAACCTCGTGCTGGCGATCCGCGGCGCCAGCGCGGTAACGTTGATTTCCGCCATTCTGGTACTGGGCGGAGCACTCGCCGCCGGCCATCGCCACCGCGTCTATGACGCCGTCATCCTCAAGACGCTCGGGGCGACACGGGCGCGGCTGCTCGGCGCCTATGCGCTGGAATATCTGATGATCGGCTTTGCCACCGCTGTTTTCGGTGTCATCGCCGGTTCCGTTGCGGCCTGGCTGATCGTGACCCGGCTGATGACGCTAAGCTTCATCTGGCAGGCGGGCAGCGCCGCCGCCGTGGTGGCGGCCGCGCTGATCGTCACGGTGGGGCTGGGCCTCGCCGGCACCCTGCTGGCGCTGAACCAGAAGCCGGCCACCGTGTTGCGGAATTTGTGACAAATTGAAACACCCGGCGCCGCTGCATTAAGGCATCGGTCCGGAATCGGCTGGCGGAGCGACATTCAGCCGCGCATCGTAGCTTGCGGGGAATGTGCTAGTTTCCCACATATCAGCTTGGGCCAGACGCCGGTTTGATGACACAAAGTTAATGTCGGCAATCGGTGGTATCTGGGATAGATTTCTGAGCCTGCGCCGCAAACCCCCTTGCGCTCCGCCGGACAAACAACGGGAATTCGACCATGTCGGACCTAGACCGTAACTACGCTTCTCCTTTCGGCCGGGCCGCCGGGCGCGTTGACGCCGCGACCGTCGACGCCGGTCTGCGCGCCTACATGCTGCGCATCTACAATTACATGAGCATTGGGCTGGCCATCACCGGCCTCGCCGCGCTCGGCGTCTATATGGCGGCGGTAACGGCGGATCCTTCCGCCGGCGCGATCCGGATCGGCAGTTCGTATCTGACGCCGTTCGGCTATGCGATGTTCGTGAGCCCGCTGAAATGGCTGTTCATGCTGGCGCCGCTGGCGATGGTGTTCGTGATCTCGGCCGGCATCAACCGGCTGCGGCCGGCGACCGCCCAGATGCTGTTCTGGGTGTTCTCGGCGCTGATGGGCGTTTCGCTGTCGTCGATCTTCCTGGTGTATACCCACACCTCGATCGTGCGGGTGTTCTTCATCACCGCGGCCACCTTCGGCGCCTTGAGCCTCTATGGCTACACCACCAAGCGTGACATGACCGGCATGGGCTCGTTCCTGATCATGGGCCTGTTCGGCATCATCATCGCGAGCCTGGTCAATATCTTCCTCGCCAGTTCGATGCTGCAATTCGTCGTATCGGTGATCGGCGTGCTGGTGTTTGCGGGCCTTACCGCCTGGGATACCCAGCGGCTGAAGAACGATTACATCTACGGCTACGCCTCGCAGGGCGGTGACGTGGCGGAGCGTGCGGCGATCACCGGTGCGCTGTCGCTCTATTTGAACTTCATCAACCTGTTCACGCTGCTGCTGCAGCTGCTAGGCCAGCGCGACTGATCGACCGCAGGTAACGGATGATAAAAGCCCCGGCCTTGCGGCCGGGGCTTTTCTTTTGCGCCACGCAAAAATAATCTCAGCGCCATGTCCGAGCTTGAAATCAGGCCCACCATCGCGGCCGACCTGCCCTTCATTACCGGGATTTACGATCATGCGGTCCGCTTCGGCACCGCGACCTTCGAGCTGGTCCCGCCGGATCTCGCTGAGATGACGCGGCGCTTCGACGCCTTGATGGACGGCGGCTTTCCCTATCTCGCCGCCCTGCTCGATGGCCGGGTGATCGGATACGCCTATGCCGGGGCGTACCGGCCGCGGCCGGCCTATCGCTTCACGGTGGAAAATTCGGTCTATCTGCAGCCGGCGATCCATCGCCGCGGAATCGGTCTGCAATTGCTGCGGCGGCTGATCCTGGAGTCCGAAGCGCGCGGCCATCGCCAGATGATCGCGGTGATCGGCGATTCCGCCAACGCCGGATCGATCGGCGTACACAGCCGATGCGGATTCCAGATGATCGGAACCCATCCCAATGTCGGCTTCAAGTTCGGCCGCTGGCTCGACACCGTGATGATGCAGCGCCCGCTCGGCGAAGGCGCGAGCACCCTGCCTGCCGCAGCGCTGCGCGCCGATCCGGAATGACGGATGGAAATCAGACTACCGCAAGCTTGCGGTCGATCACCAGCAACACACGATCGAGTTCGTGGCCGCGGCGCAGGATCAGCCCGCTCGCCGAGATCACGCTATATATTCCCTGCTTGCGCGCGAGCCGCGGATCTTTTTCGATGCGATAGATCGGAACTTCGGAAGCGCGGCGGAACACCGAAAACACCGCGCGATCCCGCAGGAAATCGATGGCATAGTCGCGCCATTCGCCATCGGCGACCATGCGCCCGTACAGATTGAGGATGCGATTGAGTTCGAGACGATTGAACGTCACCCGGCTTGGCAACGGACCCGCAGCGGCATTGCGCGCCGCTGCGCGACTCTCGCTTGGATCGGTTTCCTCCGACATCGAACTCATGGGCACCTCCTCCTGTCATCTCACAGACATGATCGCGCCGACTGACCTTCGCTGCAAGAGGCCCGTGGCGGCTTGGCACGCGACGGATCGTCGGCACTGTATTTCCGACCGGACACACACCGTCACGGGATCGTTAGTGGAATCATAATACCGCCCCACTTCCGCCCATCGACCGCCCTTCTGGATTGCGACAAGAAAACCCTGCGTTGGCCCGGTCCTTTCGACACCGGATTCCTCAGCCCCCAGCCCCCCGGGGTCGTCGGGATCGGGCCTGTTCGCAGAATAGTTTATCCCCATACTGGGCCAACGAAAGTTGGTCCTTTTTCTTTTGGGGCTCCCGACATTCGATTGGTTCTTTTCGGTGCCGTGGAACCCACTACCGCATCGCGGCAACACGCCTGTCGCCACCCGGATGCGGGGAAGGTACCGTCTCGAAGGATGGCAGGACCGGCGGCGGCAACGATCCGGGGTATGCGGATGCCGTCGGCAAATTTGCGATGACGAAGCCATGGCGCCGCCGGTCGCGCGGAAGCCTGGCGGTCAAAGACGCCCGAGCAGACGATTTGAAAAGATAATCAGTGCAGCGACGTGTATGCCGCGCCCAGCATCAGGCCGGGCTTGTCGCGATTGCCGTCCTGGACATAGACCGCCGCGGCATCGACGCCCTCGCGGGAAATATTTTCCAGCGGCACGGTCCAGCTGCCGGCACTGCCGTTCCAGTCGCCGACCTTCAGGAGGTTACGCACGACATTGTGGTAGGTGACTTCGCGACCGCGATTCTCACCGCGCCCGATCGCAATCGACACTTCCTTGGAGATCGAACAGATCCATATTTCACCGTGCATCGCGGCGGGGCCCTTTTCGGACGCCGCCACCGACACCGTGATCTGCTTGCCCGCCAGCGTCATCGAAACCGGCAACGACATCACGCCATCGGTCTTCCGGGTATCACCGATCGCACCCTCGATGCCGGCACGATCGCTGCCGACCAAATGCGCCGAACCGTTGACGACCACTTGCGGGGTGTAGACGCCGCGATCACCGCGGACCCGCGAATAGGCCTGCTGACGTGCGCTGAAGCGCGCATCCGCCAGCGTGTCCTTCCAACCAAGATAATCCCAGTAATCAATCGGCATGCTCAGCGCGATCACCGACGGATCCTTGGCGAGTTCGCCGATAACCTTGTCGGCGGGTGGGCACGACGAACAGCCTTGCGAGGTAAACAGTTCGACCACCGCGCGCGGTTCGGCAAGGGCCGGACGGATGATGGCGACGATCGCGCAGACGCCAAGCGCTCCCGACCACCGCGAAATACAATTATAGGCCATCATCGCTGTCATACTGGGAACCCAGACTTTGCGCTGCCGCCGTTAATACATCTCACCGTTAACGCATTGCAGCATTCGAGCACACCGGCCTTCAAACAAGAAGGCGGCCCTTTTTAGGCCGCCTTCCCTTCTCTCGCCACTCACTTCGCAGTGAGCCATCGATCACGATCGCATCATGCGATCACAATCGCATCACGCGGCGAGCTTGCGCAGCACGTAATGCAGGATGCCGCCGTTCCGGTAATATTCGAGTTCGTCGAGCGTATCGATCCGGCATAGCAGCGAAACGCGCCGCAACGAGCCGTCGCCGGACACGATCTCCGCCGTCAGTTTCTGACGCGGCTTCAGATCGCCCTGCAATCCCCGTATTGTTACGGTCTCATCGCCCTTCAGCCCGATTGACTGCCACGATGCGCCGTCTTCGAAGGTCAGCGGCAACACGCCCATCCCGACCAGATTGGAGCGATGAATGCGCTCGAAGCTCTGGCAGATCACGGCGCGGACGCCGAGCAGCCGCGTTCCCTTCGCGGCCCAGTCCCGCGACGAGCCGTTGCCATATTCGGCGCCGGCGAACACCACCAGCGGCACTTTCTCGGCCTGATATTTCATGGCGGCATCGTAGATCGACATCTGCTCGCCGTCGGGCCAATGCTTGGTCAGGCCGCCTTCGGGAATGTTGCCGTCGGCGCCCTTCAGCATGAAGTTCTTGATGCGGATGTTGGCGAAGGTGCCGCGCATCATGATTTCATGGTTACCGCGCCGTGTACCGTATTGATTGAAATCGGCCGGACGCACCTGATGCTCCGACAGATATTTCCCCGCCGGCGATGTCAGCTTGATCGCGCCGGCCGGCGAGATGTGATCGGTGGTGATCTTGTCGCCGAACATCGCCAGAATCCGCGCATCGACCACGTCGATGATCGGCTCCGGCTCTTTCTTCATGCCCTCGAAATAAGGCGGGTTCTGCACATAGGTCGAGCTCATGTTCCAGCGATAGGTCTCGCTCTCGACAGTCTTGATCTTGCGCCAGTTGGTGTCGCCCTTGAACACATCGGCGTAGCGCTTCTTGAAGATCGCCGCCGTCACGAATTTTTTCATGAAGGCGTTGATCTCCTTGGTCGTCGGCCAGATGTCTTTCAGATACACCGGCTTGCCGTCCTTGCCGATGCCGAGCGGCTCGGCCACCAGATCCTTGGTCACCGTTCCCGCCAGCGCATAGGCCACCACCAGCGGCGGCGAGGCCAGGTGCGGCCTTCGAAGTTTCTGTTACCGGACAGCACGGCGGCGGCGATGATGCCATTGTCGTTGATCGATTTGGAAATCTCCTCCGGCAACGGGCCCGAATTGCCGATGCAGGTGGTGCAGCCGAAGCCGACCAGGTTGAATCCGACCTTGTCGAGTTCGAGCTGCAGTCCGGAATTGGAAAGATATTCAGCGACCACCTGGCTGCCCGGCGCCAGCGAGGTCTTGACCCAGGGCTTTGCGGTCAGGCCCTTGGCGGCGGCGTTGCGAGCCAGAAGCCCGGCGCCGATCAACACGCTCGGATTGGAGGTGTTGGTGCAGGAGGTGATGGCCGCGATCACGACGTCGCCATGGCCGAGATCGAAATTGCGGTTCTCGACCGGATAGCGCTTCGAGGCATCGGCGGCCTTCTTGTACTCGGATGTCATCGCCGCGGCGAAACCGTCGGCGACCGCGGGCAGCGCGACGCGGCCTTCGGGGCGCTTCGGTCCGGCCATCGAGGGAACCACGTCGCCGAGATCGAGGATCAAGGTTTCCGTGAACACCGGATCGAGCGATTTGGCGGTGCGGAACAGGCCCTGCGCCTTGGCGTAGGCGGTGACCAGCGCGACGCGGTCGGACTTGCGGCCGGAGGTTTTGAGATAATCGATGGTCTCGGCATCGACCGGGAAGTAGCCGCAGGTGGCGCCGTATTCCGGCGCCATGTTGCCGATGGTCGCCTTGTCCGCGACCGAGAGATGATCGAGGCCCGGTCCGAAGAACTCGACGAATTTTCCGACAACGCCCTGCTTGCGCAGCATCTGCGTCACCGTCAGCACCAGATCGGTCGCGGTGACGCCTTCCTTCATCTGGCCCTTGAGCTTGAAGCCGACCACCTCCGGCAGCAGCATCGACAGCGGCTGACCCAGCATGCAGGCTTCCGCCTCGATGCCGCCGACGCCCCAGC
>NZ_JBEKCZ010000085.1:0-20548 GCF_050014615.1 Bradyrhizobium sp. | reverse complement strand
GGGCGGGAGTAACGGGCATGGCGACTTGGAAGGAATCAGTCCTGTCTCACGCAAGGGGCGCAGTCCGCGGGTGGCCTGCACACCCAGAGTGAGACACGCTAATTGAGTGACAAGGCGTCCTTCCCTCTGCGTTGGCCTTCGGCTGTCCGGCCGAGGTCTTCCTCGAACTCGACCGGGGGTTTGTATCCGAACGCCGAGTGGAGGCGCTGGGTGTTGTCGACGGTTTCGATGAAAGCGCCGATCTGTCCGGTGCGGTCGCCCTGACCCGCCGCCGGAGCGAACAGCGATCGTCGACGCGCGGACTCCGCCGCTCGAAGGCCTTGGCCTGAGCGTATCAGAGCCGAAGCGCCGCCTCCCTCACCCCAGATTCAGCTCCTTGAAGAAATCATTGCCCTTGTCGTCGATCACGATGAAGGCGGGGAAATTCTCGACTTCGATGCGCCAGATCGCCTCCATCCCGAGTTCGGGATATTCGAGCACCTCGACCTTGCGGATGCAGTCGAGCGCGAGCCGGGCGGCCGGGCCGCCGATCGAGCCGAGATAGAAGCCGCCGTGCCTGGCGCAGGCCTCGCGCACCTGTCTGGAGCGGTTGCCCTTGGCGAGCATCACCAGCGAACCGCCCGCCGCCTGGAACTGGTCGACATAGCTGTCCATCCGCCCCGCCGTGGTCGGCCCGAACGAGCCCGAGGCGTAGCCGACCGGAGTCTTGGCCGGGCCGGCGTAGTACACCGGGTGGTTCTTCAGATAGTCGGGCATCGGCTCGCCGCGCTCCAGCCGCTCGCGGATCTTCGCATGGGCGGAGTCGCGGGCGACGATCATCGGGCCGGTGAGCGAGAGCCGGGTGCGGATGGGATGGCGCGACAGTTCGGCGAGAATCTCCTTCATCGGCCGGCCGAGGTCGATCCGCACCACCGGGCCGCCGAGCGTCTCCTCGTCGACATGCGGAAGGAACCGCGCGGGATCGTGCTCGAGCTCCTCCAGGAACACGCCGTCGCGGGTGATCTTGCCGAGCGCCTGGCGGTCGGCCGAGCAGGAGACCCCGAGCCCGATCGGCAGCGAGGCGCCGTGGCGCGGCAGGCGGATCACCCGCACGTCGTGGCAGAAATACTTGCCGCCGAACTGCGCGCCGACGCCGAGCGATTGCGTCATCTTGAGAATTTCCTGCTCCATCTCGAGATCGCGGAACGCGTTGCCGTCGGCCGAGCCGTGGGTCGGCAGCGCGTCGAGATAGCGCGCGGAGGCGAGCTTCACCGTCTTCATGCAGAGCTCGGCCGAGGTGCCGCCGATCACGATGGCCAGATGATAGGGCGGGCATGCCGCGGTGCCCAGCGTCAGCACCTTCTCCTTCAGGAACGCCAGCAGGCGCTCTTTGGTGAGCACCGAGGGCGTGGCCTGGAACAGAAAGCTCTTGTTGGCGGACCCGCCGCCCTTGGCCATGAACATGAATTTGTAGGCGTCATCGCCCTCGGCATAGATCTCGCACTGCGCCGGCATGTTGTTGGCGGTATTCTTCTCCTCATACATCGACAGCGGCGCCACCTGCGAATAGCGCAGATTGCGGCGCAGATAGGCGTCTCGCGCGCCCTCGCTCAAGGCCGCCTCGTCGTCGCCATCGGTGATGACGCGAAAACCCTTCTTGCCCATGATGATGGCGGTGCCGGTGTCCTGGCACATCGGCAACACGCCGCCGGCGGCGATGTTGGCGTTCTTGAGGAAATCAAACGCCACGAACTTGTCGTTGTCGCTGGCCTCCTTGTCGTCGAGGATGCTGCGCAGCTGCTTCAGATGCCCCGGCCGCAGATAGTGATTGATGTCGCCGAACGCGGCCTCGGACAAGGCCCGCAGCGCCTCGCGCGACACCACCAGCATGTCCTTGCCCAGCACCTGCTCGACCCGCACCCCCTCGGTGGTGATCTTCTTGTACGGCGTGGTGTCGGCGCCGAGCGGAAACAGCGGCGTATGCTTGTAGGGCGGCACGGGTTTTGGATCGGGAAAAGCGGTGGGGGCGTTCATGGCTTGCTCGCAAGTTGAGATGCCGGAGGCGTCGGCTTCGAGACGCCGCATCGGCGGTTACATCGTTCTAAGCACTTTTGAGACAAAAGGTAAGGTTCCGGAGTCTCGGCAGCTCTGCGCCCCCGGCCGGCGCGTCCGGGCCTCCGGCTCTGTTGCGCATGGCTTCGGCCACGTGTAACCTTCGGTTGTTTAATTAAAAATCAAGCGCAAAGGGAGGCAGCCATGAAACCAGGATTTATCGTTTCATTTGTCACAGCGCTGACGCTGATGATCTTCGTCCCCACCGGCGCCAATGCGCTCGGGGTCGGCAAGACCTGCGGCGGCTTTTTCGGGCAGCCGTGCGATGAGGGTCTGTTCTGTCAGTCCCAACCGGGAACCTGCGGCCGTTACGACCTGACGGGTATCTGCGCGACAAAGCCGCGATTCTGCCCGCAGATCACCGGACCGAAGCTCGTCGTCTGCGGCTGCAACGGCCAGACCTTCTTCAATGATTGCGCTCGCCAGATGGCGGGTGTTTCGCTCGCCCACAAGGGCAAGTGCGAATAGGGCTGTCTTCGGCCGACGCCTCGAATGTGCAACACCGCCGCCGCGATCGCGCCCCGGTCGCGGCTGGGCGCTTGCATGAATCTTCCGCGCAAGCTTCAATGGCGCGGGGGTATTCATGACCAGCCTTGTCACCAAGTCTATCGCATTCCCGACATCCGTCGTTCGGTCCAGCGGCCTTGCCTGCGCGTCGTTGGCGCTGCTGTTGACGATATCCGCGGCGCCCCCGGCACGCGCCGACCGCTGCGACGATCTTGCGGCCCAGCTCGCCAACCAGATCGATGGCCTCAAGGTCGGCATCACCGCCGCCAACGTCATCTATCTGTCGCATCCGCAGGCCAAGGAGCTCTCGCTCGGCTGTGCCGGCCGTAAATTCAGCAACGAGTTGTATGCCAAGTCCGGCAGCCGCAAGCCGAAGCCGGAATTCCTCAATCTTGTCGCCAGCGCCGCCGCCCTGATCTTTACGCTGCCAAAGGACGATATGCTGAAAGGTGCTTCGCGCTGCATGTCGCGGATGGGCCTGTTCCACGGCGACGATGTCTCGACGCGTTACCGCCGCCTCGACATGAATTGCTCGCGAACGAAAGCCGAAGCCTCGATTGCCATTTCACGCAGCCCGGATCAGTGAGGGCGTGAAGCCGCGGTTCGCGCAATCACTAAAATTTTGCCGACTCATTGAGCCTCCCGTTCACCACATCACGGGATTGGCGCCGATACCCCGCGATTTGCGCACCCGATTCATAAATCTTTCGCTTCCGCCTCCCCACAGTCGGGTGCAACAAGCCAGGGATTCCGACCATGAACATTTCGAGCATTGCGGCGTCAACGCCGGTGACCCCTCCCGACCCGGTCGCGTCCAAAACGCCTGACCCGCAAACCGACGATGATGCCACCGACGCCGGCGCCGCCCAGCCGCCGGTTCAGGCCGCGCTGCCCCCCGGCCAGGGAACGCGGATCAACCAGATCGCCTAGAGCCTTTTCGGTTCTGATTGAATCAGAACCGGGCTCTAATCTTTTGTTTTGACGCGTTTTCTTCACGCGAACCGGTATCCACTTCGCTTGAAAACGCTCTAGAAGCCGCAACCGGCAATAAGATCGGGCGCGGAGCATCCGCGCCGCAAGTTTGCCTGAAAACAACGCGATCGTGTTCCCGCTCACGGGAAGCTTTCCATGATCGCGAAACTCCTGCTGCAGAATACCGGCTTCGTCGCCGCGATGGGCGCGTTGCTGTTCGCGTCATCAGGCACGCTGCACTGGCCGGGCGCCTGGGTCTTCCTGGCGACCTCGGCGGCGCTCGGCCCCGTGTTCGGCGTGTGGCTCGCCAGAACCGATCCGGCGCTGCTCGCTGAGCGCATGCGGCTGACCGCGCGCAACGAGCAACCCGCCGCCGACAAGAAATTCATGCGGGCCTTCGTCGCTGTGCTGTTGATCTGGTTTGTCGCCATGGGGATCGACCGGCGCGTCCACGCTTCGGATATTCCGTTGATCCTGCAGGCGCTGGGCCTTGCGATGTACCTGCTCTCGATGGGTTTCATCGCGTGGGTGTTTCACGAGAATTCCTTTGCGGCACCGCTGGTCAAGGTGCAGGCCGAGCGGCGTCACCACGTGATCTCCACGGGGCCTTACGCTTTCGTGCGCCATCCCATGTACAGCAGCAGCCTGCTGTTTTTCATTGGTGTGCCGCTGCTGTTGGGCTCGTGGTGGGGCGTCGCGATGGCGCCCTTGTTCGTCGTGCTGTTCGCCATCCGCATGCGCATCGAGGAACGGACGCTGATCGCGGGCCTGCCGGGCTATGCTGACTACCGCGCCCATGTGCGCTATCGTCTGGTACCCGGACTTTGGTGAGGATGAGCAAACCATGCCCGACAGCAGGACCTACACCGGCGGCTGCCATTGCGGCATGGTGCGTTTCGAATGCACCACCGATATGGCGATGGTGACCGCGTGCAACTGTTCGATCTGCACCAAGAAGGGCCTGCATTTCACCTTCCTGGCGCCGAAGAGCTTTCAACTGCGCGCCGGCGACGACAATTTGCGGGAATATCTGTTCAACAAGCACGCGATCCGGCATCAGCTCTGCAGCGACTGCGGGGTTGCCGTGTTCGCGCGCGGCAGCAAACCCGACGGCACCGAGGTGGTGGCGCTGAACGTCAGCTGCATCGACGGCATCGAGTTGGCGAAACTGACGATGACGCCGGTCGATGGGCGGAATCGGTAACAAGATAAGTGCTGTCATTCCGGGGCGCGAGCGTAGCGAGCGAACCTCAGATGTGCAATTGCACATCGGGGAATCTCGAGCGGATCACCTCGAGATTCCGGGTTCGCGCTACGCGCGCCCCGGAATGTCGAAAGTCACACATCCAGCTCCCTGTAGTGGCGGAAGATGCCGTCCTCGTTGAAGGCGATGCGGCGACGGCTGGCAAGATAGGTCTTGATATTGGGCCGCGCCGCGATGCGGTCGTGCAGATCGACCAGGCCGGGAATATCGCGCTCGAAGGTCTTCATCCGTCTGGGAAACGCATAGCGCAGCCCTTCGACGATCTGGAACAGCGACAAGTCCGCGTAGGTCAGCCTGCGGCCGGTCAGATAGTGGCCGCCATTGCTATCCAACACCCTCTCGAAATAACCCAGATATTTCGGCACGCGATCTTTCCAGAATTCCCCGGTGCGCTTTTTGGCCGGACCCTTCTGATCCTGGTAATAAAGCGACGGCCCGAGCGGATGGTGGGTGTCGTGGATTTCCAGCACGAAATCCGTCACCGTGAGCTGCAGTTGATGCACCCACAGCCGCCCGGCCTCGGCCTTCGGCGCCAGACCGTGGCGGCTTCCCAGATAGAACAGGATGTTGGCGGTCTGGCCGATCACGAGCTTGCCGGCCTTGAGAAACGGCGGGGCAAACGGCGCCATACCCTTGGGTGCTTCCATCATCTTCATCATCGCGGACATGCCGCGCTCGGTGCGCGCGACATCGGCGTAGTCGGCACCCGCCTCCTCCAGCGCGAGGCGGACATATTCGCCGCGGCCCTGAATGCTCGGCCAGTAAAAGAGTTCGTAGCGCATGGACAGTCCTTTGCCTGTTGCACAGCCCCTAACAAACCATTGAGGCATTGGTTCGAAGCGACCTCGGCGATGCGTTCGCGCCCTCGCCCCGGTTTTCTCCTACGCGTCTTTGCGCCGGATCCCGCGCCATCGCGGCGGCATAGTCCACCGACTTGAAACACCCCGGTTGGAAGCCTCGGCGCGGGTTCCAGCGCTCCGGACATCCGGCCGTGTGAAGCCTTACCTGCTTTTGCAGTTGACCGCATCCACCGCGCAGGCAAGACTCGCCGGACGTTTTTAGCGGTGAAACTCGCTGATGAATAATCTGGATTTGCCGGTGACGCGCTACGCGGCCAATGGCGACATCAATATTGCCTATCAGGCGATGGGTACGGGGCCCCTCGATATCATCATGGTCCCCGGCATCGTTTCGCATGTCGAGTTCATGCATGAATTGATCGGATATACCGCATTCCTGCGTCGTCTCTCGACATTCGCCCGCGTGGTCACGTTCGACAAGCGCGGTCAGGGACTCTCGGATCGCATATCGGGCGCACCGTCGCTGGAAGTGCGCATGGATGACGTTCGCGCTGTGATGGACGACGTCGGTTCGAAGCGGGCGGTGATCGTTGGGTTTTCCGAAGGCTCCGCGATGAGCGTGCTCTTCGCGGCCACCTATCCTGAGCGGGTGGTGCAGCTCGTGCTGATTGCCGGCTTTGCCCTGGCGTCAGAGTTCCAGTCGGCCAATCTGGAAGAAAGAATTGCCCAGCGCGTCAGGAATTGGGGCACCGGAGAATTGATCAAGACCGTGATTGCGCAGCAGGCGTCCAACCCGGACGCCATCAGTCAGTTCGGCAAACTGGAACGGAACGCGGCCAGTCCTGGCGGCATCAAGGCGATACTGCTGCTGAACGCGCAGATCGATGTCAGGCCGGTTCTTCCGAACGTTCGGGTGCCGACGCTTGTGCTGCATCGCCAGACCGACGCACAAATTCCCGTCGCGCTCGGCCGCAGTCTGGCGGCTCAAATTCCCGGTGCGAAATTCATCGAATATCCGGACGGAGATCATGCTTTCTGGTCGGGCGACACTGAACCGATGATTGGCGATATAGAGGAATTCGTAACCGGACATCGCGACAGTTCATCCAGCGAACTGGAACGCGTCCTGGCCACGGTACTGTTCACCGACATTGTCGACTCGACGCGCAGCGCTGCCGCCATGGGCGATCAAGCATGGCGGCGATCGCTCGACAGTCACGACCAATTGGCGAGGCAAATGCTCGAGAGACATCGCGGAATTCTGGTCAAGAATACCGGCGACGGCATTCTAGCGACGTTCGACGGGCCGGGTCGCGCGGTGAAATGTGCCTTGGCGTTCAGCACCGCCGCCAAGCAGATGGGTCTCCCCCTGCGCGCGGGTCTGCATACCGGCGAAATCGAGATAAGAGGCCAGGACGTCGGCGGCATCGCGGTACACGCAGCGGCCCGTGTGATGGCTCAGTCCCAGGCCAGTGAAGTCCTGGTTTCGCGGGTCGTCACTGATCTCGTGGCCGGCGCAGGGCTCAAATTCACCGAGCGCGGTTCTTATGAACTCAAGGGCATTCCGGGCCGTTGGGACCTGTTCGCAGCGAGCGCCTAGGGCTTCTCCATTTCGCTCGAAAACGCTCCGGCCTAAAAGTTCGAACAGACGCTCATGGCACCGGTTCGGGTGCAACTGAGACCATGCTTGTCGGTGTATTTCACCGTGCCTTGCGGTGGCTCGCAGATCGATGCGCCACCTTGATCGTAGCAACTCATTCCGGTGTCGGGATCGATAAACCTTGCGGATCTGTCCGCAATGACGTGATCCAGAACCCAGCCGCGAGACTGCATGCACGCCTGGAAGGCCGCGCTATCCGTAAACGTGTTCTGACGCGACAGACCGCACTTGCGGCCGTCGGCGATCTTCGCAGCCATGCTTCGGTCATGGCCGCCCGGCCGCAGCGTGTCCCTGAAAACATCGGTCTGCGCCGATGCAGCGCCGAACAGCGCACCAAGAATCAGAACCGTACCGAGGATCAACCGCTTCATCGCTGTTCTCCCGGCATCGGCCGGCTCGCGGCCACAACACTATGTGTCTGTTGATCGAGCTGACCGGTTCAACAACGCGCGCGACAAATTTGAAAGTCGTGTGGAAAAGCCAAATTCCGATCGGGCCTATTCGATGGACGATGATCTGGAAATCCGGATAAACTGGTCGGGGGACGCTAACCGAATAGGAGAGCCCATGCGGAAGCTTACATTTACAGTATTGGCGGCAGCAGCAATTCTCTTGGTGAACTCTGTGGGCTGGACAGCTAGTGCCGCCACATCTACCGGGGCCGCAATTCCGAGTGCCGCGAGAAACTTCTCGCCGATCAAGGAAACCGCGTGCCGGGGATACGGCCGCTGGTGCGGACCGGGCTATGTCAGAGCCTGCGGCCCATACCGGTGCTGGTGCCGTCCTTGTTTCTAGGTCTTCAGCTTTGCGCATAAACGGAGGCCGCCGGATACGGGCGGCCTCTTTCGTTATTTGGGAACCGGATACTTCTTGATACCGCGGTTCAATCAGAACCGATCGGGCGCTAGAGCATGATTCAACAGGTTTGAATCATGCTCGTCGCCCATCTTATTGTTTGAGCATGATCTTTTCGGAAAACCGGTTCCCACTTTTCCGGATCATGCTCTAGTTCGCCGCGAAACAATACAGCAGGCCGTCGCCGCCGGTGCTCTTGAGATCGGCCTGCGAGCAGCCGCCATCCGGTCCGCGCGAGGGATGCGAACTATTCCAGGATTTCGACGCATCGTCGTCGCGCAGCCCGATGCGATCGGAATGACCTACCATCGCGGCACCCTTGGTGCTGCTCGTCCAGTTCTTGCAGGTGCGGTCTTCTGTCGCCGGGAAAGCCGTGCCGTCCGCCTGCGATCCCGTCAGCACGTCGTGGCGGTTCGGCGAATCGCCGCGGCCGCTGATGATATCGCCCTTCTCGCTGAGCGCGGTCTGCTTGGTCAGATTATTGGCGGCGTGGAGTTCGGCGACGTCCCTGGCGATCACGACGCCCTTTGAATTCTGCCACGGACCCTTGCCGATGCGATCGCGCGCATTCACCGCCGGCTTGCCGTCGGCGGCCTGCGCCGAGAGATAGGCGTGCCAGATTTTGGCGCCAGCACCCGCGGCCTGAGCCAAGGTCTGGCAATAATTGTCGGCACCGGCGAGGCCCCCGAGATTGGCGCCGTTTCCGATGCCGTTGGAGGTCACGAAGAAAGTGGTATCGGCCGACTGCGCGTGCCCCGGCTGTGCCGCGATCAACGAGGCGGCGAGGCATAGACCCACAGGCGAGATCATCCTGATGAAGATGGACATCGATTTCCTCCGAATTGCTTTTTGCCAATCGCTTTTGAGAATTGCGAAGTTTCTTTTTGATCGACCGGCTCGCTGACAAGCGGGGCCTGGTCTGACATCAACCCGACCGGCGTGACATTATTCCGTTTTCGCAACGCCGCAATGAAGGGCAAGAAAATGAAGGGCAAGAAAATGAAGAACCAGAAATGAAAAGGCGCCGCGGAACCAACCGCAGCGCCTTGTATCGTTACCTGCCATAAAAAGATCAGGTCTGCTGGATCGCCGAGAGTTCCCAACCGGCGCCGCGCGGCCGCAGGAAGGTCCAGACTTCCGTCACCTCGGACGGTGTTTCGCTGCCCGCGACCAACTGGCCGGTGGTGCGGTCGATGGTCTTGTCGATCAGCGAGAACCGCATCGCCACGCTGGCGAAATCGGAATCACCCTCGCGCCAGGCTTCCGCGAGGTCGCCCTGCAGCAACTTGACGTAGGAGGTCTTGTTGATCTGGTTGCGGGCTTTGTTCGCGTCGAGATCCCCGGTGAAATACGACACCATTTCGGGCGTCGCCAGCGTGCGCAGTTTGCCGATATCCTCGTTGGACCAGGCGGCCTGAATCTCGCCGAGCAATCGCTCGAAGGCTTCGTAGTCGCTGGGAATGAGCTCCAGCGGCGCGCTGCCCGATCCCAGTCCGAAACCCGTTGCGGCGCGGAAGCTCGAGGGCGCGCCGATCCCCGCGGCCGCGCCGGCATAGGCGGTCTCGTGACGGCGCTGCCACCACGACATCGCCAGCCGAACCACGATGATGATCAAGCCGATCTGCAGGATCAGGCCGAAGATCGACGACAATCCGCCGAGGCCCCCGAACATTCCGCCGCCGAACAACATGCCGAGCAGGCCGGCGCCGAGAAAGCCCGCGAACAGGCCGCGGAGCATGCCGCCGCCGGGCCGGTTGAAGAACCCGCCGCCGGCAGGCGCGCCCAGACCCGGACTGCCCGGTTCGGCCGTGGTGCGGTTGAAGGGCTGCGCGGTGCCCGGTGCGGTCGACGTGCTCGGCGGCGCGGAAAACGTTCGCGCTCCCCGAGAACCCGAACTGACGCCGCCGCCGATCCTGGCATCGGCCGATGAGGCCGCCAGCATCACCGGCAACGCCAGCGACAGAATGACGGCAATCGCCTGGACGAAGCCGTGGGCGCGTTGCGTAAATCTCATGTCAATATCCTCAAATCCCCGACAGGGGGAAACGTCCCTAACATGGGCAGTACTACCTGAAAGTGAAGCGATGATCGGGAACCTGGGCTGCGGCGCTCGGTCGCGGGCCTGCGGCAAGGACGATCATTATAGCGCTCGTCACCCCCGGGCTTGACCCGGGGGTCCATCCTTATCTGTGAAGATGATGGATGGCCGGGTCGACGCCCGGCCATGACAAAGAGTGGATCGCTCACTTATGCCACCTTAAAGAGCGCCCGGCATTGCCCGGGATCACGACGGCGTCATGGTCTCCTTCACCGCGGCGACCAGTTGGCTCAGCGTGAAGGGTTTGGGCAGGAACGCGAACTGCTGGTTCTCCGGCAGGCTCTTCTCGAAGGCATCTTCAGCGTAACCCGAAACGAAGATGATCTTGAGGTCGGGATTGCGGCCCCGCATGTTCTTGAGCAGGGTCGGGCCATCCATTTCCGGCATCACCACGTCGGAAACCACGAGATCGACCGCGCCGTTCTTTTCCTCCAGCGCTTCCATCGCCTCGATGCCGTTCGACGCCTCGATGACGCTGTAGCCGCGCGAGCGCAGGCCGCGGGCGTTGAGCGAGCGCAGGCCCTCCTCGTCTTCGACCAGGAGAATGGTGCCCTGTCCGGTCAGATCGGTGCGCGGCTTGACCTCGGCCGCAGGCTCCCTGGCGGCGCCATTGCCGGCCACCGCGTCGGGCTGGACTTCCTGCTCGGGATGATGCCGCGGCAGGAAGATATGGAACGAGGTACCCTTGCCGGCCTCGGAGTCGACATAGACGAAGCCGCCGGTCTGCTTGACGATGCCGTACACCGTCGACAGGCCGAGGCCGGTGCCCTTGCCGACTTCCTTGGTCGAAAAGAACGGCTCGAATATCTTGTCGACGATCTCGGCTGGAATTCCGGTGCCGGTGTCCGCGACATCGATCCGCACATAATCCGCCGCCGGCATTCCCTTGAAAGACAGTCCGGCTGAATCCGCCGCTGTCACATTGCCGGTGCGCACCGTCAGCTTGCCGCCCTCGGGCATCGCATCGCGGGCATTGACGGCGAGATTGACGATCACCTGTTCAAATTGCGAGACGTCGACCTTCACCGGCCAGAGATCGCGGCCATGCACCAGGTCGAGCTTGACCTTCTCGCCGATCAGCCGGCGCAGCAGCATGGTCAGATCCGACAGCGCGTCTCCGAGATCGAGCACCTGCGGCCGCAGGGTCTGGCGGCGCGAAAACGCCAGCAGCTGGCGCACCAGCGTCGCCGCGCGGGTCGCGTTCTGCTTGATCTGCATGATGTCCTGGAACGAGGGATCGGTCGGCTTGTGCGCGTTCAGCAGGAAGTCGTTCGCCATCATGATGGCGGACAGCACATTGTTGAAATCATGGGCGATGCCGCCGGCGAGCTGGCCGACCATGTCCATCTTCTGCGACTGGTTGATCTGGTTCTCGAGCGTTCGCCGCTCGGTGGTTTCCAGCATGTAGACGATGGCGGCTTCGGTCTCGCGTTCGTCTTCCTCGACCGAGGTGACGAAGAACTGCCCCCAGCGCTCCTTGGGCCCGTCGAGCATGGCCTCGACCGGCGGGATATCGCCCTGCCCCTCCGCCGCCTGGTTGATGGCCGCGATCAAGAGGCTGCGATCGCGCGCATTGACCGTCCTGAAGATCGACTTGCTGGCCGCGCCGTCCGTACCCAGGCCCTGCGCCAGCTTGGCGAAGCGCGCATTGGCGCGGACCACCGCACCCCCGCGATCGACGGTCGCGATCGCCATCGGGGTGTGGTCGAAGAAGCGCATGAAGCGGACTTCGGCGGCGCGCTGCGGATCGGCACGCTCGTCACGGGCGCGGCTGATCACCAGCGTGCGCGACGCGCCGGGTACACCGTCGGCGCCGAATGCCAGCTTGTGATAGAGCCGTACCGGTACGGTCTTGCCGCCGCGCATGCGCAGGTCGATGTCGAACACCTCGGTCTTGACCTCGCCCGGCACCGGCGCAATCGATGTCAGCAGCGACGCGCCGTCGCCGGACACGATGTCGGCGAGCTTCAGGCCGCCCGACCCTATTTCCGCAAGATCATGATCCAGCCAGTTCGCCAGCGTCGCGTTGATGTAGACGACGTCGCCGGCGGCATTGACCGAGAAGAAGCCGCAGGGCGCGTGATCGAGATATTCGATCGCGTGCTGCAGTTCCTTGAACACGTCCTCCTGCCGTTCGCGGTCGCGGGTGATGTCGGCAATCGACCACACCGCGTATTTCGCCTCACGCCTGCTCTGGCCGAGCGGCCGGACCCGCATCCGCAGCCAGCGGCCATGGCTGCCTTCGTGACCGCTGCCGTCATGACCGGCGATGCGCACTTCTTCCTGCTGCCGCTTGCCTTCGCGCGCGGCCTTGAGCAGGCGAAACACCGCCTCGGAAACATCGGGATTGCCGATGAAGACCCGCTCGACCGGGCGGACGTCGAGCGCGGTGGTCGCCCCCGTCAGCGCGAGATAGGCGGCGTTGAAATAGACCACATGACCACCGGGATCGGTTACCGCGAGGCCGTCATAGGCCTGATCAGCAATGCGGCGAATGACCGGGTCATCGGTGGAGCGATCGGCGAAACGAATGATCCCCGCGGCATAGGCGAACAGGTTGAACAGCCCGACCGTCGCCAGCAACGCGAGCAGGCCGAGAATATAAGGCTGCGCCTGGGCCCGGCCGATGGTCATCAGCGCCACCGCGGCCGCGACGATCCCGCCGGCCACCAGCAGCACCAGGACGATGCTGCCGCCGCGCCGCGCCGGCTCATGGGCGGGCATCGGCTCCGGTGGCGGATCGTTGTCAGGTTCGGCGGTCATACCAGGGGACGCAGCCTGTCGACATGGATGTAACGCGCTTGCGCGCGCCGGGTGTAACGCGCTTGCGCGTGACGCGCACTGCGCACGCCTGCTCCTGAGTGCCTGAATCGGACCCGCAAGCGCAAGTCCATCACGCCGTTATTTCGTTGGTTACGCGCATTTCCCGCCCATTAAGGCCAGCCGTTGCCGACATCACGCCCGCCGGCCGGAAAGCCCGCGCTTGAGACCCATCACATAGCCGATAATTTCGGCGACCGCATGATAGTGCTCGACCGGGATCTCCGCGTCGATCTCCACGGTGGCGTACAATGCCCGCGCCAGCGGCACGTTCTCGACAATGGGAATATCGTGCTCGCCCGCGATTTCCCTGATCTTGAGCGCGATCCGATCGACGCCCTTGGCCACGCAGATCGGCGCCGCCATGCCGCGTTCGTAGGAAAGCGCGACCGAATAGTGGGTCGGGTTGGTGATGATCACGGAGGCCTTGGGAACCGCGGACATCATGCGCTTCCTCATGCGCGCCTGCCGCAATTGCCGGATCCGGCCCTTGAT
Source organism: Bradyrhizobium sp. (assembly GCF_050014615.1). Lineage (GTDB taxonomy): Bacteria > Pseudomonadota > Alphaproteobacteria > Rhizobiales > Xanthobacteraceae > Bradyrhizobium. Next base: position 6,986 of record NZ_JBEKCZ010000085.1, on the reverse strand, counting down.
TTGCGGGTCGCCTTCGGACTGCTTGAACTCTTCCTTCATTTCCCGCAGCGACATCTTCTGCCGTTCGTACCATTGCTGGTACTGGAAAAAATAGTCCGCAATCGCGACCACCGCGAGCATCGCCACCACGGCGCCCATCAGATGCAGCGTCAGGCTGAGGATCACGCCGAAAATCATGGCGGAGTCGAAATGCAGCATCGACTCCAGCCGATGACGCTCCGGCCAGAGGATCGCCGTCATCACGGCGCCCAGCGCGAACAGTTTGAACAGACCCTTGCCAAAATTCGCCGCCGCCTGCTTGCCGAAGATCCGCTTGGCGCCGGACGCCGGCGATATCTTGCTGAATTTGGGCTTGAGGGATTCGCCCGACCACACCAGGCGGTGCTGCAGCATATTGCCCGCGATCGCCGCCAGCGCCAGCAGCAACAGCGGCATGCCGAGGGCCGCGATCAGCATATATTCGAGACTCCGCGCCAATTCCAGCAGGCTCGGCCCGTCGGCGTGAATCATCCAGGAATTGGCAATCAGGTTGCGCAGCGGCATCTGAATGCCGCCGACCGATCCGGAAAACGACGACAGCACCAGCGTGGCGCCGGCGATCATGAACCAGGTATTGACCTCCTGGCTTTTGGCGACATCGCCGCGTTCGAGGGCGTCATCCAGGCGTTTTTGCGTGGGGTCTTGTGTGCGTTCTGCGCCGTCGTCTTCGTCCGCCATCGCTTAAGGCTTTCAGTTGAGCGGCATCAGGTCGTGCATGACACCGATGAAATAATCGAGGAATGTCCCCATCATCGCGGCGAGAATGGCGGCGAAGATCAGGAAGCCGGAGAGAATCGACAGCGGCACGCCGACAAAATAGACCTGCATCTGCGGCATCAGCCGTGCCAGCACGCCGAGGCCGACATTGAAGACCAGGCCGAACACCAGGAACGGCGCCGACAATTGCATGCCGATCTTGAACGCCGCGACGAAGGCGCGGGTGGCGAGCGCGGCAACATCGCCGCTCGGCACCAGATCGCCCGGCGAGAAAATCGTGTAGCTGTCGCTCAGCGCGGCGATGACAAGATGATGACTGTCGGTCGCAAACAGCAGCGTTATGCCGAGCAGCGTGAGGAAGTTTCCGATCAGGAGGCCCTGCTGGCCCTGGGTCGGATCGATGGCGGTGACAAATCCGAGGCCGAGTTGCTGGGCGATCACCGATCCCGCGACCTGCAGCGCCGACAGTGTGACCCGGGCGGTGGCGCCGAGCACGATACCGACGATAATCTCATGGAGCATCATGACCAAAAGCGGCGTCAGCGACTGCATGTCGATGGTGTAGGCGGCGCGGTGCAGCGGCAGGATGATCAGTGTCAGCAGCACCGCGATCGCGAGCTTGATGCGAACCGGAATATTGGTCTCGCCCAGTCCCGGCAACAGCATCACCATCGCGGCGACGCGGGCGAACACCAGCATGAAGGCGGCGGCGAGCGCGGGCAGCAGTGAAATATCGATGCGCATGATTCACGCATAGTGCCTCAACCGCCTATGATTCGCGACGATATCCGCATCATGTGGCTATGTAGCGCATCCGCCATGAACGGCAGCGCGAGCAGCAGGGTGACGAAAATCGCCAGGATTTTCGGCACGAACACCAGCGTCTGTTCCTGGATCTGCGTCAGCGCCTGAAACAGCGACACCACCACGCCGACGACGAGACCGACGACCATCAGCGGCGACGACACCACCACGATGGTCCAGATTGCATCGCGCGCCACATCGAGGGTTTCAGCACCGGTCATTACAACTCCTGTTCACTCTGGAAACGCTTGCACCCGTCATTGCCTGCGACAAACGCGAAGCATTTGTGCAAGGGAGCAATGACGGCAGTTGAAAAACTCAGATCGCCATCTTCATGATGTCTTCGTAGGACTGGATGACCTTGTCGCGCACCGACACCAGCGTCGATACCTTGACGTCGGTCTCGGCCACCGCGGTGACGACATCCATGACGTTGGCCTTGCCCGACGCCATGGCGTTCGACTGCGCGTCAGATTGTCGTCCCCCCTCCATGACGCTGCCGATGACGTCCTTGAGCAGCTCGCCGAAGGAGGGTCCGCCGGCGGTGGGTGATTTGCCGCCGGCGCCGGTGTCCAACACGCGGGCAACGCTGGCGTAGGCATTTGCAGCGATTGTGGGTGAAGCCATGGTTCAGGTTCCTGTTCAGGCCTTGAGGATGTTGAGCGTGAGTGAGAGCATCCGGCGCGTGGCGCTGATGATGTTGAGGTTCGCCTCGTAGGATCGCTGCGCGTCACGCATGTCGGTCATTTCGATCAGCGGATTGACGTTGGGATATTTGACATTGCCGGCGGCATCCGCCGCCGGATTACTGGGCTCGTGCTTGACGCGAAACGCCGTTTGATCGGGCCGGATCTTGCCCATCGCAACCACCCTTGCATCCAGCTCACGATCAAGGGCGGAGGAAAACGTCGGCACCTTGCGGCGATAGGGGTCGCCGCCGGCAGTCGCCGCGGTGGAATCCGCATTGGCGATATTTTCCGAGATCACGCGCATCCGTCCCGCCTGGGCGCGTAGGCCGGACGTCGCGATCCCCATCGATCTGGCGAAATCTGCGATAACCTGACGGTCTGCCATGTTGTAACTTCTCCTGGTCTAATCCGGCCTCATGCCTTGCCGATCGCGACCTTCAAAAGATGCAGACGGCTGCTGTAGAGCGAGGTCACGGCGGCATAATCCATCTGGTTGTCGGCAGCCTTCAGCATCTCGTCTTCGAGATTGACGGCGTTGCCGGTGGGCCGTGTCTCAAAGCCGACCTTGGAATTCTGGTCGAAGCTTTCGGGTGCCCCCGACGGGATGATATGACTGGTGCTGGTGCGCACCATCGCCAGTGGGCCGGGGCCCGCGCGGCCACTCGTGACATCGATTTTTGGGTCGACGAGATCGCGCGGCTTGAAGCTCGGCGTATCGGAATTGGCGACATTTTCAGCCAGAACACGCTGGCGCTCCTGGTGCCATTGCATTTTGGTCCGCAGCGCCGCCAGGGCCGGAATATCGTTGATGGCCATCGCGCCCTCTCCTCTTGCCTGGGCGGCATGACGCCGCTTGAGGTGGGCAGAATTTGCCGTGTGTATGGTTAACAGCCGGTTAAAATTGCCGTGGCGGCAGCGTCGCGCCGCAAAGCCGATTCGCCGGGCGCCCATCAATCCGTGCGCATTTTCGCCATGAAAGCTGCGTTAACCAACGAAATCATTGGAGTTGGGACTGCGAGAAGTCGTTTTGGCCCAGCCGATTCATAGGTTATTAAGATAGCGGGCGGCAGTTTCTGCCGTGGGGAATTAAGGATTAGGGCCGGATCGAGGCTTCGTTCGCCGCTTGGCGCGTCGTTTCCGGTCCGCGTTCGACGCAACAGACTCGAAGAAAATGCCGTTTGCCGGGGACAAAGCATGCCTGCTCTTACATTTATCCTCGCCTTCGTAGCGGTTCTGGCGCTGATCGGCCTCGCCGCCTGGCTGGTGCGCCGATTCGCGGGGAACCGGCTGGGGGCCAATACCAATCGTAGCCGGATGCCGCGACTGGCGGTGATCGATGCCGCCGCGGTGGATGGCCGGCGCCGGCTGGTGCTGGTGCGGCGCGACAACATCGAACATCTCTTGATGATCGGCGGTCCGACCGACATCGTCGTCGAACCCAATATCGTGCGCGCCATGCCCGGACGGGACCAGATCCCGTCGCGGCCGGCGGTCGGCGGAACCGAACCGCAGCCCCGGGTGGCGCCGCTGCCGGACGCCGGCAACTGGTCGGATGATGGCCCGCGCTCCGACGCCTTCGATCATCCCGAACCGCAAATGCCCGAGCCGCCGCCCCGCCCGGCCCGTCCCTCATTCGCCGACGAAGTGCGCCGGCCGGCGCCGGCCTTGTCGGAACGACGCAGCGACCCCTTGACCGGCTTCACGCCGGAACCGCTCAGCGGGCGTCCTGAGTCCCGCCCCGAGCTGCGCGGCGAGCCGATGCCGTCGCGGGTGACATCGCGCAACGAGCCGGTGATACCGCGCCCGCCACGCCAGAGCGAAGCGCCGAAGCCGCCCCCGATTCGTGCGCCGGAGCGCGCCGTTGCGCCGCCGCCACCACCACCGCCTCCCCCGCCTCCCCAGGCCCCAGCGATGTCATCGGCGGACCAAAATCTCGCCGAGATGGCGCAACGCCTGGAGGCGGCGCTTCGCCGGCCGGCCGGCGACCCCGAACCGCGCGTCGGCGCCCCGCCGGTCGCTCCCGAACCGCCCCCCGGCCGGAGCGCGCCCCGCGGCGAGCCGTCGATGCCGCCGCCGGTGGCAGCACCTTCGGCAAAGAGCGGCTTTGAGAATCTGGAAGACGAGATGGCGTCACTGCTGGGTCGTCCAAAGACACCTTCGTGAGGCCGGCGACTTTTCCGCGTAGAGTATTATTTTTTGCCACACTGATAGCCGCCGGATCGCTGGCGGAGCCGGCGTTCGCGCAGGACATCAGTATCAATCTCGGCCAGGGCAATGGCGGCGTCACCGAACGCGCGATCCAGCTGATCGCGTTGTTGACGGTGCTGTCGGTGGCGCCGTCGATCCTGATCATGATGACGTCGTTCACCCGGATCGTCGTCGTGCTGTCGCTGCTGCGCACCGCACTCGGCACCGCGACCGCGCCGCCGAACTCCGTCATCATCGCGCTGGCGATGTTTCTGACCGCGTTCGTGATGGGCCCGGTGCTGCAGAAATCCTACGACGACGGCATCAAGCCGCTGGTCGCCAACCAGATCAGCGTCGAGGAAGCGATGCTGCGCGCTGCCGTGCCGCTGCGCGGCTTCATGCAGAAGAACGTGCGCGAGAAGGACCTCAAGCTGTTCATGGATCTGTCGGGTGAACCGCCGCCGGCGACGCCAGAAGACATGTCGCTGCGGATTCTGATACCGGCGTTCATGATTTCGGAATTGAAGCGCGCCTTCGAGATCGGTTTCCTGCTGTTCCTGCCGTTCCTGATCATCGACCTCGTGGTCGCCTCGGTGCTGATGTCGATGGGCATGATGATGCTGCCGCCGGTGGTGGTATCATTGCCGTTCAAGCTGATCTTCTTCGTGCTGGTCGACGGCTGGGCGCTGGTCGCCGGCAGCCTGGTGCAAAGCTACGGCGGATAGCTGTGCGCACCCGGGCCCTGTTTTCCGATGACCGGCGATCGTGTGGAACGGCGGTTAGCGGCAGTGCTTGCGGTCGATGTGCGGTTCTAAATCTAACGCAAGCTTATTCGGATCAGTCGCGCAGCTTCTGCGCCCGGTACGCGCTTGGCGTCGTTCCCACCGCCTTGCGGAAAGCGCGGTTGAAGTTCGCCTGCGACGAAAATCCGGTGGCGTAGGCGATGTCGACCAGCAGCCGATCGCTCGCCAGCAGCAGCCGTTTGGCGAGATCGAGGCGCTGGCGGCTGACGTATTCATGCGGCGCCGTTCCGGTGGCCGCCTTGAAGCTGCGCGAGAAGTGCGCCGGGCTCATACACGCCACCGACGCCAGTTCATTGACGGTGAAGGCCCGCTCGACCGAGGCGTTGATGAATTCCGTCACGCGCGTCAGGCGTTTCAAATCAAGCGGCTTGTCGGCGCTACTGAATTGTTTCAGGCGAACGGCCGTCGCCGAATAGGTGTGCACCAGGTGAGCCGACAAGGCGTTTCCGAGGCTCTCGATCAGCAGCCGACCGGTGGAGGTCTCGGCTTCCATTTCCCTCAGAATCTGGTCCGCGACGTACTCGATGAACGGATCTCGATCGATCGCGGCGTACTGGATCGAGATCCCCGAGGGGTCGATATCGAGATCCTTCAGCATCGTTTCGTCGAAAGGCTTGCCCGGCAGGAAGAGATGAAGGCATTCCTGCATCGGATTTTCGATATTGATGAAGTCCTCGCTGATCCCGGCCGGGCAAAGCCACACGGTGCCTTTCTTGCTCAGGGTCCGTTGGTGCATGCCAGCGCCTCGCCGATCGACGAGCGAGTGACCGCGCAGCTGGATGGCGATTTCCGTGTCTCGCGGCAGCTGCGGAGGCAGCTCTCCCGCCTCGTGGCTCCATATCTCCGCGAGAAGGTGCGACCATCGCCGGTCGTTTGAAGTCCGAAGCATTCTGCCGGTAACATATTTATCGACAGAGTTGCCAAGCGTACCCATCGTGAATCTCCATCGAGGAAGCGCGACGTGGTGGCAACGGTATTGTCTGATCTAAGTCTGACCATGTCGGACTTAGGCAACTACTATGCCAAAATGTGACGTGCGCGTCCATCGACTCCGGCGCCGCTTGAAATAGCCAGGGTGCGCAAGGAACAGGCAAACCCGACCGCTCGCGACTGTCCGGACCGCCAGGGCGTCCGCAGTTTAGGAAAAGAACCCCGCATATTCTGAGAAGCCAGCCGGTTCCCATCGCTGCAGTCTCCACATCACGTTGGATCACGAAGCGGAGGAACCCATGGCCCGTACCACGGTAGTTGGCGCATGCCCACATGACTGCCCGGACACCTGCTCGATCCTGACCACCGTCGAGAACGGAAAGGCCATCGCGGTGCGGGGCAACCCCGATCATCCGTTCACGCGCGGGCGTTTGTGCGTCAAGGTCAACAACTACGAGGAGCGGGTCTACAGCGACAAGCGCGTGCTATATCCACTCAGGCGGGTGGGCCCCAAGGGCTCCAAACAGTTCCAGCGGATATCGTGGGATGAGGCAATCGAAACCATTGCCAAGCGGTGGAAGTCAATCATCGCGACAGATGGCGCACAGGCGATCCTGCCCTACAGCTACCTCGGCACCCAGGGCATTATCAACGGGTTGAACGTCGGTGACCCCCTGTTCAACAAGCTCGGCGCCACCGTGTCGGAACGGACCTTTTGCGACTCGGGCTCGTGCACGGCCTACATGATGACGATCGGTCCCACGCCCGGGGTCGATCCCGAAAGCTTCGTGCACTCGAAATATATTCTCCTGTGGGC
>NZ_JBEKCZ010000084.1:0-31235 GCF_050014615.1 Bradyrhizobium sp. | reverse complement strand
AGATCGCACCGGGGACCTTGTGGCTGGAGGCGATGACGGAATCGAATGATGTCTCGATCCAGCTGCAATCCTCTTGCGTGATGGTCAGCGGCGGCAGCAGCTTGACGGTGTGGCTGCCGTGGCCGGAGACCTGGGTCAGGATCTTGTGATCCTTGAACAGCGGTACCGTGATCAGCTGGCAAAACAAACCCTTGCTGGCGGTTTCGAGCACGTTCCACGACGCCTTCAACCGCAGCGATTTCGGCGGACCGAACTCGACACCGATCATCAGCCCCTTGCCGCGGACTTCCTTCAAGAGTTCATAGCCCGGAACCATTCGGGTCAGGGCCAGCCGCAGTTCGGCGCCGCGCTTGGCGGCAGCGTCGATCAGTTTTTCGGACTCGATGACCTCGAGCGTCGCAATCCCGGCCGCCATCGCCAGGTCGTTCTTCGCGAAGGTCGATCCGTGGACGACCGCGCGATCCATCTGGTTGAAGATCTTGTCGAAGATGCTTTTCCGCGTCAGCAGCGCGCCGACCGGAACGTGACCGCCCGACAGCGCCTTGGCGAGCAGGACCATGTCGGGTTCGACGTTCCAGTGCTCGACGGCCAGAAATCTTCCGGTTCGACCCATGCCGGTCTGAATTTCATCGGCGACCAGCAACGTCCCATAGCGACGGCAAAGCGCTGCGGCGCCTGGCAGAAACTCGTCCGTGGGCATATTGACGCCCTTGCCCTGGATCGGCTCGACGATAAAAGCGGCCACCTGACGCGACGACAGTGCCTGCTCCAGGGCGGCGAGATCGTTGAAGGGTATCGACGTGCATCCCGGCAGCAGCGGCTCGAAACCGCTGCGGAAATTGGGATCGTCGGTCAGCGAAAGCCCACCATAGGACAGTCCGTGGAAAGCATGGGCGCAGTAAACGATCCCCGGCCGGCCGGTCGCTCCACGTGCGAATTTGATCGCAGCTTCGACACATTCTGCCCCGGAATTCGCAAAAAAGACCTTGTCCAGATAAGGGACATATTCCAGCAGGCGTTCGGCCAGCACGCCGGCCAGCGTCGAAACGTCGAGTTGCACAAGGTTCGGGAGGTCGCTATCGAGGACGCTCTTCAAGGCCTGGCGCAGCGCCGGATGATTCCGTCCAATCGCAAAAACGCCAAAACCGCTCAATAAATCGAGATAACGGGCGCCGTCCCGATCATACAGGTACTGTCCCTGGCCTTTTTGAAAGCCGACATCATAGCCGATTGTCTTCAGAACCCGGACCAGCTGCTCATTCAGATGGCGCGCATGCATGGAACTGCGCTGCGACTGCCGGTCCACGAACATCTCGGAAACGTCTAGATTTGAATATAGCATTATCTACTTACTTCGATTGATGGCCATTCCGTCAACTGAAAACGCTCAATGCGGCGTTTTGCCCTCGTTCGGAACATCCACTTAAGCACAGGTTTAGCCCATGTTGCACTGCCCGCGAAATATCATGACCACAGTAGTATATTCTGGAATATTTTTGGCGACAGCTCTTGCGCCCGCTTTGGCGGCGGACCCGACAGGCGACTGGAGGGTGGCGGACGGCGTCGCCAACATCCGGGTTGCCGAGTGCAACGGAAGCATGTGGGGCGTGGTGGCCTGGGAAAAAGTGCCTGGCGGCCACGACATCAACAATCCGGATGCCTCAAAGCGCAGCAGACCCAGCCTGGGCATGCCGATCCTGATCGACATGAAGAAGAAGCCGGGGGCCGATCAATGGGAGGGCCAAGTCTATAACGGTAAAGACGGCCAATTATACAGTTCGACGATCAAACCCGTCGGCACCGACCAGCTTGAAATTCAGGGCTGCGTGCTGGGCTTCCTCTGCGGCGGCGAAACCTGGACCAGGGTCGCAGGACCGATTCCCTCTAGCACAGCCAACAGCATGGCCAAGGGGACGCCGGGGGCGTTGCCCAAGCCCGCGCCGAAGACCACCGGTTCAATCAATCCGGCGGCCAAAACGTCAGGTCAAAAGCAGGCCATCGCGGCCGACCCGGTCGGCGATATCTGTCTACTCCCCGACATCGCGCGGTTTGCCCATTAACGCAGGTTGAAACAGCAACACCGCGGCCAACGTCGTGACCAGCGAGAGCGCGAGCAGCTTGCCCATGCTCGCGGTTCCCGGATGACTCGATAGCCACAGGCTGCCGAACGCCGTGGCTGTCGTCAGTGCGCTGAAAAATATCGCCCGCGTCAGGCTCGACTGCAGCAGATTGGTTCTGCCGGCGCGCCACGCCGTGACATAATAAATCTTGAAGGCGACGCCGACGCCGAGCAACAATGGCAGTGCGACGATATTGGCGAAGTTGAGCGGCAGGTCGATCAGCACGCAGATTTCCATCGTCACCGCCCCCGCCACCAATAGCGGGACCAGCGTCAGCAGCACGTCGGTGACGCGCCGCAAGGTCAGCCAGAGCAGAAAGCTGATCACGATCAGCGCCGTCAGGCCGGCATGGATGAAGGCCCTGACGACGGTGTCGCCGGATTTGAGAATCGAGACCGGTCCGCCGATGGCGTTCGGCTCGGCATCCAGGACGGCGCCTGCAAATTTGCGCAGCGTATCATTGTCGTTGGGGTCGCCACGCGGCTGCGCCTCGACGCGCATCAGGCCATCCTTGGCTTTCCAGCTGTTCACCAGATCGGCCGGCAGCGTCTTCAGGCTGACCGGCTGCGCCTGCAACGAGTTCTTGAGCTGGTCGAGCACGACCTTCAACGGCGTGACGAAGATGGCCTGGATCTTGTCGCGCGTGGCCTCGTTCGAAGCTGCGAGCTTTGACAGGTCATCGGCCAGCCGCCGCGACGCCACGGCCCCCGGCCCCTTGGCATCGCCGGCAACCTTGCGCAGGCTTTCCGCAGTCCCCTTCAAGGCCTCGACATTCTCGGCGTCGGACGGCGGGGCATCGATGGATTCCGGGTTCAGCGCCGGATTGAGGATTTTGGCGCCCTGGGCGATGAGCTTCAGCTTTTCCGGCTGGTCTTCAGGCACAAAACTGTCCAGCGACATCACACGGAGGACTTCCGGGACCTGGGCAAGCCGGGCTTCGATCTTTTTCGCATCGGCTTCCGAATTCGTCATCACATTGATGGCGTTGGCGCCGGTGTTGGGATCCTTTCTCAGATCGAGAAAGGTCGCGATCGACTCGACCTTGGAACTGCGCAAGTTGATCGGGTTGAAATCGAATCTGAGGAAATAAAGCAGCGGCAGACCGGCGATCGCGATCAGAAGCGTGCCGACGATGATGACGACGCGGTGCTTTTCGAGGAAATGATCGACCGGCGCCAGGAACGCATAGCCGACGGGCTCTTTTTCCCCGGGCGGATTGAGCAGGCTCAGCAACGCCGGCAGCACGGTGATGCTGGAGAAAAAAGCCACCAGCATGCCGACGCCGGCGATCTTTCCGAGTTCCGAAACCCCCTTGTAGTCGGTGGGCAGGAACGAGAGGAACCCGGCGGCCGTCGCCATCGCGGCCAGTGAAAGCGGGATCGCGGAATATTCGGCGGCCTTCTCCAGCGCGGTCTGCAGGTTGTTGCTCTTGAAACGCTCCGAGCGGTAGCGGACGCTGAACTGGATGCCGAAATCGACGCCCAATCCCACGAACAGGACGGCGAACGCAATCGAAAGCAGGTTCAGCGAACCCACCATCATCAGTCCGACCGCGGTGGTGATGGAAAGGCCGATAAAGAGATTTATGAATACCGCGGAGATGATCTTCACCGAATGCAGCGCCATCCAGAGGATGAACAGCACGACCAATACGGTGCCGATCCCGTTGACGATGGCGCCGTCGGCCACGGTCGCGAATTCCTCGTTGGCGATCGGAACCGGTCCGGTCAGCCGGACCCGCGCACCATATTCACCCGCAAAATTGAGATCGGTGGCGGCCTGCCGGATGGCGTCGGTCGCATCTTTGCCGGGCTCCAGCGCATTGAAATCGAGGATCGGCTTGAACTCGATGAAGGCGCGGCGATCGGCGTCGGTCAAAGGTTTGTCGCTGACGAGTTCGCGCCAGGAGAACGTGCCGGATCCGGTGTTCAGCACATTCTCGACGGTCTGGGCGATCAGCGAGAACGGCCGCTCGGTGCTGTCCAGCTTGAGCTGGCCGCGTTTGACGCCGGCAAGACCGGTCTCCAGCGCACCGGTCAATCCGCGCAGACTGGGATCGCCGGCCATGATCTCGATCAGCGGCGCGGCCGATGCGAATTGGCTGGTCAGTTGTCCAACCTCGGCCGCCGGAAGGAACAGCAGGCCGTTTTTCTCAAAGAACTCCCCTGAACCGAGCGGCTGAACCGATTCGAAATGCTTGGTATCGCCGGACAGTTTCTGCGCCAGCGCCGTGCTCGCAGCGCTGGTGAGTTCCGGCGTCGCCGCATCCACCACGGCAAGGATGGTCCTGTCCCGATCGAAGGCCTGGTCGAATTGATTGTCGCGCTTGCGCCAGTCCAGATCAGGCGAAATCAGCGTGTTGATGTCGGTGTTGATTTCGAAGTTGCGGGCAGTATAGAAGCCCGCCGCGATCGCAAGGACGAGTGCGATCAGGACCGTAATAGAGGCAAACCGTGTGCAGGCTTTGACAATCGATACAACAATACTTGTCAGCACATTTTTTCTTTCTAATGTTAACAGCCTGCCGGAAACGCCTGCTATTTATCGGAGTTCCGTGAGCCAATCTAATGTTGTTTTTGAGTGTTTTTTCTTGGGGGACACGAACAAATAGCTCAAAACAGGCCGAAACCATGCCCGCAGGCCGCTATACTGCAGATTGGCCTCCGGAAAGTGACGAACAAGCCAGAGATTCGTAGGGTATCCGCCCGCCGCGACTTTTCCCTTACAGTATTATAATACCAAATCTGACACTCACGATCGCGGCAAAGGTTTTACGATCCGCCTTTTCTAGTCGGTCTTTTTTTGACACAAAGCGCTGTGTCTCCATGTCCTTGGGGGTTCGTGGTGCGGATATTGCAGATATTCGAGCCAGACGGAGATACCGAATGAATTTGGTGCAACTTGCGTAACGGGCGTCCGATGGAAGTGTATCTTGCTCAGCCCCGCGGGTTTTGCGCGGGCGTGGTGCGTGCGATCGAGATCGTCGAGCGCGCACTCGAAAAATATGGCCCGCCGGTCTATGTCCGCCACGAGATCGTCCACAACAAATACGTGGTCGAAAGCCTGAAGAACAAGGGCGCCATCTTCGTCGAGGACCTTTCGGAAGTGCCGCCGCACGCCGTTACGGTCTTCAGTGCCCACGGTGTGGCGCGCAGCGTGGAGGAGGAAGCCGCGGCGCGCGGCCTGCCGGTCCTCAATGCCACCTGCCCGCTGGTGACCAAGGTGCACAACCAGGGCAAGCGCTATATGTCAAAAGGCCGGGCGCTGATCCTGATCGGCCATGCCGGCCATCCCGAGGTCGAGGGAACCATGGGCCAGGTTTCCGGTCCCGTGCTGCTGGTGCAGAATGTCGACGATGTGGCGGCTTTGACGCTGCCAGCGGACACGCCCGTGGCCTACATTACCCAGACCACGCTGAGCGTGGACGACACCAAGGACATAATTGCGGCCCTTCAGCAGCGTTTTACTGATATTCAAGGTCCCGACATCCGGGATATCTGCTATGCGACACAGAACCGCCAATCCGCGGTAAGGGACCTTAGCAAGCTCGTGGACGTTATTCTGGTGGTGGGGGCCAACAATAGCTCCAACTCGAACAGGCTTCGCGAAATCGGCACCGAAGTCGGTGTCGCGAGCTACCTCATCGCTGACGGTAGCGAGCTGAACCCGGCTTGGCTGAAGGACGCCAGGGCCGTCGGCATCACCGCCGGCGCTTCGGCGCCGGAAGTCCTGGTCGACGACGTGATCGAGGCCCTGAGGCGCATTGGACCGGTCGCGGTTTCGGTGCTTCCGGGCCGCGAGGAAAATATCGAATTTCGGCTTCCGGCTGAACTGACGGCAGGCTGATCCACTTCTCTACTGAGCCCAGAAAGAAACTTGTAATGGCAATACCGTTCTTCAAGGAAATACGTATCGGCGGCTATCTGATGAAGCAGAAGATGCTCGGCCGAAAACGTTATCCGCTGGTACTCATGCTCGAGCCTTTGTTTCGCTGCAACCTCGCATGCGTCGGCTGCGGCAAGATCGACTATCCCGACGCGATCCTCAATCGCCGCATGTCGGCGCAGGAATGCTGGGATGCCGCCGACGAATGCGGCGCGCCGATGGTGGCGATACCCGGCGGCGAGCCGCTGATCCACAAGGAGATCGGCGAGATCGTGCGCGGCCTGGTGGCACGCAAGAAGTTCGTGTCGCTGTGCACCAACGCGCTGCTGCTGGAGAAGAAGCTCGACCTGTTCGAACCGTCCCCCTATCTGTTTTTCTCGGTGCATCTCGACGGTCTGAAGGACCATCACGACAAGGCGGTCTCGCAGCAGGGCGTGTTCGATCGCGCCGTTTCGGCCATCAAGGCCGCCAAGGCCAAGGGTTTCACGGTCAACGTCAATGCCACCATCTTCGACGGGCATGCGGCGGAGGACATCGCCAAGTTCCTCGACTTCACCACCGAACTCGGCGTCGGCGTTTCAATGTCGCCGGGCTACGCCTATGAGCGCGCGCCCGACCAGGAGCACTTCCTCAACCGCTCCAAGACCAAGAAGCTGTTCCGCGACGTGTTCGCGCTCGGCAAGGGCAAGAAGTGGAATTTCATGCATTCGGGCCTGTTCCTGGACTTCCTGGCGGGCAATCAGAGTTACGAATGCACCCCGTGGGGCATGCCGGCGCGCAACATTTTCGGCTGGCAGAAGCCCTGCTATCTGCTCGGCGAAGGCTATACCAAGACCTTCAAGGAGCTGATGGACACGACGGACTGGGAGACCTACGGCACCGGCAAGTACGAGAAGTGCGCCGACTGCATGGCGCATTGCGGCTATGAGCCGACCGCGGCGAATGCGGCCTTCGCCAACCCCCTGAAGGCGATGTGGGTGGCCCTGCGCGGCGTGCGTACCACGGGCCCGATGGCGCCCGAGATCAATCTCGATCATCAGCGTCCGGCGCAGTACATCTTCTCTGCGGAGGTGCAGAAGCGCCTGTCAGATATCCGCCGCGACGAGGCCCTCGCTGCCCAGCAGAAAGCCTCGACAGCCGCGTAGGCTGCGCAGCGCGCGATTGAAATCGATCCCGGTCGAGACCAGCGCGCGCAGCGTCAGCGGGTTGCGCGCGAGGCCGCGCAGCACCTTGCGCAGATCGATCTCGCCGTTCGGCTTGATCGCCGACCTCGCCAATGCCGGCAATGCGCGCGAGGCGGGGTCACTGATCACCCGCAGCGCCGCGAATGGCAGACCTGCTTCGGCCGCATAGGCCGCGGCGATGTGGCTCTCCATGTCGACCGCAGCCGCCCCGGTCTCCGAACGCAGCGCGGCCTTGCCATCCCGGGCAACGACCACCTCTTCCACGCCCGCGAGGCCGCCCCTGACGACGCGCCGGCGTCCCAGCGCGACGCTGGCGACCAGTTCGTCATTCAGCGCCAGACCGGCCAGCCAGCGGGTATCGCCGGACAGCACCTCGGTCGCCACCACGACGTCGCCAGATCGCAAGGTGGGGTCCAGTCCGCCCGCGACGCCGAAGCTGATCACGCCCCGGATCGTGGAGGGGTCAAAAACCGTCAGAAGGGCCCGCAATTGCTGCGGATCGCTACTGCTGCAGATAACGGTCATGCCGGGCCCCGCCGCAATGCGGGCCTCCTGCACCAGACCAGTCACAATCAATATTGGCCGCGGGTCAATTGCATTGCCCACGGACGCATCATCCCCCGCCCCCAAATTCACATCCCGACCCCTACCACCTTGCTGTTGGTGCTCCTCAAATTCCGATACCGCGCCAACGCCCAGAGCGGAAAGAACTTCGGATAACCATGATAGCGCAGATAAAACACCCGAGGAAAGCCCGTTGCCGTGTAGCGCTGCTCGTCCCACAGACCTTTTGGGGTCTGGGTCGCGATCAGGTGCTGCACGCCACGCGACACCGCCGGATGGTCTACTTCGCCGGCCGCCATAAGTCCAAGCAAGGCCCATGCCGTTTGCGAGGCGGTCGTCGGCGCGCCCTCGAATCCCTTATAGTCCAATCGGTAGCTGGTGGCATCCTCGCCCCAGCCGCCGTCCTCGTTCTGGACCGACAGCAGCCAGTCCACGGCCCGGCGCATCATGGGGTCCTGGTGGTCCACCCCGGCGGCATTGAGCGCGCATAGTACCGACCAGGTGCCGTAGATGTAGTTAAGACCCCAGCGGCCGTACCACGACCCCTCCGCCAGCTGGGTCCGGCGCAGATAGTCTATCCCGGCCGCAACCGCATGGCTGGTTTGCGCGGTCTCGCCGAGTTGGGCCAGCATCGAGACGCAACGGGCGGTGACGTCCTCGGTCGGGGGATCGAGCAGCGCGCCATGATCGGAGAACGGGATGTTATTGAGATAATATTCGAGATTGTTGACGTCGAAGGCGGCCCAGCCACCGTCGCGGCTCTGCATGCCCTCGATCCATTCGCGCCCGCGGGCGATCGCGGCATCGTAGGCGGGATTGGCGCTGGCGCGGCGCGCGCGGTCCATCGCCATCACCACGACGGCGGTGTCGTCGAGGTCGGGATAGTAGGCATTGTTGTACTGGAACGCCCAACCGCCAGGGCGAACCCCCGGCCGCTTCACGGCCCAGTCGCCCTTGATGTCCAGCACCTGCTTGGGAACCAGCCAGTCCAGCCCCTGTTTGGCCGGAGGCAATGCCGCCTCGCTGCCGGCCTCGATCAGGGCATGACAGGTCAGCGAAGTGTCCCACACCGGCGAAACGCAGGGCTGGCAATAGGCCTCGTGCTCGCCGATCACCAGAAGCCTGTCGAGCCCCCGGCGCGTGGTGGCGCGGGGCGGATAATCCGCCGGTTTGCCGAGCACCTCGTACATCATCACGGTATTGGCCATCGGCGGATAGATCGCGCCCAGCCCATCTTCGCCGTTGAGCCGCTCTTCGATGAAGGCGACGGCACGATCGATCGCCCGGGCCCGCAGTTTTTTCGGAAACAGCGGCTCGATCTTCCGCAACACGATGTCCAGTCCGCGGAACAGGAGGAACCAGCCCCAGCTTTGATGTGGCGCCTTGGCGGTCATGCCGATCGAATGCGGCTCCTGCAGGAACAACTCGTCGATGCCGACCTTGCTGACATTCTTGGCGCGTGGCTTCAGCGCCGCCAACACCATCAACGGCACGATCGTGGTCCGCGCCCAGTACGAAATCTTGTTGAGATGAAACGGCGACCACATCGGCAGCAGCATGATCTCGACCGGCAGCACGGGCACGCTGCGCCATGTCAGCACCCCGAACATCGCCAGCATGAAGCGCGTGAAAACGTTGCTGTGGATAGCGCCGCCGCGCGCGCGGATCGCCTCGCGCGCACGGACCATGTGCGGCGCATCCGGGAAATCGCCGATCATCTTCAGCGCGAAATAGGCCTTCACGCTGGCGCTCATTTCGAAATCGCCGTCGTGCACCAGCGCCCAGCCGCCATGCGCCCCCTGAATCCGGCGCAGGTAATTGGCGATCTTGGCCTCCAGCACGGCGTCGACCGGCTCACCGAGGTAGTGGCGAAGCAGTACGTATTCCGCCGGAATAGTGCAGTCGGCTTCCAGCTCGAACACCCAATGCCCATCCGGCTGCCGATAGCCGAGCAAGGCGCGCGTCGCCGAATCGATGCTGCCCTCCAGGCCCCCGATCTCAACTCCGATTGTGCCGTTTCCGGAATGCATCTCGCCCGACATCCCCTGCATTTTCCTGTCCGGTCTGATCGAAAACCCGCGGCCTTGCAATCGCCGATCAGCCCTGCCGCATGGCCAGGACCAGATCGGCGGCACGGTTCCCCGAGCGTACCGACCCCTCGATGGTCGCCGGCAACCCCGTATCAGTCCAGTCGCCGGCGAGAAACAGGTTTTTCTGGGCGGTCACAGCACCCGGCCGCAGGGCGTTCTGCTCCGGCGTGGCCTCAAATGTGGCGCGGCGTTCGCGCACGATCTGCCAGGGCGGCAGGTCGCCGGTGATGCCCGCAGCCTGGCAGATATCCCGCCAGATCGCCTGCGCCAGTTGCTCGCGCGGCATATCCACCAGCCGGTCGGCGTTGCTGATGGTGATCGACAGGCGCTGCGGGAACGCAAACAGCCACTCCACCAGCCCGCCCACGACCCCGAGAATGGCTGGCATGCCCTCCGGCGGATCGAAGCGGAAATGCGCATTCACGATCGCCCGGAACTTGGTGGGCGTTTTCAGGCCCGGCAGCAGCGCCGCGGCCGGGCGCGGCGGAACAGCCAGCACCACGGCGTCGCCGGACTGGATCGCGACGGTATCGTCGCCGAATTTCAATTCGCCAACGCTGTCGGCCGACATGCCGAACGCACGCAGCTCTTGCCCGAACCGGATATCGGCGCCCTTGCCCTGCAACAGCTTGACCGCCGGCTCGACCAGGACCGCGCTGAGGCCCTCGCGCGCAATCAACGGCCGGCACGCCAGTCCCCAGCAGCAAGGGCTGCACCAGCCGCTGGTAAAGCGTGCCCTTGCAAGGGATGGCATCGCCAACCAGCTTGCTCGGTGCTGCCCAGATCAGAGGCATCAACGCCAGATAATCCAGCAGGCCGGTGTCGGGGACGCGGCGGGCCTGATCGAAGACCCACAGCGGCAGCCGGCCGTCCCCGAGATCGAGTTGCCAGCGCTGGCCGGTCGTCAGATCGACGAATGGAAACTGCGCGCGCTTCGGCCCGACCAGTCCGGCCTCGGTGCCGATCGATCTCGCATAAGCCACCGCATGACGGTTGCCCGAGAGCAGCAGGTGATTGCCATTGTCGATGGTGAGGTTGGTCGCGGCGTCGAAATAGGACCGGCAGCGGCCGCCGGCCTGCTGCGTGGCCTCGTGGACATGCACCCGATAATTCGCATTCGCCAGCCGCACGGCTGCCGCAAGGCCCGAGATTCCAGCGCCGATGATGTGGACGGTCTTTTGCATCAGATCACGGCGTAGCGAAGCAGAATAACGAGGCGGGCGATCTTGTTGAGGCGAACCGGCGCGCGCGGCGCCGCGAACCCTCTGATGACCAGCAATTCCAGGATCGCGCGATAATATTTCGACATGATCCGGGGCGCGCGCACGACGCGGCGCGGATTGCGCCCCATGACCTCGTCGGCCTTCTCGAAATGCGACCGCGCCCGCGCTACCAGCGGTGCGCATACTTTCGGCAACGCCGGATCAGCGATGACCTTGAGCGGTTCGACGCTGGTGATGCCGGCGTGCAGCAGGCCCTCGCGCGGCAAATACAGGCGGCCGATGGCGGCATCCTCGTCGATATCGCGCAGGATGTTGGTCAATTGCAGCGCGCGGCCAAGATGATGCGCGAGCAGGATTCCATCGTCCTGCGCGACCCCGAACACCCGCACCGACAGGCGCCCGACCGCGCTGGCCACGCGATCACAATACAGGTCGAGCGTTGCGATGTCCGGCGCGCGGATATCCTGCGGCACGTCCATTTCCATGCCATCGACAATGGCCAGAAAATCCTCGCGCAGCAGGCCAAACCGCTGGACCGACGCGACGTAGTCCCGCAACCGCGCCGGCGGATGACCCTGATACAACGCGTCAATGTCCACGCGCCATTGCGCCAGCGCCGCCAGCCGCTCGGGCCGCGGCCCGTCGGAATCCGCAATGTCGTCGACTTGCCGGCAAAAACTGTAGATCTGAAACATCGCCTCGCGCTGTTCATGCGGGAGAATACGCATCGCCGCGTAAAATGAACTGCCGGACGCCGACGTTCCATAACTCGCAGTGGCTGCCGCGGTCTCAAGCGTCATGCGCCGGCCGCCGGTTTAGACACGGGACGCCGTCCCACCGCCCTGCGCGTCATCTCGCCGGCCATCCCACCGAGACTGTGGGCCAGCAGTTGCATCGGGCCGAGATGAACGGTCTCGCTGAGAGGGTCGCGCACTTTCAAGAGACCCACGATCTTGTCGGCGAAAGCCTGAATCACGGAAATCTCAAGCCCCAGACGAAAATCCTTCACTTCGGCGACCAGCGGTTTGCTTTCATTGAGCAAAATCTCGGTCCGCGCGGCGAGCGAATGCAGGCATTGCAGCAGCGGCGCCGATGACCGCGCCGCGCCGAGCGCCTCAACCGACGCGCCAGCCGCGGCAAGCGCATCGCGCGGAAGATAAACGCGATTGAGATCCCGGTAGTCTTTGCCGCAATCCTGCAGATGATTGTTGATCTGCAGGCCGGCGCAAAGCGCATCCGACGCAGCCCAGGTTGAGGTGCTCTCGCCGTGGACGTCGAGCATGAAGCGTCCGACCGGCATCGCCGAGTATCGGCAATAGTGGATCACCTCATCCCAGTTTTCATAACGAAGCTTGGTCACATCCATCCGGAAAGCGACCAGAACATCGAGTGCGTGGCGTGGCGGCATCGAACGTTCCGTCAGCGCGCGCCGCAGATTGACGGCCTCGGGTTGGCTGTCCCCTCGCCCCAGCAATTCGGCCTCAAGCAGATCGAGATAGGCCAGCTTGTCGTGCTCACCGAGCGTCGCGTGATCGGCGATATCGTCGGCGGTTCTCACAAAGTTGTAAAACGCGAGGATCAGCGCCCGGTGGCGCGGATGAATGATCCACGACGCAACCGGGAAGTTTTCGTCGCGGTGAGTCTTGCCGGATCGCAATTCGCTCGCGGTGGTCATCGAGAACTGGCTACATTCGCTGAAAATGGTGGATTCGCATGGCCCGGTGCTGCCGCGCATGCGTGCGGATCGCGAACCCCATATAGGGGAATACGATACCAAAACCAATGCTATCTGCGATTTCTCGCAGGTTCCGGCCGCGTGCCGAATGCGCCGATGGCGGCCCCGCGGCGGCGGCGGCCAGATGCGGTGGTACTATTGCCCGTGGTCTTTCAGCACCTGGTCGCAGGCCGTGGTCAGCTTGGGGCGATTTTGCTGAAGGCAGGACAGGATGGTCAGATCGCCCTGATCTATCACCGGGCGGCAGAAGCGCTGAACATCGCGCGAGCAAGCCTTTTGCTCCTCCGGTGTGCCGCTACGCTGCTGCTGTTGGGCGTTGGCCCCGGTGGAAACCGATAGCGACAACAAGGTCATTACCAAGAAAAATCTATACATCGTGTTCCTTCACTCTAACGGCAGAAAATTCCAACCCGAATAGCACATGACGTGACCGGGACAGACCATTCAGATTGCAAACGCCGCGAACCGCAGCAACGAGCGAACCAAAAGCGCTGCCAAATGCGGCCAAATTTACGGCGGCCGGAGTTCGAATTTCGGGTGCAAAGGGTCAGCTCAGCGGCACTCACAACTAACTGATATTGCGTGATTATTTCTATAGACTCTTTTTTGTTGCGTGTTGCAGACAAAGCACGGTGGTTTGGTAACGCCACTGAACGAGATTGACGATATCCAGAGCTTTCCCGATTTCGCCGAGCGAAAATGCCGTCCGCAATCAATCGGCTCACCTGTTTCGGGAAGGTCGATTTTCGAGAATGCAATAGTCGGGCCGGTTAGCGCAATTGCGGGCCGCTGTCGATTTATCATTTGAACCTAACACAGCGTGGCAACACCAAATCTTGGGTGCGACCAGACATATGTCGCATGTGAACATCAATTCGAATGGGAATTCAAAATGAACCTATTTGGCTCGAGGCTGTTTGGACAAACGATCATGGCTGCCGCTGTCGGCGCCGCGCTGATGTTTTCGACATCGGCGAGCCACGCCCAGTCTCGTCCGTTTGCCGGCCTTGACGGAGCATGGTCCGGCGCCGGAACGGTTTCACTATCCGACGGATCGACCGAGCGTATCCGCTGCCGCGCAGACTATAAAGTCGACGGCACCGGACAGGGCCTGAAGCAGAATCTGCGTTGCGCCAGCGACAGCTACAAATTCGATCTGACCAGCGACGTGACAAGCCAGGGCGACCACGTTTCCGGCAACTGGAGCGAGACAACCCGGAATGTTTTCGGCAGTCTGCAGGGAACGGCGGGCGGCGGCAGGATCGACGTATTCGTCGAGGCTGTGGGATTCTCCGCCAACCTGACATTACGGACCAGCGGCAACAAGCAGACCGTGCAGATCAGTTCCAAAGGCGATATCAGAGGCGTCACGATCACGATGGTGAAGACTTAATCACCGTCTACCCGTTGGCGCCGGGCTGCTCCGCCGGCTTCGCGCCGCCCGCGGTCCCGCGAATCCGGTTCGACAGATTGATCAGGAACATCGACGTCGGCCGCAGGATAAAGAGGTCCGCGATCAGGGCTGCGACCATCGCGAAAGCGCTGAGCCAGCCAAACAGCCGCAGCGACGGCAGGTCGGAAAACACCGTCACCACCAGACCGCAGGCCAGCACCACCGTGGTCAGGATCAGCGCCGGACCGACCAGCACGGTCGCGCGCTCCACCGCCAGTTCCGGACTGATGCCCGGCGAGCTCTCGAGCCTCAGCCGGTTGAGGAAGTGAATTGTCGCGCTCAATCCGAGACCAAAAGACACCGTGAGTGCGACGACGCTGGCGAACTGCAACCCCTCCCCCAGCAACCACAACACCGTGCCGGACAAAACCACCGGGAAAATGCCTGGCAGGATGCACGAGAGCATCACGACCACCGAACGGAACGCCAGCCCGATGAAGATCGCGACCAGCGCAAACTCGATCGTCAGCCCACGATTGAGCTTCTCGATCATGTTGGCGCTGTTGCGCGCGGCGATCGCCGAAAGACCGGTGACCGCGATCTCGTAACCGGGATGCGCCTTGCGCACGGTATCCAGCGAGTGATCGAGGGTCTCGACCACGGGCAGAATTTGACTCGAATCCAGATCCGGAACCCGCCCCGACACCACCACGGCATCCTGATTGGCGGAAATGAAACGGCGTACCAGATATTCGGGAATCACACTGACGTAATCCTTCAACGTCGCGACGTCGGAGCTTCCGGCCTTTTCAGCGAGCCAACGCCGCAGCGTCTCCAATGACCAGACGTTGCCGACGCCGGCCTGCTTCTCCACCAGCGAATGAACGTCCGCGATGGTCTGCAGCGTATCTGGAGCATACAGCGAAGCGCCCTTGGGGAATTCGATCAGGACGTCGATCGCATTGGCGCCGGTGAGCTTGGCGTCGAGACGCCCGCTCGCCGCCACCGCCTGCTGCTTGTCGGGCACCTGATCGGCGAGCCGGTACCGCGGCTCCAGATTGGCGTAGACCACAGCCAGACCGCCAACGATTAGAACGGCGATCAGGCTGAACAGGCCGGGACGGCTGACCATGCGCACCGCGATCCAGTAACAAAAATTGCGCAGCATCTGCACGCCGGCATCGGCGCCCCGAAATTTTACGGCGAACGTCTTCTCATTGCGCACCAGAAGCACGCCAAAAACAGGAACCAGCGAGAGCACCGCGATCAGCGCGATGACGGTGGCGGCGAGTCCCGCCTCGCCGAATTTGCGGATCAGGTCCGAATCCGAGAATTGCAGGGCAATAAACGATATGCCGGCGGTGCCATGGGTGAGCACGCAGGCCGGGCCGACCACAAGCACGGCGTTTCGGAACGCGGTGTATTTGTCCTGGCCCGCGATCAGACGGTCGCGCGCCGCGAAGGTCAGCTGCATCGAATCCGAAAAGCTGATCACCATGATCAGCGGCGTCATCACGTTCAAAAACATATTGAGGTTGAAATTGGCCCATCCGAGGCCGCCAAGCGCGAGCACGATCGCGATGATCGGCGGG
Organism: Bradyrhizobium sp.; assembly: GCF_050014615.1. GTDB lineage: Bacteria > Pseudomonadota > Alphaproteobacteria > Rhizobiales > Xanthobacteraceae > Bradyrhizobium. Next base: position 15,449 of record NZ_JBEKCZ010000084.1, on the reverse strand, counting down.
AACGCGGCGATGATCATGAATGATATCTTCCGGAAGAAGATGATCGCGATGATACAGCCGGCCAGGATGCCCAGGATATTGTAGGTCAGCCCGTCGCGTTTGACCGCGTTGCGGATTTCGAGCTGCATCACCGGAACGCCGGATAATTCCGCGTTGAGGCCACTATCCGCGAGATCCTCGGCCATCAATTTGCGAATATCGCCGATCGTCTTGGTAAGCTTGCTGCTGGCGACAACGTCGGGTTCGAGCGACAGCACGATCAGCGCCAGCGTGCCGTCTTCGGACAGCAGCTTGCCGCGGATGATCTCGTTGGTTCGCACGGTCTCGATGAATTTGTCGTAGTCGGCACCTTGCGGCAGCTCGGACGGGAACAGCGCCGCCGGCAGCTTGCCAGGCGCCGGCGCCTGGCGCGCGGAGAACAGCGAGATCAGGCCGCGAGTGCCCTCGACGAGTTGCAGGTCGGTGACGAGATCGCGCACCTTCTCGAGATTGGGACGCGCGAGCAGCATCTTGCCTTCGACCACCACCAGCACGTCGAATTCGGTCGCCGGGAAGCGCTTGGTTTCCGATTCGTATTGCCGGTATTCCTTGGAATTGGAACGAAACAACTGGCTGAGGGAATCGTCGATCTTGATGCGATCGATACCGAACAGCGCGCCGATAATCAGCCCGACGAGAATGATGCAGGACAGGATCGGCGCCTGAACCGCGATGAGACCTAGTCGCTCCAGCCCAAAGGCGATGCTGGCCGTCGGCCGTTGCTCGACCTTCTCGACATGAACTTCACTGTCGCTGTTTTTTTCGAGCATATCCTGTCCAATTCTCGCATCGGCTCAAGTTAAATGGCTTAAGGTCCAAATGGCTCAGGTTCCGGGACGCGAACAAGGCCTTGATCGGCATTGCCTGGTCGGCGCTACCCCTTGAAAACATGCGGTAAATTTGCCGGGAGAGATGTAGCAGGTCTGTACGGCATCTCGCAAGCGCGCGCCCCGTCGCAAATCGGCGCGCGCAGCGCGAAAATGCCGGTTCAGGTCTCAGATTTGTCATGCTGAGTTGAATTTGCCGTGATGGTGCGGGGCGCTTCCGCACCGCTTTCGTCCTTTAGCGCGACGCCGCTCAATCCACGGGCGAGGCCCTCGCGAATCAACCATGCAATCCTGAAAGCGGCTTCATCGTAACCAAGTCCCGAGCCATGGATGTTGGAAACGCAATTGCGCTTTTCGTCCGTAAGACCGACCTTGGGGGCAAAGGTCAGATAAGCCCCGAGACTGTCTGACGCAGACAGGCCGGGCCGCTCGCCGATCAGCATGACGATCATGCGCGCCCCCAGAATGGCGCCGATCTCGTCGCCGAGGGCGACCCGCGCACCCGATGCAACCACGGCATGGCCGATTTCGATCCCATCGGCGGCCAGTCGAGGCATGAGGCTGCGGACGACTTCAAGTGCGTGAGCGTTGACCGCCGCGGGCGACAGCCCGTCGCCGACGACGATCGCAAGCTGGCGCGCGCCACCGGCCCTGCCCGCCAGCAGGTGCTGCGAGGCCGGATCAAGCATTCGGCCAAGGTCCGGGCGCCGAAGGTATTCCGTCCGGTCGTGGACGCGACTGGCGACCTCGCATGCCTCGAGACCGATATCGTTGAGACCCCGCATCATGGCGGGCACATCGAACACGGCGTGGACAGCGTCACGGGCGCGCGCATGGTCCAGCATAAATTCGAGCAGTGCCTGGGTCGGCATGCTTGCGCCGGCCCGGCCAAGCCCGACCCGTGCCGGGGTTAAATTCCGCAGATCACGCAGCGGTCGAGCTGGCGGCCCGGACATGATTGCCATTTGCGTTCGCTACTCGGCCGGAACGGACGCTTCCTGCAGCTTCAGCGAGTAGTAGGATGCGTTGGTTTGCCCGCCCGAAGCGTCGCGCGCGAACTTGATCAGGTGATGGGCAACCAGAATCGAGCTGATGAGATATTCAATCTCGCCGCGGGCGAGACGCCGCAGCGCGAATTTCCAGAATTGAATCTTGTAGTCGCCGAGAACACCGACTTTCCAGAAGATATTGCGCAGCATGGTCAGGCCGAGCTTGATATTGGCCCACGACGACTGCTGTGGCGTCCGCGGCCGCCTGATCTGGTTCGGGTAGGTTTCGCGGATCTGGTATTCGTAACGCGCCAGCAGCTTGTCGGGCTGATAGGCGCTCCCCATGCAGGCGCGCCAGGTCTGCACGACATCTTCATACGGCAAACGGAAATCGACGTTGGAATCGCGGCCTTCGTCCTCGATCAGCCGGTTCTCGCGCTGCAATCGATCCCAGAGCGGCGTCTTTGGCAGCGCCTGCAACAGGTTGATGGTCAATAGCGGGATTTGCGACGCGTCGATGAATTCGAGCAGATGCGCTCCGGTTTCGGGCTTGTCGGTATCCAGGCCGAGAATAATTCCGGACACGACCTCCATGCCGAAACGGTTGAGCGTCTGAATCGCTTCCATGATGGGAACCATCATGTTGTGATCCTTGTGCATGGCCTTCAAAGCCACGGGATCCGGCGTTTCGATACCGCAGAAAATGGTCGAGAAAAACGCCTCGCGCATTCCGGCCAGAATTTCCGGACGCTTGGCGATATTCAGCGTCGCCTCGCAGGAAAAGCGCAGCACGTAGCCGGTCTTCTTCTGCCATTCGACCAGATGCGGCAACAGATCGAGCGCGGCCTTGCGGTTGCCGATGAAATTGTCATCGACGAAATAGACCGAGCCTCTGATGCCGCATTCGAGCAATTTATCGAGCTCGGCGGTGATCTGCTGGGGCGATTTCAGGCGCGGATTGCGGCCATAAAGCCCGGGGATATCGCAGAACTCGCACTGATAGGGACAGCCGCTCGAATACTGGATGCTGCCGAGGAAGTAGCGTTCGAGCTCGGCGAGTTCATAGGCCGGAAGCGGAAAACTCGTCATGTCGAGGCGGTCGGCGGTCTTCAGGACCACCTGCTGCTCGGGGCGGGACGTATCGCGCGCCAGCCGCGCAATCAGATCGTTTGTCGCATCGCCGAGTTCGCCGACGTGAAGATAGTCGAACGAGGGGTAGTAGTCCGGGCAGGCGCTGACCGAGGGTCCGCCGATCGCGACCGCCAGATCGAACGCATGGGCGCGGCGGCAGATATCGTTCATCTGCTGACGCTGGATATGCATGCCGCTGACGAACACGGCTTCGGCCCATTGGAAATCTTCCGTCGTGGCGGGGCGGATGTTTTCGTCGATGAAGCGGACCGGCCAATTTGCCGGCAAATAGGCCGCGATCAGCAGCAGGCCCTGCGGGGGCATGAAGGCCTGAACCCCGTCCGTCAGCGGGTAGGCGTATTCGAATGTGCCGAACGAAGACGTATAGCGCGGAAAAACGCACAGGATGCGCCGTACCGTCTCAACGCTCTCAGCCCTCATCGAACTTCCTCTGCGACATCGACCCAACTTAAGCCCACCGCCCAAATTGGGCTACAAATTCCTCAACATTGTGGCGGCCGTTTAACCCGCGGATGACCAAATGGTTACGCCAAGGGCCTTGACGGCGGTTGATTGCCCTCAGGCGATCAGTCGCGACGCAAAATCGGGTAGCAAGCCGGTATTGCCGGCGAGGCGAAACCCGGCATCGGCAAGCCCGGCGCGCAACAACCAGTCGTCGAACTCGGGGGCGCGCTTCAAGCCGAACAGATCGCGGACGTAAAGTGCGTCGTGGAAAGAAGTGGATTGATAATTCAGCATGACGTCGTCGGCGCCGGGCACCCCCATGATAAAGCTCACGCCGGCGGCCGCGAGCAATGTCAACAGGTTATCCATATCGTCCTGGTCGGCCTCGGCATGGTTGGTGTAACAAACATCCACCCCCAGCGGCAGGCCAAGCAGCTTGCCGCAAAAATGGTCCTCCAGCCCGGCGCGGATGATTTCCTTGCCGTCATAGAGATATTCCGGACCGATGAAGCCGACCACGCTGTTGATCAGCAGCGGATCGAACGCGCGGGCGACGGCATAGGCGCGCGCTTCGCAGGTCTGCTGGTCGACACCGTGATGGGCGTTGGCCGAAAGCGCCGAGCCCTGCCCGGTTTCGAAATACATCACATTTTCGCCAACGGTGCCCCGCCGCAGCGACAGACCGGCCTGGTGCGCTTCTCCCAGCAGCGCGAGGTCGATGCCGAAACTGCGGTTGGCGGCCTGTGTCCCCGCAATCGACTGAAATACCAGGTCGACGGGCACGCCCCGATCGATCAATCCGAGCGTCGTCGTCACATGAGCGAGAACACAGCTCTGGGTCGGAATCTGCAGCCGCGCGATGATGTCGTCGAGCAACCGCAGCAGCCCGCCGATCACCGCCGGGTCGTCGCTTGCCGGATTGATGCCGATACAGGCGTCGCCGGCCCCCAACAGGATGCCGTCCAGTATCGACGCGGTGATGCCCTTGACGTCATCATAGGGGTGGTTGGGCTGCAGCCGCACGCTCATCCGGCCCGGCAGGCCAATGGTGTTGCGAAAAGCTGATACGACCTGGCATTTTTTTGCAACCAGGATCAGATCCTGGTTGCGCATCAGTTTTGAAACCGCCGCGGCCATTTCCGGGGTGACGCCGCGCGCCAGTTTTGCAAGCACTGGCGTCGTCGCCGCGTCCGAGAGCAGCCAATCGCGGAACGCACCAACGGTCAGTGACGATATCGCCGCAAAGGCCGATCGATCGTGGGTATCGACGATCAGACGGGTCACTTCATCTTGTTCGTAGGGAATCACGGTCTCGTGCAGGAATTGCTTCAGCGGGACGTCGGCCAGCGCGATCCGCGCCGCGATCATCTGCTCGGCGCTATCGGCCGCGATCCCGGCCAGACGGTCGCCGGAGCGCGGCGGTGTCGCCTTGGCCAGGAGATCGCGCAGATCGTCAAAGACATAGGTCGTGGTATCGATGGCGTGGCGATAGACCATGAACGCTCCGGACCATCGGCGCGCGTGCGCCGATAACCGTCGTAAACACTATCACCTTGCGCCGCCGTTGGTGGAGGTCTCTTCCAAGACGTCAGCGACGGCCAAATCCCGTCCATGAAGCGAAGCTCGGGGCTTCCCGCTGCGGCGCCGACGAGCCGAAGCATCTGCCCGTTGCGAGCGGGCCCTTCGGTGCGAACGCGCATCCACAACCCCCCAAGGGTTTCCCGATCGGGAACCAGGGAAGACATTTGATCGATCAACTATCTGAAATATATAATGAATTAAAAAAATTCCGGGCCGGTAGTATCCTGCGCCCGATGCCCCGAAATCGGGCAAAGGTTAACAATTTATACATTGAAACTTTAGATAGTTTTTTGACGGCCGTCATATACTGACCGGCCTCCTGAGCGAGGCCGGCGATGTCTGCGACAACCATGAAACCTCCCGCGACCGGGTCCGGCTTGATGTCCCGGCTTTCGCTCGCAGCCAAGCTCTATTCGATCTTTGCCCTGTTTGCGCTTCTGACCGCGGCCATCACCGCGCTATCCGATTTCAATACCCGCCGCAGCACGGAACTCACCGAAGCGGTCCAGACCGCCAGCCGCGCAGCGCTCAATGTCGAGCGCGTCAATTCGACGGTCTATGCGATTGTGATGGAATCCCGCGGCGTCTACATGTCGACGGAAGCGGTCGGCGTGAAGAAGTATGGCAATGGACTCCTCAAATTCAACGACCAGCTCCTGGCCGTCGTTAAAGACTGGGAATCCATCGTCCAGGCGGATGACTCCGAGCAGTTCGCCGTCTTCAAGAAACGCATCGAGCAGTTCATCGCGTTCCGCGGGGAACTGGTGCGCCGCGCGGTCGAGGTCAGTCCCGCCGCAGGCCGTGAATGGGGCGATAATGATGCCAATCGCGACGTGCGCGTCGCCCTCAACAAGGACCTTGAAGCGCTGACCAAGCTCTATGCCGAACGCGGCAAGCGGATCGCCCTTCAAACCGAATCCAATCGTCAACTGGCTTTTCTCCTGACCTGTCTCGGCGGCCTGGAGCTGGTTCTGGTCGGCGCCGGTGTCCTGATCATCTTCCGCTCGATCGCGCGGCCGCTTTCCGTCATCACCGCCACCATCAAGCAGGTCGCCGATGGCGCCGACAATGTGGAGGTCCCACACACCGATCGCACCGACGAGATCGGCGCGTTGGCGCGGGCCATCCAGATCTTCAAGGAGGCGATGGACCGCAACCGCAATCTCAATTCGCAGGTGCTGCTGGACTCCAAGGCGCGCGAGGAACGGGCCCGGCACATCGAAAATTCGGTGGAAGCGTTCCGGGGCGCGATCGGAAGCGTGCTGGGCGCGGTCAACGACAACGCGTCGGCCATGCGCGATACCGCACAGTCCATCACCGGAGTGGCATCGGATGCGAGTGGCCGTGCGGCTGCTGCCGCGCGGGCGACCGAACAGGCCTCCGCCAATGTGTTCGCCGTCGCCGGTGCCGCCGAACAGCTGTCGGCCTCCATCGAGGAGATCGGCCGGCAGGTGCGTCATTCCGCTGACGTCGTCGAGCAGGCCGGTCTGCGAACTGAAAAATCAGTCGCCGAAATTGAAAGTCTTTCCGCCGCGACCCAGCGTATCGACGGCGTACTCAGTCTGATCCAGGCGATCGCGGAACAGACCAATCTTCTGGCGCTAAACGCCACGATCGAAGCGGCTCGCGCCGGCGAGGCCGGCCGCGGCTTCGCGGTCGTGGCTCACGAGGTCAAGACGCTCGCGGGACAGACCGCCAAGGCGACCGCTGAGATCGGTCAGAACATCACCATGATCCAGACCTCGACGCGCAATGCCGTCGATGCCGTGCGCGAAATCGGTACCGCCGTGCGCGACATCAATGAGGTGACCTCGAATATCGCGAGCTCCGTCGGGCAACAGGATACCGCGACCCGCGAAATCTCCTCAAATGCGCAATTGGCCGCCGACGGCAACTCGACCCTGGTCGCCAATATCGGTTCGCTGAGCGACGCCATCGGCGATACCAACAAAGCCGCGACATCGGTGCTCTCGGCGTCCAGCGACCTGACTGCCACGGCGGAACTTCTGTCGCGCGAGGTTGAGAAATTCTTTCGCAATCTGCGCGCCGGCAGCGCCGACGATGAGGCGTCGCGGACCAGAACAATAGCCGGCTGAAGATTCAGCCTTGCAGATGTGAACGGGTATCGATCCCGGTCAATCGCACCGGGATCACGATAGGACGATCAGAGATCGATGACGGCATCGTCACGCGGCTTGCGCTACCAGGCCGTTCAGATCCAGCCGTCGATCCGCAGATCGTAGGCGAACACCAGCGCCATCGACACGGAAAGACCGGCCGTGCTGAACAATGCAATTTGATTGAACAAACTGCATTCCAGGCTCGAACAGAAAATTTCCCTCACGCCAGACATGATCCACGCCCTTCCCCCAGCGAGTTCTGCGAAGCAATTCCTCGCCTATTGGCGCAAATCTACGATGGTTCCCTTAACGAGGGGCTTAGCGGCCGCCTTACCGGCCGCCTTGACGCGTCGGAGCGTAAAGGCTTGGTTAAAAATACGAGACCCGAACGCCAAGGAATTGTCCGGGAACAGTGCCCGCTTCGCTCGAAAACGACCTAGACGTGACAACCCGCGGCGTATCCCGAAGACCACGCCCATTGAAAATTGAAGCCTCCGAGGTGACCGGTGACGTCGACGACCTCGCCAATGAAATAAAGTCCCGGAACGGACCTCGATTCGAATGTTTTCGACGACAGCTCCGATGTATCGACGCCGCCCAGCGTCACCTCCGCGGTGCGGTAGCCCTCGGTCCCGTTAGGCCTGACGCGCCACTGCCTGACCGCGGCGGCCGCGTCCGCCAGACGCGCATCGGAGAAATCGGCGATCCGCTCCGGACCTGCGATCACGTCCGCAATGGCCCGCGCCAATCGCTTCGGAACAAAGCCGGCCAGCGCGGTCGCCATTTCCTGCCTGGGATGGTCGGCGCGCATGTTTTTCAGCCTGGCCAGAATGTCGACCTCCGGCGCCATGTCGATGATGATGTCGTGGCCTTCACGCCAATAGGAAGATATCTGCAGAATCGCCGGACCGCTCAGCCCGCGATGGGTAAAGAGCAGCGCCTCGTCGAACCGTGTCTTGCCGCAACTCACGACGGCATCGACCGACACCCCCGCCAGATCCCCAAACCGCGCGAGCAACGCGGCGTCGAATGTCAGGGGCACCAGCGCCGCCCGCGGCGGCACGATCTTCAGGCCGAATTGCTCGGCAATTTTGTATCCGAACCCGCTCGATCCCATTTTCGGGATTGAAGGGCCGCCGGTTGCGACCACCAGGGAGCGCGCGCGAAATTCGCCCTGGTCGGTGACGACGACAAAGCCGCTTTCGTTGCTCGAAAGCCCGGAGATCCGCACCCCCAACCGCAGTTGCGCATGGGCCTTGCGGCATTCCTCCAGCAGCATGTCGACGATCTGCCGCGACGAGCCGTCACAGAATAATTGCCCTCGCGTCTTTTCGTGATAGGCAATGCCATAATTCTCCACCAGCGCAATGAAGTCTCGCTGCGAGTAGCCGCTGAGCGCGGAGCGGCAAAACTGCGGATTGTTCGACAGAAAATTCGCCGGGCCGGTGTGCAGATTGGTGAAATTGCAGCGTCCGCCTCCGGAGATCCGGATCTTCTCGGCCGGATGCCTCGCCTGCTCCAGCACCAGCACCCGGTGTCCACGCCGGCCGGCGACGGCCGCGCACATCAGGCCCGCTGCACCGGCGCCGAGTATGAGGACGTCATGGCTGTTCAAGGTCATGGCCATTCAAGTGCTTGGCCGTTCGAGTTCTTGGCCGTTCAAGGATGGGGTGCGGTGCTGCGTCATTCCACCAGCAGCACATCGACCGCCACCGCGAGCTTCTGCTTGCGCGATCCCACGATGATGCCGTCAACCGGCGAGACGTCGGAAAAATCCCGCCCTACCGCCAGAACGATATGATCGTTTTCGACAAGGATATCATTGGTGGGGTCGAAACCGATCCAGCCGAGTCCCTCGCCGCACCACAGTGAGACCCACGCATGGGTCGCATCGGCGCCCTGCAGGCGCGGTTTGCCCGGCGGCGGGATGGTGCGCAGATAGCCGCTGACATAGGCCGCGGGCAGGCCTATGCCGCGCAGGCCCGCGATCATCACATGGGCGAAGTCCTGGCAAACGCCGTGGCGTTTTTCGAATACTTCGTTGAGCGGCGTCGAGATGACGGTGGCCTTCGGATCGTACTTGAAATCGGTCCGGATGCGATGCATCAGGTCGACCGCGCCGGCCAGGATGCCGCTTCCCGGCGGAAAGCTGGCGGAGGCATAGGATGTAACCGGCTGCTGAACCGGCACCAGCGGACTGGCGAAGACGTATCCGATCGGCGACGCGGGACCGAGACTGGTGGCCTCAAAGGCCACGTCGCGCACGCTCTCCCACGCACGACTTTGCGCGGTGCGGCCGGGCGCGCTGCGGGAAACCGAGACCCGCGATCGCGAATCGATCCGAAGGTTGCGATGCGGGGTTTCGATCAGGATGCTCTCGGTATGGGTCCCGAAAAAGTCGTGCCGTATGGTGCGGTCCGCCGGCCGCGGCCTGATATCGACGGTGTGCGAGACCAATTGCTGTCCGCCGCCGCTTTTGGGCTCCAGCCGCAGTGAGCACCGCGCGAAGCTGACCGGGCTTTCGTAACTGTAGCTGGTGACGTGACGGATATCGTAGATCACGCGAGGCCCGTCAGCTTTTCCGGCCGGCTCGCATTGGGCCCGTGCGGAAAATAATGCGATCCGATGGCATCGGCGAGATTGAGCAGGTCCTGCTCCAGCGCGAACAGGGTTTTGGTATCGAGTGCGGCGGCCTCCGTCGTCGTCAGCGTCGCCTGCAGGCCGACCGCGAGCCGATGCGGCCGCTCGATCAACCCTCCCTCTTTCAACGTCGGCAGGCTGGCGATGTGATCGTTCAGCGCAGAAACCTGAAACGCGACCGACCTTGGATTGTAGGGGTCCAGCACCACGAGGTCGCGCACCGGCGCCAGCAGCGGACCGACGAGGTAGCGCGAGCGATAGGTGATCTGGCAATCCACCAGCGTCAGCAGGATGTCGAGATCCTCGCCGCTGGCTTCGTCATAGGCGAACTGACGCGCGAAACGCACGGTGTTGATCGCGCGCTCGGCGCGGCGGCCCATTTCGAGGAAACGCCAGCCGGCGGCGCGGTTCATGTTTTCCTGCGCCAGCCCTGCGAAACTCGCGAGTTCCTGCAACGTCAGTTCGGCGGCGCTGACGACGCCGTCATCATCCTCGACCTCCTGGCCAAGGCGCTCCACCATCTCGGTAATGACCTGCCAGGCATCCGGCGACAGCCGTTCGCGCAGCGACGTGGCGGTTCGCTGTGCCGCCCGCACCAGCGACAGCGCCGAACCAAACTTGTCCTCGCTCTGCAGCGCCTCGGCCGCGATCTTCGCGGGCTGCGTCCGTGCCGTCTGCGAGGTCGCCCCCCATGTCACGAGCAGCCGCTGGATCCGTTCAACCGAGTGAAGCACCGGGGACGATCCCTTGCCCGGGTCGCGCAACGCCGTCGCCAGCGCCCGCACCAGCCGCAGCGTCGCCTCGGCGCGCTCGAGGTAGCGGCCAAGCCAGAACAGATTGTCGGCGGCCCGGCTCGGGACCCAGCCGGCGATGCGCCTGATCCGCACCGTATCCACCGCCGGCAGCAGGGTCGTCGTCGGTACCGCCTTGTCGGAAACCACCCAGACGTCCGCCGCCCGCGCCCCATCCCCCATCGACACCGCGCGGGCATCGAGCTGGTCGGCGATCCGGCAGAAGCCGCCGGGCATGATGGTCCAGCCCTGCGGCGTTGCGGCCGCGAAGACCCTCAGCACGAAAGGGCGCGGTGTGATCCGACCCTGGTCCCATACCGGCGTTGTCGAGAGCCGAACCAGTTCCTGGCCGACGAAGTCGATGCCGCGGTCATTGATCGCCGTCTTCAGCCGTTCGCGCTCGGTCGACGACAGCTCGCTGGCGAGCACCGGCCCGTTACCCGGAAAACCGGGAACGCCGCTGCGGTAGGCGCCCTCGATCGCAACCTGGTCGAGCCGCGACAATACTTCCTCGCGCGCGGATTTCTGGCCGCACCACCAGGTCGCGATGTGCGGCATCTTCAGATCCTCGCCGAAGAAGCGCCGGCTGAGGCTGGGCAGGAAGCCCAACAGCGCCCGCGCCTCCATCACGCCCGAACCCGGCATATTGGCGACCACAACGCCGTTCTTGCGGAGCACATCGATCAGGCCGGGCACGCCGAGTTGCGAGGAGGCGTCGAGCTCCAGCGGGTCGAGCGAATTGGAATCGACCCGGCGCAGCAGCACGTCGAGCCGCTTCAAGCCGGCGACGGTGCGAATATGGATGCGGTCACCGCTGACGGCGAGATCGTCGCCCTCGACCAGCAAAAATCCGAGATAGCGCGCCAGCGTCGCATGTTCGAAATAGGTTTCACTGAAGCTGCCCGGCGTCAAAAGGCCGATGCGCGGCTCATCGCGATCCGCGCCCGCGCGCAGGCTGTCGCGGAACGCTTCGAAGAATGGCGCAACCCGCTCCACATTCATCGATTTGTAGAGCGATGCAAATGCGCGCGACAGCACCAGGCGGTTCTCCAGCGCGTAGCCTGCTCCCGATGGCGCCTGGGTCCGGTCGCCCAGCACCCACCAGCGCCCGTCGGGCCCGCGGCCGACATCCGCCGCGTACAGATTGAGATAGCGGCCGCCCGGGGGTTTGATACCGCAGATCGAGCGCAGATATTCGGTGCTGCCGGCAATCGCGGCCGCCGGGATCGCACCCTCGGCGACCAATCGGCCCTCGCCATAGAGGTCGCTCAGGACCAGTTCCAGCAATTGCGCGCGCTGCACGATGCCGGCGGTCAATTGCTGCCATTCGGCCTCGTCGATCAAAAGCGGCAGATGGCTGAGCGGCCAAATCCGGTCGGCGGTCTCGCCGGGCGCGCGGTAGCTCACGCCGGCTTCCCGCAGATGCCGGTCGGCGGTCCCGAACCGCCGTTCGATATCACCTGGCGTCAGTGTGGCGAAGGCCTCGAAAAACCGGGTCCAGACCGCGCGAGGCGCCCCGTCCGGCCCGATATATTCATCGGGTATTCCGGGCAGGCGAACATAGTCGCGGGTCCACTGCGCCACTCGCCGGTTGCCCGGACGCGCCCTACCTCCCTGACTATTTCCCTGGCCGGCCTGCCCCGCCATCCCGACTCTCCTGCCCCAAGGCTATTCTGAATAAGGCTACTCTCAATAAGCCTATTCTCAATGCAGGAGCAGCGTCCTCAAGTCGAGGGTCAAAGGAAATTCAATTGTGCGTTCCTCGCGCGGCGGATCGACCTTGCCGGGGGTGTGGCCGTGATCCTGAAACCGGGCCAGCCGCCGCGCCTCGGCTTCATAGGAGTTGACCGGCTTGGTCTCGTAGCTGCGCCCGCCGGGATGCGCGACGTGATAGACGCAGCCGCCCAGCGAACGGCCGTTCCAGGTATCGATCAAATCAAACGTCAGCGGCGCGTGAACCGGAATGGTGGGGTGCAGCCCCGACGCCGGCTGCCACGCCTTGAAGCGGACGGCTGCGACCGCCTCGCCCGAACGGCCGGTCTCCGTCATCGGCATCCGCCGGCCGTTGCAGGTGACGACGTGACGGCCTTCGACAAAGCCGTTGGCTTTGACCTGCAGGCGTTCGACCGACGAATCGACATAGCGCACCGTCCCCCCGGCCGAGCCCTCTTCCCCCAGCACGTGCCAGGGTTCGAGCGCCTGGCGTACTTCCAGGGCAACACCGCCATGATGGACCCGGCCGAACACCGGAAAGCGGAATTCGAGCTGGGCGGCGTACCAGTCCGGTGAAAAATCGTAGCCGGACAGCTTCAGTTCCGCGAGCACATCCAGAAAGTCTTCCCACAGGAAATGCGGCAGCATGAAGCGGTCGTGCAGCGTGGTGCCCCAGCGCACGAACTTGCCTTGTTGGGGTTCGCGCCAGAGCTTGGCGATCAAAGCCCGGATCAGCAATTGCTGCGCCAGTGACATGCGCGGATCCGGCGGCATCTCCAGGGCGCGGAACTCGACCAGGCCAAGCCGACCGGTGGTGCCGTCGGGAGAATAGAGCTTGTCGATGCAGATTTCGGCGCGGTGGGTATTGCCGGTGATATCGACCAGGATGTGCCGGAACAGACGATCGACCAGCCATAGCGGGGCTTTGATATCAGGCGGCGGCACATGGGCCAGCGCGATCTCCAGTTCATAAAGCCCGTCATGCCGGGCCTCGTCGATACGCGGCGCCTGGCTGGTCGGACCGATGAACATGCCCGAGAACAGATAAGACAGCGAGGGATGCCGCTGCCAGTACAACACCAGACTCTTCAGCAAATCGGGACGGCGCAGGAACGGCGAGTCCGACGGCTTGCCGCCGCCCACCACCACATGATTGCCGCCGCCGGTGCCGGTGTGGCGGCCGTCGATCAAAAACCGGTTGGCCCCGAGCCGGACCTGCGCGGCATCTTCATAGAGCCCGAAGGTGATATCGACCGCTTCGCGCCAGCTGGTCGCCGGCTGGATGTTGATTTCGATCACGCCGGGATCGGGTGTCACTTTGATGACCTCGACGCGCGGATCGAACGGCGGCGGATAGCCCTCGACATGCACCTGCATCTGCATTTCTTCGGCAGTCGCCTCCACCGCGGTGACCAGTTCGAGATAATCCTCGAGCTTCTCCACCGGCGGCATGAACGCGCACAGGATGCCGTCGCGGATCTCGATCGACATCGCGGTCCGCACGCCACCGCCCTTGAGTTGCTGTTCCTGCACCTGCTGATGCGGCGCGGCCTCGGCTGGAGCGGCCCCGTCATACACCGGCAGCGCGTCGCGCGGCTCCAGCGGATCCTGCTCGACGATGTAAGGATATTCCTCCGCCGGGATATGCGGCAGTGAGGCGATCGGCAGCCGCAACCCCAGCGGAGAATCGCCGGGCGTGAGAAACAGATTGCCGCGCCGCAGCTTCCAGCGCTCGCTCTTCCAGCGCGAGGAAGATTGGCTTGCGTCGGCATTCCAGCGCTGGATCGGCAGCACGAATCCCTTGGGCACGTTGAGCCCCTGATCGAACACCCGCGCCATCCGCGAGCGCTCTTCCGGATCGGACAGTTTGGAATCGCTGGGATCGACGTTGGGCGGCAGGCCGGCTTCCTTCTGCAACCAGTGACCGGGGTCTTCGAACGCCGGCATGATGAATTCGGAATCGACACCCAGTTTTTTCGCCGCATTTTCCGCGAAACGTTCGGCATCTTCGATGACGGCTTTGCGCGGCGATTCGATCTTCGCGATCAAATCGGGATTTTTCCAGATCGGCACGCCGTCCTTGCGCCAGTAAAGACCAAACGCCCAGCGCGGCAGGCTTTCGCCGGGATACCATTTGCCCTGTCCGTAATGCAGCAAGCCACCCGGTGCAAAGCGCGCGCGCAGCTTGCGAATGAGATCGTCGGCCAGTCCGCGCTTGGTCGGTCCGACCGCGGCGATATTCCATTCCGGCGATTCCAGGTCATCGACCGAACCAAAGGTCGGCTCGCCGCCCATCGTCAATCGCACGTCGCCGGCTTTGAGATCGGCATCGACCTGTTCGCCGAGCCGGTCGAGACGCGCCCAGGATTCATCAGAGAATGGCCGGGTGATCCGCGGCGCTTCGCGAATCCGCTTGACGCTCATCTCGAAGCCGAACTCGACCTCGGCGAAACCGACCGCGCCGCTGATCGGCGCCGCTGAGCGGTAATGCGGCGTGGCGGCGACGGGAATGTGCCCCTCGCCGGTCAGCATGCCCGAGGTGACGTCGAAGCCGATCCAGCCGGCGCCCGGCAGATACACCTCGGCCCAGGCGTGCAGATCGGTAAAGTCGTTCTCGACCTCGCGCGGTCCCTCAACCGGATCGATGTCGGGGCGCAATTGAATGAGATAGCCCGAGACGAAGCGGGCGGCGAGCCCGAGATGCCGCAAGGCTTGAATCAGCAGCCACGCCGAGTCGCGGCAGGATCCCGCACCCGAAGCCAATGTCTGCTCCGGGGTCTGGATGCCCGGCTCCATGCGAATGATGTAGCGGATCTTCTTCTGCAGCTGGGCGTTGAGATCGACCAGAAAATTGACCGTGCTCGGCGCCTCCCGCGGTATCCCGGCGAGGTAGGCCGCCAATAGCGGCCCGGGCTCGGTGGTCGCGAGATAGGGCGCGAGTTCGGTCTTGAGATCGTCGGTATAGGCGAACGGAAAACTATCGGCGTAGGGCTCGACAAAGAAATCGAACGGATTGATCACGGTCATCTGCGCCGTGAAATCGACCTCGATCTTGAGCTCGGTGGCCTTTTCCGGGAAGACAAACCGCGCCAGCCAGTTGCCCTGCGGGTCCTGCTGCCAGTTCACGAAGTGATTGGAGGGCGTGACTTTGAG
>NZ_JBEKCZ010000083.1:0-20834 GCF_050014615.1 Bradyrhizobium sp. | reverse complement strand
TCCCTCCCTCTCCGCCAGCTCGGCTTGCCGAAACGCCTGCCGCGATCCGCAGGCGTTTCACGTTGCTTCCGACCAGTTGCCGTAGATCTTCCGCCATCGGCGGAATCGGACAGGATGTGCATTTAATTGCGACGCACTATAATGCGCGATTGATGCATCAAGTCGCAGGGACGAAGCGCTCGCGGCCAGTGGTGACCCAGCGTGTGCGGTCCCAGAACTTTTTTCGATCGTTGCGGGACTCTACCACATGCCCAGACGACACCCTGTTGTTCAAGTTGTCATCATAGCGCTGACCGTTCTTGCCGGGTCTCCCGTGATCGCCGGTCCGCTTGAGGACGCCTCCGCGGCGGCTCGCGGTGGAGATTATCCGGCGGCATCACGAATGTTTCGAGCGCTTGCGGACCAGGACAACACCTATGCGCAGTACAACCTTGGTGTCATGTACGCGAAGGGCCTTGGTGTGACGCAAGACTCTGCCGAGGCGATGAAATGGCTTCACTTGGCAGCCGCAAAGGGTTTAGCGATCGCTCAGAACGACGTTGGGACCATGTATCGACTGGGCTGGGGTGTAGCCCGGGACGATGCCGAGGCTGTGAATTGGTTTCGCCGCGCGGCAGACCAGGATTTTATGGTCGCACAGAACAATCTCGGCGACATGTACGCCATGGGATACGGGGTTCAGCGGGACTACAGCGAGGCCTTGAAATGGTATCGTCTGGCTGCAGAACAGGACTCTCCCTACGCGCAGAACATTATCGGCATCGCCTACGAACACGGATTCTCCGTGCAGCAGAGCGATGCCGATGCGTTGGCTTGGTATCGCCGTGCTGCAAACAAGGTCTACGACTCAAGTCATCTGACGTTGATGCACGGTCCGCAATACAATCTCGCGGCAATGTATGCAGCAGGGCGCGGCGTCTCAAAAAACAACGTTCAAGCCTACATGTGGTTCACGCTGGCGGCGAAGCTTGGCGATGTCAAAGCACCGGATTTGCCTGGCGTGGCTGCATTCGGTTCGTCGAAGCAAACGGCGTTGGAACAGCGTGACACCGTGGCGGCGCTTATGACCAGCGCCGAGATCGCCGAGGGTGAAAAGCTGGCGCGCGAATGGTCGCCGCATCCGGTTGTGTTCATCAGACCGCAGGCAAAGTAAATGCGATATTTCGCCGTAAACCTTCGCCCTTGCAGGCTGTGACGACACGACGTCGAAAGGTTCCGAGGTGGCCATTGGAGGCCGATGGATTTGATAGGATTTGGAATGGACAACTTGCCAGCTACCACGTCGCCAATCCGATGAGCCCGATGCGGCGCGGGGAATCGATCCGCAGAGTCGTGACGTTTTAGCTACGGGGGTGCACCGCGATAGCGATGATCTCAAGCTCTTGACCGGATGCACCGACGACGTCCCCAACAGCCTTGCCCATCAGAAGCCGTGCCACCGGGGATACGAAGGAAATTGAACCGGCGTTAGGGTCCGCTTCGTCCTCTCCCACGATACGATATTTCTGTACGCGCCCGTCGTCGCGCCTGAAGGTCACCGTGCTGCCGAAGGCAACGGTGTCAGTTGACGCAGGACTGGTGATCACCTGGGCCGAGCGAACTCTGGCCGCAAAGTAGCGCGCATCGCGCAAGGGGGCTGCTGCCTGCCGCCGTCGTTCATTGACGTCTTCGATCTTCTGCGCCGCCTCGTATGCTTCGCGAGCCCGGTGGAGTTGAAATTCCAGAGCCTTCAATCCATCTTCCGTAACAAGATTCGGATGCGGTGAAACCGGGCGGTCGGGCAGCAGCGTCTCCGACGCCGTTTCGGCGCTGTCTTCCTTGGTGAAAGCAACGCTCAAGTCAGACTCCTTTCAAGCGAGCTTTGCCGAGCCAGTTCGCTAACGCCAGCCCAGGGCTGGAGCGATGTGGGTCAAAATCGCCTCGATCACATGCGCGTTGTAGGCAACGCCCAATTGGTTGGGGACGGTCAAGAGCAGCGTGTCGGCCTCGGTGATGGCTTCGTCTTTCCTGAGCTGCTCGATGAGCAGCTGCGGCTCGGCGGCATAGCTGCGGCCGAAGATCGCCCTGGTCCTCTCGTCGATGAATCCGATCTGGTCATCATTTTCGCGCCCGCTCCCGAAATAGCTGCGGTCACGATCGTCCATCAGCGCGAAGATGCTGCGGCTGACCGAGATCCGCGGCTCGCGGGCATGGCCGGCTTCCTTCCAGGCGGCGCGGTAGGCCCGGATCTGGGCCGCCTGCTGCACGTGGAAAGCCTCGCCGGTTTCGTCGTTCTTGAGTGTCGAGCTCTGCAGGTTCATCCCGAGTTTCGCGGCCCAGATCGCCGTGGCGTTCGAGCCGGCGCCCCACCAGATCCGATCGCGCAGGCCATCGGAATGGGGTTCCAGGCGCAGCAGCCCGGGCGGATTGGGAAACATCGGTCGTGGATTCGGCTTCGCGAAGCCCTCCCCGCGCAGCAGGTCGAAGAACACCTCGGCATGACGCCGCCCCATGTCGGCGTCATCCTGGCCCTGCGCGGGTTGATAACCGAAATATCGCCAGCCCTCGATCACCTGCTCGGGCGACCCTCTGCTGATGCCGAGCTGCAGACGCCCGCCGGCGATGAGATCGGCGGCACCGGCGTCCTCGGCCATATAAAACGGGTTCTCGTAGCGCATGTCGATCACCGCGGTCCCGATCTCGATCCGGCTGGTCTTGGCGCCGACGGCCGCCAGCAGCGGGAAAGGCGAGGCCAACTGGCGGGCGAAGTGATGGACCCGAAAATAGGCCCCGTCGGCGCCCAATTCCTCGGCGGCAACGGCCAGGTCGATCGATTGCAGGAGTGTGTCTGCCGCCGAGCGGGTCTGTGATTGCGACGAGGGCGTCCAGTGCCCGAAGGAGAGAAAGCCGATCTTTTTCATGCGGGCAACCTAATGCGGTACACCCAATCAGCCAAGGTTGTTCGGAAAACGCTGATTTAATGCCGTTTTCGAGGGGCCCGGAGAGGGACCGAGAAGCCCTCCCTCTGCGCCAATCCTTGTCGCGCCCGCGCGCCGGGATATCCTTGACGCCATGATCAGTACCACCGCCGCGGCCGGCCGGGAGATGCGCATATGATCGAATGGTTTGACGACCTGTCGTTGGGCATGCGCTTCAAAAGCGGCGAGGTGTCGGTGACCGCCGAAGACATCAAGCGATTCGCCTCCGAATTCGATCCGCAGCCGTTTCATCTCGACGAAGCGGCGGCCGAGAAATCGGCCTTCAAGGGGTTGGCGGCCTCGGGCTGGCACACCGCGGCCATGTGCATGGCGCTCACCATTGCCGTCCGTCCCTTTGGACCGCATCCGCTGATGGGGCTTGGCGTCGACGATTTGCGCTGGATGATGCCGGTGCGGCCCGGCGATGTGCTGCACCTCGAAGGCGAAGTGGTTGAACTGATGCCCTCGCGGACCAAGCCGCAAGGCGTCGCGAAGATCAAATGGACCGCCTACAACCAGCGCGGCGAGGCGGTGTATACTTTCACGCCGATCGGCATCGTCCCACGCAAGCCCGATCCTGCGGGCTGATTTTGCCGTGAACGGAATCGGTCCGCGCACGTTCCCGTCGCCGAGTTCATGCGGCCGCAATCGCTGAAACGAAAATGCCGCCGTTGAGGGGGCCCAACGGCGGCAGTCGAGGCGATGTTGGCATCGGGTAGGCGACCCGCGCCAACAAGCCCGGAGACGGTCGCATCGTTCAATCGGATCCGAGCGCCGACGTTCGTGTCGGCGTCACGTCATACTTAGTGAAGTCCTTAGTGAGCCTGGACCTTCTTGCTGTGAGCACGCACCTTGGCGTGCGAAGTGTCGAGCTGGGCGAGCGCTGCCTCATTCGACCCCTGGGGAGGATCCAGTCGGGTCAACCCGGCGGGAACGCCCTGGGCATTGGCGGGAACGACCGGCGCCACCGTGATCAGCGCAATGAGGGCTACCGATCCGGAAAGGACGATCGCAGTACGGGTGTTCTGGAAAAATTTCGACATGAGGATTTCTCTTTTTCGGTTGACGCGCCACACAACACTCGGATGGATAAGTATAATGATACCGGAATCGCAACTATCAAGGTGACCGGTCACATTAAACTGAAGCCACAAAAACCCCTTATCCTGTTGCGGCGCACTCACTCAATATGACCGGTCAACTTAGATTGTCAACGAATTTAGGATCACATTTATTTCAACAGCACTTTGAAGGTGATGTGAAAGAACTCGTCGATCGGGCCCCGATCCCGCGTGATCTTGAGCCGCAGGGCGACGCCCTCCCAGGCGTTCACCAGGAAGCGTCCGAGTTCACCGGGATCGTGACGCGGATCGATGTCGCCAGCGGCTTGAGCCTCCCGGAGAATGGACTCGACGGCGCCGCACCAGGTCTCGAAAACCAGCCGGAGTTCTTCCCGCATCCGCGGATATTCCTTGGTCATCTCGGTGGCGAAATTGCCAAGCAGGCAACCGCGCTCGAAATTGCAGTTTTCGAATTTGCTGGCCAGAAAAAGGAAATGGCTCTTGAGGCGTTCAAGCGGAGGTTTGGTGGTGTCGAACATGATGTCCGACCCGCTATTTTCGAGATAGCGCCGCAACGTGTCGATCGCCAAAGCTTCCTTGTTTTCAAAATGATTGAAAAAGGAACCCTTGGGAACGCCGGCAGCCTCGGTGATGTCCTGAATCGAACACCCGTGGAATCCGCTGGCGTGCAGGGTTTCCACCGCACTGCTCGCCAGTTTTTCGCGCAAGCTCGGTCTAGCCATTCAAATGCCTCCGCAACGCCTCCCCAGAAGAATCTTCTTTGTAAAGTAACAAATATGCGACCGTTCGACTTTGTTCAACTAAATTCTGGGTAATCTGACCAGTCAGATTATAAAATCTGGTTAAGATAGTGCCCAATCTGCGGCGTTCGCGGCTGCCTAAGCCGGCCGTAAGCGGGTGGCGCGGCAGGCCAGCGCGTTCGTATGGTACGGCGCGATCTCGGCGCCGCGCCGCAGATAGCCCTGCGCAAATGGCCCAGGGAACCGCCCGTAAAAAATCGGCGAGTCGGCCTGATCGTCGTCAGCATGCGCCGGGCTGATCGGTCGGCCCCGGCGCCAGCGCCGATCGGAGCCGTGGGACAGATTTATCCGTGGGATCCCGGCGAAACCGGACCCTCCAGGCCGTTCGCCGTGGCAATCGCCGATCCCGTTCGGCCCCGGTACGGGCCTCGCGCATCTCATTCCGGTCCCTGCAGTAGTTCCTCGAGCGCCCGATTCCGCCGTTTACCCTGGCACCGATCCATCGACGAGAAGTGTTGCGTTGTAAGGGTGTTGCGACTAAAAGCCCGTCAGTAACGGGAAGACAGGCGATGGCCCACAATTTCGCGATCAATGACGACGTTCATCATCAGCTGCAGGGGCCGCAGGGCCGTGCCGGCGTCAAGCAGCGCAGCGTCTATACCATCGTCACCTGCCTGCCGATCGAGGCGGACGGGCGCCCGCGTTACCGCATCAAGAGCAAGACCGAGAACGTCGAACGCGTGGTGACCGAGGAACAGATCAGCCGGCTCGGCTGATCTGGCGCAGGTCGCTTTATTAGGGTCGCTTTATTAGCGTTTTGTCATGTCGCCCGGATTTGCTTGCTATTCCCGGCCTGATGGCGTACACGCCCCTCATTCGAACAATCGATTTGCTTGTTGAACGCGCCGAACCGGCTCCCCTCCCCAAGACATCGCTGAAATCGGATCAAGCTCGCGCGAAGGTCGTGCGGGCACAGTGCGCGTATGCGCAATCTTGGAGAAGTTAAATGGCTACCGGAACAGTTAAGTGGTTCAACGCGACAAAGGGCTTCGGCTTCATTCAGCCGGATGACGGCGGCAACGATGTGTTCGTGCATATCAGCGCCGTCGAGCGTGCCGGCATGGGCTCGCTCAATGAAGGCCAGAAGCTTTCATTCGAATCGAAGCTCGACAGCGCGCGTGGCAAGACCAGCGCGGAAAACCTTCGCGCCATGTGAGGCCAGCCGATCGAGGGATTACCGCGGATGTACCGGGATCTCTGAGGTCGGTTGCGCTTTAACTAGCTGAGATCAAAGCCCGCCGGCGAAACCCGGCGGGCTTTTTCGTTGGGTATTGGATTCTCCGGAAATTTTCCGGACATCGATCCGTTCCGTCGCGCGCTCGCGCGCAGATCGCGCCGCAGGGCCGGCCTTGTCTTGCAACTTATGCCGGCCACCTGTGAAGCATCTCACATCCGCCCGCGGGCTTTGGCGCTATCGCTGCTAGCGTCGGACCACGCCGGCATGAGGGCGGAGCGATGAAAACGCGGCGGATGGCTTATTGGTGGTTCAGGTTCGTCGTCTCAGGACGATTTCTCGACAAGTTTTTCAACCTGCGTCGGGCGAAGCGCTCATAACGCGCCGGCATCCGGCGATGAAGCGACAGCGATCGGCGGCCGACGATCCCGGCCGTTTCAGGCGCCGGATTTTTCGGGCCCGCCGAAGAGCTTCTTGAGCGAGGCTGTTCCCCCCGTCACGGCATCGCGGCCCTTCCACGCCAAATAGGTCAGGCGTCCGGCGAGGGATTGATGGCTGCGCAGGCTGCGCGATCCCAGCACATGGCCGACATTGTCGGGAAAGCGGCTCACCTCGGCTTCGACCAGCGCGGTGATTGCGTTCATCAGAGTGTCGAGCCGCTGTCCCCACTCGGAAGCCTCGAACTGATCGATACGGACCCGCAGCGCGTATTCGGTATCGTAAATGTCGGTCAGAATTTCCTTGGCGACAAGAATCCGGTTGTTTTTGAGCGCGGTGCGCAACAGCGATCGCTTGTCGTCCAGCCGGTCCAGCACCATCGAGACCGTGATGGCATAGGGCGTGGCGGCGACGTCGGCGGCGTTCTTGCTGGCCGCGGACTTGGTGGCGAGGCGGATCAAATGCCAGGAAGTCCGCAGCCGCGCGGCCACCAGCGCCAGCGCGAAGGCAATGTCCGCGGCGTTGTCCTTGCCGAACCCATCCAGCAACTGCGTGATTTTGGCGACCTGCGCGTCGTCGAATTTATCGAGCCGCTCCGGCAGCGCCTTGTTGAACTTTGCCAGGGCCTCGCGCGCGCGCAGAATGCAGAGCATTTTGGTGAGGTCGTCATAGGCGGTCCGGGAAGCCGTGTAGGTCGCGAGTTTGAAGCGGACCTGAGCGGCGATCTCGGGCGAGCGGAGCGTGTTCTCGAGGCTCTTGACGACCTTGGTCTGAAACACCGAGGCCGCCTGGCGGGCTTCCTTCTGCTTGTCGGTGGCGATCAGATTGGTCATCTCGGTCATGTAGTCGCGCGCCATCGTCGGCAACAGATCCCGGCTGATCCATTCCCAGAGCGCGACCAGCGAGCCGCGCTGTACCCGGCCCGAATTGGCATGGTCGGGAGCGCCATCCACCAGCAGAGGTTCCAGCGGGGCGAAAAAATAGCGTTGGGGATTTCCGGCGCGGGCGTGCTTTTCCCCGCCGGCGCGAAATTCCGCGCGCAATTTTTCAACGATGGTTTCGGCGCCGGGGATCTCCGCGCCGCACAGCTCCAGCCGCTCAAGCTCGTTCAGAAGATTGCTGCGCACCGGCGGCGTCAATCGCTGCAGAAATTCCTGGATCCGGTTGGGCTTGATCATTGCAGCATGATTTTTTGCGGTTTAACGAAGCATTAATGATGAGCCCGCTGCCCTCAGGTGGCGCGGTGCAAGCCATCAAAGCAGATCGCCGTAAATTAAGTCGTAAATTAAGCGGTAACAGGCAGCCGCTTGATCTCTCAACTATGGGTTGGTTATGGTCACAATTCAGGCACTTACCGCGCTCTGGATTTTGCCTGGGGGCCGCGAAGGGTGCCCCGGTCAGCGTCGTGGCAAAGGACGCTGGCTCGCACCGCGGGGTGGGCCTGGCATTCGGCAATTGGGGCCGGGATAGCGCGGGGGGCTCGCGGGCGCGAGAGGATCAGGGCGTGGTTACGCGCCTGATCGCTTCAGATCCGGTTCTAGTAAAAGTCTTCCACGAACGCGCGAACACGGGGCGTAGGCCGCAGGATGTTGGTTTTGATCTTGGGCTCGCGCGGGACGATGGTGATAGCCCACCGCGCCGGGTCGCTCGACTTGCGTTCCAGGACAGATCGAACGTGGCCGGTGACCGTCGATCCGCCCGACTTGACGGTGGTGATCCGACCATTGAATTGCGCGATGCGGAAACGCCGGACTTCCTTCTGGTCGGTCGTCTCAAACGTGAACATGCAGCCCTCTTTTGCTGCTATGACTATCGCTGTTGAATGTTAGCCGTGTATGAAAATTCGAAACCGTAGAAGTACGGTCGCGCGATCAGGCTCCGCAGCCGCGCTGCGGGCGTCGTCGGGCATAGGCGCGAGGAATTTCAGCCGCTGGAAGAGGTTTACTCGGTCGATCCCGGGAAAACGGCTTCCATCTTGGTCTTCAGCGTGGCGGCATTGAACGGCTTGACGATGTAGTTGCTGACGCCGGCCTTCTTCGCTGCGATGACGTTTTCGGTCTTCGATTCCGCCGTGATCATGATGAAGGGCGTTTGCGAAAGTTCCGGACTGGCGCGGACTTCCCGCAGAAGATCGTAGCCGGTCATCGGCTCCATGTTCCAGTCGGAAATCACCAGGCCGTACTTCTTGCCCTGCATCTTGGCCAGGGCGGCGGATCCGTCGCTGGCATCATCGACATTCTCGAAGCCGATCTGCTTGAGCAGGTTGCGGATGATCCGGATCATGGTGTTGTAGTCATCGACCACCAGGATCGGCATCGACAGATCAAAGGCCATGTCTCTACTCCGCACCGTTCACGCGTTGCCGAACCCGAGTGAAATCCTCGTGGTATTTGAAGAATTTCGACGCTCTCCGCCAAGCGTGCCCGTCAGCCCTCTGAGCATTAGCAGCGGTCATTAAACAGCCCGTTAATTCGGAACCGAATAAATTTGCCGCCGGCAGCGCCTGCTGCAACCCCTGTATGCGGTATCGCGGCATCTGAACGCTTGGGTTGGCGTCCGCGCGACAATGCCGCCGCGGCTCGGCCCTCGGCCGACCCGCTTACGCCAGGCAACGGGGACGGAGCAATCTGTCGTACTGCGCCTTGACCGTCGCGTAGCATTCGCAGGCGGTCTTTCGCAGGCCGTTCGGATCGGTGATCTCGATGTGCCCCCGGCTGTAATGGATGAGATTGGCCTGCTGCAGGGTGTTGGCCACCAGCGACACGCTGTTGCGGCGCGCGCCGATCATCTGCGCCATCGATTCCTGGGTCAGAATAAATTTATCGCTTCCGGACAGGTCAAGAGTTTGCAACAGACATCGCCCCAGCCGGGACTCCACGGTGTGCGAACTGTTGCAGCCCGCGGTCTGCTGGATCTGGGTGTAAACCGCCAGCCCGTGCCGGGTCAGCGTTGTCCGGAATGTCGCGCTATGGTCGGCCGCGGCCCGGAGGCGGTCGATGTCCAGCGTCGAGGCGACACCGGGGACCAGCACGACCGCGCTGTTCAGCGCAGTCGGATCGCCAAGGGCGGAGAAGGCGCCAAAGATACTGTCGCGGCCGACCATGGCGACCTGAACGTGCTCACCTTTTGCGAGTTTGACGACCAGCGAGATCACGCCACTGTGCGGCAGGTAGGCGCGCTTGAGCGTTTCACCGACCTCGACCAGCAGCGATTCGGAGGGGAGATCGACGGTCCGCAGATGGGGGCGGATCAATTCGAAATCGTCAGCAGGCAGCGATGCCAAAAAACCATTGGGTGATCGAGGAACCGATTCCATGGTGGCCTCCTTACGGGAGTACGACCAGCCTCGCGGATTATATATGTACGCTATCCGCCACACGGAAGTGAGAACTACGTGCGACGTTCGGAAGATACACGCGATGTTGGGAGCGACTTGAAGGTGCGTCAAGCAATCTGCCCGGCGTCGGCATATGCGTATGCGGCAGGAGACCTGCCATGTTTTCGTCGTGACAATGCGTTTGGGCAGAAGATCTGCACCGGACATTGGGTCGGCCGGGTACGCTGCGCGCGGGGAAATTCGCGGGGTCGGCTGCGGGGCTCCTCTGCACAACTCGTGCGTGGCCATACCGTCAAGGCAATGGGCAAAGTTGTAAATCACCCCAATGCACGTTGGAGGGCAGACAGCCTGCCTCAGGTGTGGCGAAAATGAGAACAACACACTGATTCGCGACGACAAAAATCGTCGCGCAATGCCGGGCTGGAGAACACGGCAGGAAGCCCTTATGCGACGCGATATGATCGTCGGCGATGATCGACATATTTGCTTCGTCGTGCATTTATGGGTCAGTGGGCTGGTCTCATGGTCGCGCTCGCGCTTGCGACGCATTATGGCCCGCCTCGTCGGCGCGACGGGCGGCCTGCGCAAGAGCTTCAGGCCGGCGACATGGCTCGACGAGGTCCGGCGGCCGACGGGGCTCATCGCAAATATCTCGTTGCTGCCGCTGCGGCGAAGGCGCCGTCAGAATCAATGCGCTGAAGCGCAAGAACACGTCTTCAGGAAACTGCGAGAGGAGTGTTGACGGGTTGAGCTATTGGGCTTCGATTGGTGTCAGATTGGTCCGGCGGAGAGTGCAAGAAGGCAACTCGCCGGTTTCCGACATCGATCGGCATTTCGCGATGTGGATGCATCGGGAGTTCCGATTCGGCCTGGGGATTCAACCCAAAAACAGGGATTGGAGAGGTGCGCGTGTCGTATGATTCAGAGGGTGCCGAGTCGCAAAATGCTCAACCGCGGGGGGCCAACATGCCGCGCATTCTTGTGGTCGACGACGATCCAATGGTCTGCATGGCCATCGAGATCTATCTCGAGCGGCACAGCTTTCACGTGACGATCGCCGATGGTGGCGAAGCCGGGCTTCGGGCCCTCGAGGGCACCAGCTTCGATCTGATGATCGTCGATATCTTCATGCCGCATATGCGCGGCTTCGAGTCGATCCGGATTTTTCACGAACGTGCGCCGAGCGTTCCGTTGATCGCGATGTCCGGCTACGCTTTCGCCAATCTCGACACGCCGGCTCCGGACTTCCTGAGGATGGCCCTCGAGCTCGGAGCCACGCGCTGTCTACGCAAGCCGTTCACGCCGGTGGCGCTGCTGACGGTGATCAACGAATGCCTGGCGGACGCAGGGTCACGTTTCGCAGCGACCGCTCAGTCGAGATAGCGATCCACGGGGAGGGGCAGGGAATAGCAGGGGAACCCGGAATATGCTTCAGAAGTCCCTGCCTGCAGAAACAGAAACCGCCGAAGCGCAGGACTGTCCGGCCCAAAGAATGGAGATCGTCGGCCGGCTCGCCGGCGGCATCGTCCATGACTTCAACAACGTCCTTACGGTCATCACTGGAACGATCGGAATCCTGGCCGAGGCTGTCGCCGACCGGCCTGATCTCGCGGCAATTGCCAGATTGATCGACGAGGCCGCCACCCGTGGCGCCAACCTGACGGCGCATTTGCTCGCGTTCATGCGCAGCCAGCCCTCGCAACCATGCGAGGTCGACGTCAACGCGCTGCTGGTTGACGCAGCCCGTTTGCTTCGTCCCATGCTCGGCGAGCAGATCGAGATCGACACCGTCCCGGCTCCCAGTGCTGCCTCCGCTCTGGTCGATCCCAGGCGGCTGATGACGGCTATACTCAATCTCGCGATCATGGCGCGCGACGCCATGCCGGAGGGAGGCAAGCTCACCTTCGAGACCGCGAACGCCGGGACTGGGAATACCATGGCCGATGAAGGCCGTTTCGGCGCTGACGTTGAAGTCTCTGCCGGCGATGAAGTCATGGTCGCGGTCAACGCCTGCGGCGTTGGGGTTTCCGCCGACCGTCCGGATCGAGCCGATCTCGATATGGATATCGACATGGTCCTGGATATCGTCAGGCCGACCAGTGGCCGTGTCAAAATGGATCACGAAGCCGGGCACGGGACGTCGGTGAAGATCTACCTGCCTCCGGCAAAAGGCTTCGTTTAACCGCTGGCGGACGCTTCCAGCAGGAGGCGGTGAAGCGATCCCGAACGTCGGGGATGAGGCCTGGGTGCGGGCCCTAGGGCCGGCTTAACCCGCAATTCCACGGGTGCCGAAATTAAGGCGAATATTAAGCAAGGGAGGCTATCGGTTGCAAAGAAGGCGCGCGGCACGCGCCACCCGGCAGCAATGCCGGCCCCGAGATCGGCTCGAACGTCCGGATCAATGACAGATGGCAGATGATAACAAAGGCCCGGAACGCGTAACGTTCAGCCGCGGATATGGCGTCTGCATCATGGGCATTGACGGGACCTGGCGCCGAGACTGTTTCCTCAACGCCATATCGGACACCGACGCTATCCTGACCGTCGAAGGCTCCATTCAGGGCCTCAATCTCAAAGAGTTCTTTTTGCTGTTGTCGTCGACCGGTCTGGCCTACCGCAGGTGCGAACTGGTCCGTGTCAACGGTACCGAGATCGATGTCCAGTTTCTGAAGGCCAGGAAAAAGAAAAAGCGGCCGGGCGCCGCGTCCAATCAAGATGTCAACATGGGCGGTTGAAGCGCGGGTGCTTGACCAGAGCCTTTTTCGTTTCGATTGAATCGGAACGGAAGCGCTAGTTGCTAGTTTGACGCGTTTTCTTCACGCGAACCGGTGTCCACGGAGCCTGTCATCGGGCGCGCATTCACGCGACCCGTTGGCTGGAAAACGCTCTAGACCAGGTCCGGCGTTGGCACGGCCGGACCGCCTTAAGCGCAACGCGTCAAACAAACCGGTGGCCCTCGCCCCCCTCTGGTTCAGGCTTCGACGACGTGATCTCCTGCAGCAGATGAAGGGCTACGCCCAGGCCCACATTGGAAGCGTTCAGCGCCGCATTCGCCTGCACATAGCGCGGCGTGACATCGTCCAGCACGACAATGCTGGCCGCCGCTTCCGGACCACCGAACGCCGCTTCGCGGGCGATCGCCGTTTCGATCAGCTTCATGTTCGCGTGGACCTGCTCGACCAGGGACCCGAGATTTGATATGATTGAAGTGCAGCCGTCGGTTCGACGGTCGGATTGGGCCGAAGTGTAGTCTGCCGTATTTTGCATGAATTGAGCTCCTTGATACTTTCTTTTAGTGTCGCCGTCGCTACTTGTGCGTTAAGCATCGGTCCCGTACGATTACGGGAGGGCACGCTTGTGCGTCGCGTGCAGTGCCGGTCGGCGAGTGAGTGAAAGACATTTTTCACTGTCTATGGGCGATGGTACATGACCGAGAAACCACTCAGCCGCGGCGAGATTTTCGTGGTCGACGACGACCCTGCCGTCCGCGAAACTCTATCCGTGGTGTTGTCGGCAGCAGGCTACCGGGTCGTCTGTTTCGCGGATGGCGCCGCGTTGCTGGCGGTCGCGCGAACCCGGACTCCCTCCTGTATCCTGCTCGACGTGCACATTCCCGGTAAGTCCGGCCTTGATGTTTTGAAAGAGCTTCACGCCGAGGACTATCCCGCGCCGATCTTCATCATCTCCGGGCGGGGCGACATCGCCATGGCGGTCAGTGCGATCAAGAATGGCGCGCTGGACTTCCTCGAAAAGCCGTTCCGGGGCAACGAGATTGTTGCACGGGTGGATGAGGCGATCGGGGCCTATGCGCGGCGAAAGGCCGAAGATTCCGCGTCAAGAATGGAATCGCTGCATTTTCCCGGGCGAGAACCTTTGACGCGGCGTGAACGCGAAGTTCTGGAGCGATTCGCCGCCGGCGCTTCCAACAAGGAAGCCGGCCGCGAACTCGGCATCAGCCCGCGCACGATCGAGGATCACCGCGCCAATATCATGAAAAAACTCGGCGCCAAGAATGCGGCCGATCTCATTCGAATTGTGCTGACCGCCTCGCGCGCCTCCTGAAACCGCGCTTCCTCAGAGCGTTTTCCAGCCAACGGGTCGCGCGAATGCGCGCCCGATGACAGGCTCCGTGGACACCGGTTCGCGTGAAGAAAACGCGTCAAACCAAGAACTAGAGCTTCCGTTCCGATTCAATCGGAACGGAAATGGCTCCAGAGCATGATCCGGAAAAGTGGAAACCGGTTTTCCCTCGCGGCAAACGCCAGAGGCGTTGGCGCGGAGATCATGCTCAAACAACAAGATGGACGACGAGCATGATTCAACCCAGTTGAATCATGCTCCAGCCTTAGTCATCGCACGGCGTTCAGCCGGCGAGCGCCTTGCGGATCATTCCGGCCAGCTCCGACTTGCGATATGGCTTCGCGAGCAGCGCTACGCCGGTGTCGAGCCGGCCGTGATGAATGATCGCATTTTCGGTGTAGCCCGAGGTAAATAGCACTTTCAAACCGGGCCGGCCCCTTTGTATCTCGGTGGCGAGCTGACGGCCGTTCATGGTGCCCGGCATGATGACGTCGGTGAAAAGCAGATCGAACGGGTGGCCTGCTTCGACGATGCCGAGCGCTTCTGCCGCATTCGCCGCATCCAGCGTGGCGTAACCCAGCGAATGGAGTTGCGCCAACACATAGTCTCTCACCAGCCTGTCGTCCTCGACCACAAGGATCGTTTCGTGGCCGCCCTCAATAGCCGCGGTTGGGGTGGTGTAGGCTGTCACCGAAGCTCCGGTACCGGGCGGCAGGTACATCTTGACCGTCGTGCCGTGGCCCTCCTCGCTATAGATCTTGATGTGCCCCGCGGATTGTTTGACGAAGCCGTAGACCATGCTCAGGCCGAGGCCGGTGCCCTTGCCGGGTCCCTTCGACGTAAAGAACGGGTCGAATACCTTGTCCAGAATAGAAGCTGCAATGCCGGTGCCGGTGTCGCTCACCGCAATCAGGATGTAGTGGCCGGAGCGAACGTCGCCGTGCAGGCTTGCGTAATTTTCATCGAGAAAAGCCGACCCGGTCTCCAGGATAAGCTTGCCGCCATCGGGCATGGCGTCTCGGGCGTTGAGGGCGAGATTGAGAATTGCGGTCACGAGCTGATTGGGGTCGACGGTCGCCACACATACGTCGTCCTCAAACGCCGTTTCAATCGCGATCTGTTCACCGAGCGTGGGCCGCAGCAGCTTCGTGGTGTCGAGCAGCAGCATATTGATGTCGGTCTCCCGCGGCTGAAGCGGCTGCTTGCGGGCGAAAGCCAGAAGGTGCTGGGTAAGATTTGCGCCGCGTGAGGCGGCTTCGTCGATCATCATGGCGATGGCTGCGAGTTGCGGCTCGTTCGCGACCGCCCCGGCCAGTATTTCGATCGTTCCTGTGATAACTGTCAGGATATTATTGAAATCATGGGCGATGCCGCCGGTGAGCTGGCCGACGGCTTCCATTTTTTCGGCCTGGCGGATGCGGTCCTCCGCCGCGATCTTGTCGGTGAGGTCCCGCACGAAGGTGTTGAAGACAAAGCCTTCGCGCGTTTTCAGCGCGGTGACGCTGACCTCGGCCCTGAATTCCTTTCCGTCGCGTCTGCGGGCCGTGACTTCGTGGCGGCCTCTGGAAACTTCGGTTTGCCCGGAGCGCAGGAAGCGTTCCAGCGCAGCCTTGAGGTCATCGCGCTCCGCGCCGGCGAAAATCAGGTCGAGCACGTTCTTCCCGAGCGCTTCCTGGCGCGGCCAGCCGAAGACCGCCTCGGCCTGCCCATTCCAGCTGAGGATGCTGCCGCGCTCGTCGATCTGGTAGAACGCGTCGAGCGCGATATCGATGATGCCGCGCGCCAGTTGTTCGCTTTCGCGCAATGTTTCCTGGGCCCGCCGGCTTTCGGTCATATCGCGGCCGACAAAGAAATATCGCCTGACCGGCTCCGACCATGTGCCCATCCACGACAGCGTCACGATTCGTCCGTCCTTATGAATGTAACGTGAATCGGTATGCTGCGCGGGTCGTCCGCGCCGTGCCAGGCGCATTTCCTCGCGGCTGATGTCGAGGTCGTCCGCATGCAGGAACTCGCTCGCATTGTGACCGACCATTTCTTCCGGCGTGAATCCCAGGATGGTTTCCGAGCTTGGGCTCACCTGAACCAGGATCCCGCCGGGATCGATCACCAGGACCAGGTCCTGGGAAGTTTCAAAGATGCGACGCCGCTCCTCGATCTGCTGAGTAAGTGATTGCTGGGTTCGCTTGCTTTCAGTGATGTCGCGGGCCGTCGTGGATGCACCAATGATCGTCCCCGACGGGGCCTTGATCGGCGATACGCTGAGCGAAACCTCGACAGCACTGCCGTCTTTTCGCGTTCGCACGGTTTCAAAGGGCTCGACTGTTTCGCCGCGAGCGGTCCGGCGCAGGATGTCCTGCGACTCGTCGGATCGATCGGGAGGCACGAGGAAAGCGATTTTCCTGCCCACCGTTTCCGCCGCGGCATACCCGTACAGGCGTTCCGCCGCCGGGTTCCAGCCGGTGATCTCGCCGTCGAGGGAGTAGGTGACGACGGAATCGTTGGAGGATTCCACCGCGGCGCTGAAGATACGCTCGCGCGTCGCGTGATGGTCGCGCGCGGCTTCGGTGCGGCGATGTTCCATGACCTCGCGCTCCAGCTCGGCGGTTTTTGCATTCGCCTCGCTCATCACGCGCGCAAACGCCCGCGCCAGCACGCCGGTCTCGCCGGTCGCATCGACCGGTATCGCAACCGGATTGTTGCTGCCGGCTCCTTCAACGGCCGCCGTCAGGCGACGGATTGGTCCGGTCAGCGAGCGCGCGACAAATACCGCCAGCGCGGCCGCGCACAATACCGCGATCAGGCCGACCAGCGCGGTGGTGTGTTGGATGGTGGCGGCTGGCGCCATCAATACCGCGTTCGGAACGGTTTCGATGACCCCGATCCATTCCTCGCCAGCCAAAAGGGTGGGCGCGAGCGCTATTCCAGCCGGCTGGCCGGCTTGGTCCGGCGCAATACGCCCGATGCTTTGCGTCGCTCCGATCGACGATGCCAGGTCCGGAAAGTCTGCCGGCCAGCGGATCGACAGGCCCAGTTCCGTGCCGAATTCGCGCGCGGGATCCGGATGAACGAGATAGTCGCCCCGTCGATTGACGACGTAGATCCCTCCGCCTTGCCGTACCGATGAGCGGACCCGGTCGAACGCCGGCCGCATGTCGATATTGATGACGATGATACCGAATGGCTTGCCGTCGGGCCCCGGCAGCGGCGTGGCAATGCGCAGGGTCGGTACATGGGGTGTTTCGATCACACCCATCTCCTGATTGAGATCGACTGCCGAAACGTATATTTCGCCCGGCTGCAGGCTGACCGTGTCCGTGAAATAGGGCCGATCGCCCTTTCTCTGCAGCTGCGCATCGGGGACAAGCCGAATTGCGCCGCCCGGCCCGGAACGGTCGACGCGAACGATTTCGCGCCCGCCATCCTCAATGCCGATCAAGCGAAACTGCGCGTAGGCCGGCTTGGCTTCGAGTTCGGCGAACAGGCGCTGTGCGACCCGCTCGCGCCATGTCTGTTCGGAGATGCCGTCGAGGGGATCGATACCCCCGGCCAGATGGGCGCGAATCGACCCCTTGAGGGCTGTCGCAGACCGAAAGCTGGCGATGTCGCCACGCGCACCGCGGACATAGGATTGCAATTCGAAGGCGACGAGCCGCGAATGCGTCTCGGTCCGATCGAGAACGCGCGGCAGCAGGACCTGTTGCAGGTTGCTATAGCTCAGCCATCCGACCGCGGTTACCGCGACCGTCACCAGCAGACTCATCGCGAGCGCCAGCCTGGCTGTCAGCGTCATCTTCGCTCTCGCGCCATTTGGCGCCCAACCGGGCAGAACAGCCGACACTGTCCTCGCGTCAAAGGTTCGGAGCAATATTACCGGTCACGGTGGATGACGATAAGCGTTTCGCGGCTTCAAGACAACCGGCAACGGCCGCCAGCAGAGCGGCCGGTTTGAACGGCTTTTGCAGGCCGCGGATCGCGCCGAGCTTGGTAGCCATGCCCAGGAAATCCGGTCCTGATTCATACGGCGCGGGCCGACCGGAGATCACGACGATCGGGACCAGCGGCTGGTGCTGGTGAACGAGCCTCATCGTTTCCAGCCCGTCCATTCCAGGCATGAAGATATCGAGAAACACCAGATCGAAATCTCCGGCCTCGAATATCGCGAGACCTTTGCGGCCATCGCCTGCGACGACAACGGTGTGCCCGGCCCGTTCCAGCAGCAGCCGGATCGTCGCCAGAACCGCAGGTTCATCGTCCACGATCAGAATTCTTGCCACGGCCGATCTTCCAAGACTCAATGACAAGTTGTGAATCGGTTGCGGTTGCCGCGCAAGCACTTCCTCAGCCGTAAAGTGGCCGAAAGTGGCCTATGCACGATTCAGGGAAGAGCTGGTCAGGGAATAGCTGGCCATGCCGGGTGTAGCCAACGGCGAGGCGATCTTCGTCGGGATCATTCACGATCTGAACTGGCGCGTGAGATCCGGCCGGGCCTGCCCGTCGTCTATAGTTCCGGCTACGCGCTGGAGCTGCTGACCCAGCAGGGTCGCGCCCGCGCGCGGGCGATCCTTCTGGTCAAGCCGTACCGCAAGGCTGAACTGGCGGAGCGGCTCAGGGAAGCCCTGACGACAAATCTCATGGTTTCCTGAACCTCGGCTCGCAGGGCCCGGACGGGTCTTGGCAAAAATCACGAGATCGATCCGCGCGGGGCTTGCTCCGCATCGATCGCCTGTGAGAAGACCTAAGCAAGGTCTAGAACAGGTGTCGCCATGACAGACAAGAAAAAAAGCCCGGAAACGCTGCGCAGCGCGCGCTGGTTTGCGCCCGATGATCTCCGCGCCTTCGGCCATCGCTCGCGCGCCATGCAGATGGGGTATGCGCCGGAAGAATGGAAAGGCCGCCCGGTCATCGCGATCCTCAATACCTGGTCGGATGCGCAGCCCTGCCACATGCATTTCAAGAGCCGGGTCGATGACGTCAAGCGCGGCATCCTGATGGCCGGCGGCTTTCCGATGGAATTGCCGGCGCTGTCGCTGTCGGAATCGTTCCTGAAGCCGACCACGATGCTCTATCGCAATCTGCTGGCGATGGATGCCGAGGAGCTGTTGCGCGGCCACCCGGTCGACGGCGTGGTGCTGATGGGCGGCTGCGACAAGACCACGCCGGCGCTGCTGCTTGGCGCCACCAGCATGGGGCTGCCCGCGATCTATCTTCCCGCCGGTCCGATGCTGCGCGGCAACTGGAAGGGCAAGACGCTGGGTTCGGGCTCCGATGCCTGGAAATACTGGGACGAGCGGCGCGCGGGGAAAATCTCCGACAAGGACTGGGTCGATGTCGAGGCCGGCATCGCCCGCAGCTACGGCACCTGCATGACCATGGGTACCGCCTCGACCATGACCGCGATCGCCGAATCGATCGGCATGACGCTGCCGGGCGCCTCGTCGATCCCGGCGGCGGATTCCGGCCATATTCGCATGAGTTCGGAAAGCGGCCGCCGCATTGTCGAGATGGTCTGGGAAGATCTGACGCCGAAGAAAATCCAGAGCCGCAAGGCATTCGAGAACGCCATTACCGTGGCGATGGCGATGGGCTGTTCGACCAATGCGATCATTCATCTGATCGCGCAGGCGCGCCGCGCCGGCCAGGACATCGGGCTCGACGATTTCGAGATCGCCAGCCGCAAGGTGCCGGTCATCGCCAATGTCCGCCCGAGCGGCGACAAATATCTGATGGAGGATTTCTATTATGCCGGCGGGTTGCCCGGACTGATGAGCCGCATCAAGAATCACCTGCATCTCGATGCCATGACGGTGACCGGCAAGACGCTCGGCGAGAATATCGCCGATGCCGCGGTCTATAATGACGACGTGATCCGGACGGTCGCGAATCCGATCTATGCCGAAGGCGCGCTCGCGGTGCTCAAGGGCAACCTCGCCCCCGATGGCTGCGTGATCAAGCCCTCGGCCTGCGAGCCGCGCTTCCTCCGGCATACCGGGCCGGCCTTGGTGTTCGACGATTACCCCTCGATGAAGCAGGCGATCGACGATCCAGATCTCGACGTCACGGCCGATCATGTGCTGATCCTGCGCAATGCAGGCCCGCAGGGCGGACCGGGCATGCCGGAATGGGGCATGCTGCCGATCCCGACCAAGCTCGTGAAGCAGGGCGTGCGCGACATGGTGCGGCTGTCGGACGCGCGCATGAGCGGCACCAGCTATGGCGCCTGCATCCTGCACGTCTCGCCGGAATCCTATATCGGCGGGCCGCTGGCGCTGGTGAAGAGCGGCGACCTGATCACGCTCGATGTCGCGGCGCGCACCATCAATCTCGACGTCGGCGAAGCCGAACTCGCCAAGCGCCGCGCCGCATGGCAGGCGCCCGAGACCCGCTTCGAGCGCGGCTACGGCTGGATGTTCACCAAACACATCAGGCAGGCCAATGAAGGCTGCGATTTCGATTTTCTGGAAACCTCATTCGGCGCGCCGGTCGGCGAGCCGTCGATTTATTAGGGCACACCGTCATTCCGGGGCGCGCGAAGCGCGAACCCGGAATCTCGAGATTCCGGGTCTGGTCCTTCGGACCATCCCGGAATGACAGCAACCGGGATGGATAAATCATGACAAAACTCAGCGACGTCACCCGCAACAAGCTGAAGACCATCAGCACCGCCACCGTGGCCACCGCGCTCTACAAGCGCGGCTTTCGCACCCAGTGCATTCAGGACGTGCATCCGCTCAGCCTGGATCAGCCGACATTGGTCGGCGAAGCCTTCACGCTGCGCTACATGCCGGCGCGCGAGGATCTCAACACGCTCGAGGTGTTTCGCGATCGTTCCCACCCACAGCGCAAGGCCATCGAGGATTGCCCGCCCGGCGCGGTGCTGGTGATGGACAGCCGCAAGAACGCCCGCGCCGCGTCCGCCGGCGCCATTCTGGTGACGCGGCTGATGCAGCGCGGCGTCGCCGGCGT
>NZ_JBEKCZ010000082.1:0-20838 GCF_050014615.1 Bradyrhizobium sp. | reverse complement strand
GAGGATGCGGGCGATGGTGGAATGGGTACGCTCGCGGGTCGATCCGCCGGCGCCATAGGTCACCGAGACGAAATTGGGCGTCAGCGGCGCGAGGCGCTTGATGGTGTCCCACAGGCTGCGCTCCATCTCCTCGGTCTTGGGCGGGAAGAACTCAAAGGAGATCGCGGGCGACTTCAGCGTGCGGTGTCCGTCCGGCGCGGGGGGCGTAAACTCGGTCATGGCACCACAAACTCCACTCTTTGGTCGGACATCAGGTCTAGCTGCAGACCGCTAAAATATGCCGAATGACGCCGTTCAAATAGCCCATTGGGGGGTGGGAAGTTGCCCAATATCTGTATAATGGCGGAAATATTTTCTCAAAAGTTGATATTGTGGGCAGGAACGAAGAAATGCCAATCCGGCCGGTGATTGGTATAAAATTCAGCATTATCTAGGATTTTTTGGAAGATTTGTTGCTGTTGTCCACTGAGATGGAAAGTGGGAAATATGAAATATATATGGATTATTCAAATATTAGCCCACTCGCCGGTGTGCGTGCCGCGGTCATCGATGGCTGCCGACGCGCGCCTGATCTGCGCGGCGCGGCCCTTTGTGGGCGGCGCGGTGCGCATTAGTTTAACGCCATGATCCCGCTCTCCATCCTCGACCTCTCCGTCGTCACCACCGGCACCAAGCCGGCCGCGGCGCTGCGCAACAGCATCGATCTGGCGCGCCACGCCGATGCCCTGGGCTACACGCGTTACTGGCTGGCCGAACATCACAATCTGGCGTCGGTCGCGAGCCCGGCGCCGGACCTGATGATCGGGCAGATCGCCGCGGTGACAAAAAACATCCGGGTCGGCTCCGGTGGCGTGATGCTGCCGAACCATGCGCCGCTGATGGTGGCCGAGCGGTTCAAGATGCTGGAAGCGCTGTTTCCCGGCCGGATCGATCTCGGCCTCGGCCGGGCGCCCGGCACCGATGGCGCCACCGCGCACGCGCTGCGCAGCCGGCTCGATCGGCGTGAGGGCGACGATTTTCTCGAGCGGCTGCATGAGTTGACGCTGTGGGAGACCCGCGATTTTCCGCCCGGCCATCCCTACAACAATGTGGTGGCGATGCCGGATGATACGCCGCTGCCGCCGATCTGGCTGCTCGGCTCCAGCGACTACAGTTCAGAACTCGCCGCCCAGGTCGGGATGGGGTTTGCGTTCGCGCATCATTTCGCCTCGCATGACGCGCTGGCCGCGATGACCCATTACCGCGCCCATTTCAAGCCGTCGGGCTGGCGCACTACCCCTTACGCCATTCTCGCGGTCGCCGTGGTCGCGGCCGATACTGACGCGGAGGCCGAGCGGCTGGCGTCGTCGATGGATCTCAACCGGTTGCTGCGGGATCGCGGCCAGTATCGGCCGCTGCCCAGCGTCGAGGAAGCGGTGGCCTATCCCTATACCGAGAGCGATCGTGTTGCTATCGCGCGCAATCGCACGCGGCTGTTTGTCGGCAGTCCCGCAACGGTCATGACAAAACTGCAGCCGATGATCGCGGCCAGCCAGGCCGACGAGCTGATGGTCATTACCGCGGTGTATGACCACGACGCGCGCAAGAAATCCTACAGCCTGATGGCGGATGCGTTCGGGCTTGGCGCGAGGGCGGCGGCGTAATCTACTCCGCTTTCTCGTTGAACGTGGCGCGGAAGGGATGGCCGGGATAGACCCCGACAATCCTGAATTCGCGCGAGAAGAATTTCAGTTCTTCCAGCGCGAAAGCGAGGTTCCTGTCGTCGGGATGGCCGTCGACATCGGCATAGAATTGCGTGGCGAAGAATTCGCCGTCGACCATGTAGCTTTCCAGCTTGGTCATGTTGACGCCGTTGGTGGCAAAGCCGCCCATCGCCTTGTAGAGCGCGGCGGGCAGGTTGCGCACCCGGAAAACAAACGTGGTGACCAGCGGCCCCGATCCCTGCTTGGCCCAGTCAGCCTCGCGCGCCAGCACCACAAAGCGCGTGGTGTTGTGGGTTTCGTCCTCGACATCCTCAGCCAGGATATCGAGGCCGTAGATGCCGGCCGCCAGCCGCGACGCGATCGAGGCGCAGCTGTTGTCGCCGCGCTCGGCCACGATGCGCGCGCTGCCGGCGGTATCGCCCGAGACGATCGGCTTGATGCCGAGCTTGCGGATGATGCGGCGGCATTGCCCGAGCGCGTGGACGTGGCTTTCGACGGTCTTGATATCGGCCAGTTTGGCGCCGCGCGGCGCCATCAACTGGTGATGGACCGGCAGGAACCATTCGCCGACGATGAACAGGCCGGATTGCGGCAAGAGATGATGGATATCGGCGACCCGGCCGGCGACCGAGTTCTCGATCGGGATCATGCCGAGGTCCGCCTCGCCCGAACTGATCGCGGCCAGCGCGTCCTCGAAGGTCGGGCAGGCCAGCGGCTCGGCGTCCGGATAGGCCTCGGCGATGGCGATGTGGGAATTCGCGCCCGGTTCGCCCTGGAATGCGATTTTCATGGATTTGGCCGTTGTCTGGGTCATGGCGCGCCTTGTACCAGCCGCTCAGCTTTTGGCCAGTATGCGTCGGGCGGTTTCGAGGTCGGCCGGCGTATCGACGCCGCGCGGCACGGTATCGACGATAGTGACGTCGATCCGCATCCCGGCCTCGATGGCCCGGAGCTGTTCGAGCTTTTCCTGCCGTTCGAGCCAGGAGGGGGCGAGGGCGACAAAACGCTCCAGCGCCGCGCGGCGATAGGCATAGAGGCCGATGTGATGGTAGCGCGGCCCGTCGCCCCAGGGAGCCGTGGCGCGGGTGAAATAAAGCGCGCGCAGCCGTTTCGGGCTGATTGGCGAGCCGACCATTTTCACCACATTCGGGTTCAAGGCCTCTTCCTCGGTGTGGATTTCGGCGGCCAGTGTCGCGATATCGACCGCGGGGTCGGCCAGCGGGGCCAGCACGTCACGAATATTGTCGGGCTCGATGGTCGGAAAGTCGCCCTGCAGATTGATGACGATTTCGACTTCGCCGCGGGGGTCGAGCTTGCCCAGCGCCTCGTAAATCCGGTCCGATCCGGAGGGGTGATCGGCGCGGGTCATGACCGCCTCGAAGCCATGGGCGGTCACGACATCTGCAATGTCGGGCGTATCGGTGGCCACGGCGACACCGCCGATTCCCGCGGCCTGCGCACGGCGCAGCACATGGACGATCATCGGCAGGCCGGCGATATCCAATAGCGGCTTGCCGGGCAGGCGCGTCGCGGCCATGCGGGCGGGAATCAGTACCAAAATACGGGGTCTGGTCATCAGGGTGAGGTCTGGGCCCCCGGTCGATAACAAGCCGGAAATGATGGGGATTGGTCTAAAGCTGGCGCATTTATACGGGTTGCCAGAGCACGGGCAAACCGATATCTCATCGTGGCTCGGGTGCGGTGCGAAAGCCTGATTCCTGACGCTCATCCGTGGCCGTTTCTCTCCGGCCTATAGTCGACATTCCGGCCTGGAGCCTGATCCAAGATGGACTCCTTCGAACTCAATAAAATTCTCGGTGCCATTCTGGGTACCTGCCTCGTTCTGCTCGTGACCAGCTTCACCGCCGGCGCGCTTTTCGCCCCCGTGATGCCGGAAAAGCCGGGTTTCGAAATCGCCGTGAAGGAAGCGGCGCCGGGTGGCAAGGAAGCTGCGCCGCCCCCGGCCGAGCCGATCGAGAAGCTGCTGCAGACCGCTTCGGTCGAGAAGGGCGAGGCCGCGGCGAAGAAATGCGCCGCCTGCCATAGCTTCGAGAAGGGCGGCCCCAACAAGGTGGGGCCGAACCTTTACGGCATCGTCGGCGACAAGAAGGGTGAAGGCCGCGGGTTCAATTTCTCGGCCGCGATGAAGGCCAAGGGCGGCACCTGGAGCTATGACGACCTCAGCCAGTTCATCTCCAATCCCAAGGGCTTTATTCCCGGCACGGCGATGGGTTTCGCGGGCATTCAGAAAGACAGCGAGCGCGCCGACGTGATCGACTATCTGCATACGCTTGCGGACAGCCCGGTTCCGTTGCCGACGGCGGCGAAATAACAGCCCTCGGTTCCAAATGGATTTTCGTCAAACGGCCGGGCTCTTGCCTGGCCGTTTTGTATTCCGGTCACTTGCTCGCCGGCATGCCTGGGGCGGTTTGCGCGCCCGTTCCCGGGACCTTTCGCCGCAGCGCCGCCGTTCACAAGCTAGTATCATGAGGAAAAAGCAACATAATCGGTCGATACCTTGCCTTATAATGCGTCCTCAATAGCGGAAGCATATCCACGGGGATTCCTCATTTGACCATTACCCGACGACATCTTTTGCAGAGCGCCGCCTTCGCCACCGTCGCCCCGGCGCTGGAAGCCGCAACCGGCCTTTCGGCAGTGAGCCCGGCGAAGGCGCAGACAGCCACCGGTGAGCCGGTCTGGCGCCACGGCCTGTCGCTGTTCGGCGACATCAAATACCCCGCCGACTTCAAGCGCTTCGACTACGTCAATCCGGACGCGCCCAAGGGCGGCGTCGCGCGACAAATCTCGATCGGCACGTTCGATAATTTCAATATCGCGGTCGCCGGTGTCAAAGGCTCGATCGCCCCGGCCGCCAACCTGATTTACGAAACGCTGATGGCGCGGTCGCAGGACGAGATAGCCACCGAGTATGGATTGCTGGCGGAGGCCGCCTCGCATCCTGACGATTTTGCCTGGGTCATCTATCGTCTTCGCAAGGAGGCCCGCTGGCACGACGGCAAGCCGGTGACGCCGGAAGATGTGATTTTTTCGATCGCGGCGCTGAAGAAGTACAGCCCGATGCACGCCTCGTATTATCGCCACGTCGTCAAGACCGAAAAGATCGGCGAGCGTGACATCAAATTCACGTTCGAATCTCCCGGCAATCGCGAACTGCCGCACATCGTCGGCGAGTTGCAGGTATTGCCGAAACATTATTGGGAAGGCACCGACAGCGAAGGCCGCAAGCGCGATATTTCCGCAACGACGCTGGAGCCGCCGCTGGGCTCCGGCCCCTATCGGATCAAGGAATTTGTCGCGGGACGCTCGGTCGCGCTGGAACGGGTCAGGGATTATTGGGGTGCGAACCTGCCGGTGCGGATAGGCGAAAATAATTTCGACGAAATGCGCTTCGAGTTTTTCCGCGACAATCAGGTCGCGCTCGAGGCGTTCAAGGCCGATCAGGCCGACTGGATCGCCGAGAATTCCGCCAAGCAATGGGCCACCGCCTATGAATTTCCGGCGGTCGCTGAAAAGCGCGTGGTCAAGGAAGAGTTTCCGATCAACGATCTGGGCCGGATGCAGGCCTTCGTTCTCAATCTGCGCCGCGAGCAGTTTAGGGATGCGCGACTGCGCCGCGCCTTCAACTACGCCTTCGATTTCGAGGAGATGAACAAGCAGCTGTTCTTTGGGCAATACAAGCGCATCGACAGTTACTTCTATGGGACGGAGCTCGCCTCGACCGGATTGCCGGAGGGAGAAGAGCTGAAAATACTCGAGACCGTGCGCGACAAGGTGCCGGCAGAAGTCTTCACCACACCCTACGTCAGTCCGGTCGGCGGCAATCCCGAAGCGGTGCGCGCCAATTTGCGCGAGAGTGCGAGGTTGTTGAAGGAGGCGGGCTTTGAGGTGCGTGATCGCAAGCTTGTGGATGCGGCGGGCAAGCCGGTCATCGTCGAGCTTCTGGTTCAGGATCCATCCGCCGAGCGGATCGCGCTGTTCTATAAGCCGTCGCTGGAACGCATCGGTGTCACGGCCTCGATCCGCATCGTCGATGATGCGCAATACGAAAATCGACTGCGCAGTTTCGACTACGACATGATTATCGATCAATGGGGGCAGTCATTGTCGCCCGGCAATGAGCAGCGAGAATACTGGGGATCGCAGGCCGCGGACCAGTCCGGCTCGAGAAATGCCATCGGTATCAAGAATCCGGCCGTTGATACGCTGATCGACAAGGTGATCTTCGCCAAGGACCGTTCGGAATTGGTGGCCGCGACCAGGGCGCTCGACCGTGTGCTGCTGTGGAATTTCTATGTGGTGCCGCAGTTTAGTTATCCCTTCTCGCGCTATGCGCGCTGGGACCGCTTCAGCCATGCTGAGCTGCCGAAATATGCGCGTTCCGGTCTGCCGTCCCTGTGGTGGTACGACGCCGACAAGGCCGCCAAAATCGGCAAGCGCTCTTGAGGGATATCCCGCGCATGGCGCAGCTCTCCCGCCGGCATGTGCTCGGTCTTGGCGTTGGCGTATTGGGCGCGTCGCGGTTGCGGCCGGCCGTGGCGGCCGATGCGGGCACCGAAGCTCACGGCATTTCCGTGTTCGGCGATCTTAAATATCCGGCCGACTTTCATCACTTCGACTATGTCAACATCGACGCGCCGAAGGGCGGAATGTTTTCGCTGATTCCCTCCGCGCGCTCCTACAATCAGTCCTACCAGACCTTCAACTCGTTCAACGCATTCATCCTGAAGGGTGAAGGCGCGCAGGGCATGGACATGACGTTTGCGCCGCTGATGGTGCGCGCCAGCGACGAGCCCGATGCGATGTACGGCCTTGTTGCCAAGTCAGTACAGATGTCAGCCGACAAGACCATCTATCGCTTCACGCTGCGGCCCGAGGCCAGATTTCACGACGGTTCGAAACTGACGGCGCATGACGCCGCTTTCTCCCTGACCACGCTAAAGACCAAAGGCCATCCCCTGATCGTGGCGCAGATGCGCGACGTGGCGACGGCGGAGGCGGCCGACGACGCGACGCTGGTCGTCACTTTCGCGGCAAAGCGCGCCCGCGATGTGCCGCTCTATGTCGCGAGCCTGCCGATTTTTTCGAAAGCCTATTACGCGACCCGGCCGTTCGATGAATCGACGCTGGAGATTCCGCTGGGATGCGGCCCGTACAAGGTCGGAAAGTTCGAGATCAACCGCTACATCGAGTTCGAACGGGTCAGGGATTGGTGGGGCGCTGACCTTCCGGTCGCCCGCGGCTTTTATAATTTCGATATTGTACGTTACGAATTCTATCGCGACCGCGAAGTCGCGTTCGAGGGGTTTAGCGCGAGGAGCTATCTGTTCCGGGAGGAATTCACCGCGCGGGTATGGGCGACGCGTTATGATTTTCCAGCCGTGAAGGATGGTCGGGTCAAGCGCGAGACTCTGCCGGATGATACGCCGTCCGGCGCACAGGGCTGGTTCATCAATACTCGCCGCGAGAAATTTGGCGATCCGCGGGTACGCGAGGCGCTGATCCAGGCGTTCGATTTCGAATGGACCAACAAGACCATCATGTACGGCGCCTATGCGCGCACCCATTCACCGTTCCAGAATTCGGACATGATGGTGAGCGGGCCGCCTTCACCGGAAGAACTCAAGCTGCTTGAGCCATTTCGCGGCCAGGTGCCGGACGAGGTGTTCGGCACGCCGTTCGTGCCGCCGGTGTCGGATGGTTCGGGGCAGGACCGCACCTTGCTGCGCAAGGCGTCTCAATTGTTGCAGGACGCCGGGCTCGCCATCAAGGACGGCAAGCGGCTGTTGCCCAATGGCGAGGTGTTCAGAATCGAATTTCTGGCCGACGAGCCCTCGCTGCAACCGCATCACGCGCCCTACATCAAGAACCTCGGCACGCTCGGGATCGAAGCTAGCTTGCGGCTTGTCGACCCCGTCCAATATCGCGCCCGGGTGGAAGATTTCGATTTCGACATGACCATCGAGCGCTTCAGCATGTCGGCGACACCGGGCGATGGCATGCGCCCGTTCTTTTCGTCGCAGGCGGCAGCCACCAAGGGCTCGTACAACCTCGCCGGCATCGCCAGTCCGGCGATCGACGCGCTGCTCGAGAAAATCATCGGCGCGGACAATCGCGCGGATCTCACGGTCGCTTGCCGGGCCTTCGACCGGGTGTTTCGTGCCGGACGCTATTGGGTGCCGCAATGGTATCGGACCAGTCATCCGATCGCCTATTGGGATCTGTTCGGACACCCGGACAAGCAGCCGCGATACGCGCAAGGTGTCGGCGCACCGGAAAACTGGTGGTCTGACCCCGGCAAAGTCGCCAGAGCCGAGCAGGCGAAATAATTCATGAGCGCCTACATCGCCCGACGCATCCTGCTGATGATCCCGACGCTGCTCGGGATACTGTTCGTATCTTTCGTGGTGGTGCAATTCGCCCCGGGCGGGCCGGTGGAGCGGGTGATCGCGCAGCTCAGCGGTGCCGACACCGGAGGAAGCTCCCGGATTTCGGGTTCATCCGGCGGCGACTTCGGTGCGCGTGGCCAGGTCGGCGCGTCGTCCGATGCCGTCGGATCGAAGTACCGCGGCGCCCAGGGGCTGGATCCCGAATTCGTCAAGAGCCTCGAAAAGCAGTTCGGCTTCGACAAGCCGGCGCCGGAACGCTTCGCGCTGATGCTGTGGAATTTCGCGCGGTTCGATTTCGGCAAGAGCTATTTCCGCGATGTCAGCGTGCTGCAACTGATCAAGGAGAAGCTGCCGGTCTCGATGTCGCTCGGCATCTGGATGACGCTGCTGACTTATTTGATCTCGATCC
Source organism: Bradyrhizobium sp. (assembly GCF_050014615.1). Taxonomy (GTDB): domain Bacteria; phylum Pseudomonadota; class Alphaproteobacteria; order Rhizobiales; family Xanthobacteraceae; genus Bradyrhizobium. The sequence goes on along the minus strand of NZ_JBEKCZ010000082.1, from coordinate 12,316 downwards.
CGCTCGGCATCCGCAAGGCGGTCATGGACGGCTCAAGGTTCGACACCTGGACCTCGGCCGTGGTCATTATCGGCTTCGCGATCCCGGGATTCCTGTTCGCGATCCTCCTGATCATCCTGTTCGCCGGCGGCTCGTTCTTCAATATTTTTCCGCTGCGCGGCCTCACGTCGGACGGCTGGTCGCAGTTTCCCTGGTACTGGAAGATCCTCGACTATTTCTGGCACATCACGCTGCCTTTGATTTCGATGGCGCTCGGCGCCTTCGCCACCATGACCTTGCTGACCAAGAATTCCTTCCTCGATGAAATCCGCAAGCAATATGTGATGACCGCGCGCGCCAAGGGCTGCAGCGAACGGCAGGTGCTCTACAATCACATCTTCCGCAATGCCATGCTGATCGTCATTGCCGGCTTTCCCGGCGCGTTCATCCACGCCTTCTTTTCAGGGTCGCTCTTGATCGAAACCATCTTCTCGCTGGACGGGCTCGGCCTGCTCGGGTTCGAAAGCGTGCTCAATCGCGATTATCCCGTGGTGTTCGGCACGCTGTTCATCTTCTCGCTGGTCGGCCTGGCGGTCAATTTGATCTCCGACCTCGCCTATATGTGGATCGATCCGCGGATCGATTTCGAGGCGCGGGAAGTCTGATGACCATCACAGCCCCGCCGCCGGTCGAGACCACCACGCAAGCGCCGCTCGGCGAAGCGGTGCCGGTCACGCGCCACCGGTTCAGCCCGTCGCCGCTCAACCGCCGCCGCTGGCAGAATTTCAAATCGAATCGCCGGGGTTACTGGTCGTTCTGGATTTTCCTGATCCTGTTCTTTGTTTCGCTGTTCGCCGAGCTGATCGCCAATGATCGTCCGTTCTTCATCAAGTTCGATGGTCATCTGTATTGGCCGGCCTTCATCAGCTATTCCGAAACCACCTTCGGCGGCGACTTCGAGACGGCAGCGGATTATCGCGATCCCTTTCTGCAGAAGTTGATCGCCGCCAAAGGCGGCACCATCGTCTGGCCGCTGATCCGCTATTCCTACGATACGCACAATCTCGATCTGCCGACACCGGCGCCGTCAAAGCCGACCTGGATGCTGACCGAGGACCAGTGCAAGGAGGTGGTGCAGAAGAAGGGCCTGAAGAGCTGCCGTGACCTCGAATACAACTGGCTCGGCACCGACGACCAGGGCCGCGATGTGGTCGCGCGCCTGATCTACGGTTTTCGCATCTCGGTGCTGTTCGGCCTCAGCCTGACCATCATCTCGTCGATCATCGGCGTCGCCGCCGGCGGCGTGCAGGGCTATTTCGGCGGCTGGATTGATCTCGGCTTCCAGCGCTTCATCGAGGTCTGGACTGCGATCCCCTCGCTCTACCTGCTATTGATCCTGTCGTCGGTATTGGTGCCCGGCTTCTTTGTCTTGCTCGGCATTCTCCTGTTGTTCTCATGGGTGTCGCTGGTCGGTCTGGTGCGCGCGGAATTTCTGCGCGGGCGCAATTTCGAATACATCCAGGCGGCGCGCGCGCTCGGCGTCTCCAACGCCGTGATCATGTTCCGTCACTTATTGCCGAATGCGATGGTCGCGACCATGACGTTCCTGCCGTTCATCGTCTCGTCGTCGGTGATGACGCTGACCGCGCTGGATTTTCTCGGTTTCGGATTGCCGCCGGGCTCGCCCTCGCTGGGCGAACTGCTGTCGCAGGGCAAGGCCAACGTCCAGGCGCCGTGGCTGGGTTTCACCGGTTTCTTCGCGGTCGCGATCATGCTGTCGCTCTTGATCTTCGTCGGCGAGGCGGTGCGCGACGCGTTCGATCCGCGCAAGACGTTCAGATAAGATCGTGGTAGTCTATCCTACGAGATAGAGGTGTTACATGAATAAAATTACTCGCGAGCACTATCCGGCGTCGAAACTTCCCGAGGATCTGCGGGCGGGCGTCGATCCTTCATCGACCGTCACGGTAACGATTGTCGAAGAAGAGACGCGACCGGCCATGACGCTTGCGGAGATTTTCGCGATGCGCCGCCCTCCCTTCCGAACCGCAGAAGAGATTGATGAAGGTTTGCGGAGTCAGCGGGATGGGTGGGATGACTGAAGGGAGTGCGCCGTCCAAGCTATATTTTGACGCCAATATCTTCATCTATGCAGTGGAAGGTAACGACGACATTGCGGGTCTCCTTCGCACGCTATTTGAGTTATTGAGCAGAAGCGTCAATCTGGCCGTGACGAGCGAATTGACGCTCGCGGAAGTGCTACCAAGGGCCGATCCCATAAGACGTCGGCACTATCTGGAATTGATTTTGTATAGTGGCTTGTTCGATTTGTATCCGGTGACGCGGGATGTTTTGATGGAAACCGTCGACTATCGACGGGTCGCCGGTGTGCCATCGACGGATGCCTCCAAATCTGCTGCCATGCCAAAACTCCCTGACGCCATCCATGTGGTGACCGCAATTCGCACCCGCTGCGGTGGGATTTTGTCGTTTGATCGGACGTTGAAATTGCCAGAAGGTATGCGCCGCGTGTCTCGCGACGGCCTACCGCAACTAATCGAAGAACTGACGTAAATGGACGCCATCAACCAGCCCTTGCTCGACGTACGCGACCTGTCGGTGGCGTTTCATCAGCCCAGCGGTACGTCGATCGCGGTCGATCATGTTTCCTTTGCGATCAGGCGCGGCGAGTGCGTGGCGCTGGTCGGCGAATCCGGGTCGGGAAAATCCGTCAGTGCGCTGTCGATCCTCAAGCTGCTGCCCTATCCGACCGCATCGCACCCATCGGGCAGCATCCACTTTCGCGGCCGTGAACTGCTTGATTTGTCGGAGCGCGAGATCCGCGGCATTCGCGGCAACGACATTTCGATCATCTTCCAGGAGCCGATGACCTCGCTCAATCCGCTGCATACGATCGAGTCCCAGATCGGCGAAATCCTGCAGCTGCACAGCGGCGTTCGCGGTGCGATGGCCCGGGCCCGGACGCTTGAACTGCTGGCGCAAGTGGGCATTCCCGATCCGGAAACCCGGCTCGCGAGCTATCCGCATCAATTGTCCGGCGGCCAGCGTCAGCGCGTCATGATTGCGATGGCGCTTGCCAACGAGCCGGATTTGCTGATCGCGGATGAGCCGACCACGGCACTCGACGTCACGGTGCAGGCGCAGATCCTGGCGTTGCTGGCGGAAATTCGGGCGCGGCTTGGCATGAGCCTGCTGTTCATCACCCATGATCTCGGCATCGTGCGCCGCATCGCCGACGTCGTCTGTGTCATGAACAACGGCAAGATCGTCGAGCAGGGACCGGTGGAGCAGGTCTTCACCGCGCCACAACACCCCTACACCCGCGCCTTGTTGGCGGCGGAGCCCAAGCCCGACCCGGCGCCGCCGCGGCCCGATTCGCCGGTGGTGATGTCGGCCGATGGTTTGAAAGTCTGGTTTCCGATCAAGCGCGGTCTGCTGCGTAAAACCGTTGGACACATCAAGGCGGTCGATGGCGTCAGCCTGAAAGTGCGCAAGGGCGAGACGCTCGGTGTGGTGGGCGAATCCGGCTCCGGCAAGACCACGCTCGGTCTGGCGCTGCTGCGGCTGATTTCGTCCGACGGGCCGATCGTGTTCCTGGGCAGCAATATCCAGGGCCTGCGTTTCAAGGCGATGCGGCCGTTTCGCCGCGACATGCAGATCGTGTTTCAGGATCCGTTCGGCGCGCTGAGCCCGCGGATGTCGGTCGGCGACATCGTGGCCGAAGGCCTCAGCGTGCATCAGCGCGGGCTTTCGGAGGCCGAGCGCGAGACCCGCGTGATCAAGGCGCTCAGGGATGTCGGCATGGATCCGGCGACGCGGTTTCGCTATCCGCATGAATTCTCCGGCGGCCAGCGCCAGCGTATCTCCATTGCCCGCGCGGTGGTGCTGGAACCGAATTTCGTCGTGCTGGATGAACCGACCAGCGCGCTCGATATGCTGTTCCAGGCGCAGATGGTCGATCTGTTGCGCGAATTGCAGCGCAAGCGCGACCTCACCTACATGTTCATATCGCATGATCTGCGGGTGGTCGCCTCGCTCGCCAGCCATTTGATTGTGATGCGCCACGGCAAGGTGGTGGAGGAGGGGCCGGCGTCGGAACTGTTCAAATATCCGAAGACCGACTATACCCGCGCGCTGTTCGCCGCCGCGTTTCGGCACGAGACCGCGCCGGGTGGGACGACCGCGGTCTGAGCGGCTTCAAACCAGCCGCTTGATCGAAATAATCTCGCTGCCCGCGGCCTTGATGCGCGCGATGGCATCGCTTGTCGTTTCGATCGCGGTCGCCATGTGATGGGCGTTGGCGTGAACGATGGAGGTCGCATCCCGCGCGATCGCGACATGGCCTTTCCAGAAAATCAGGTCGCCGCGCCGCAGGTTTTTCGATTCGGCCGGATCCAGTGCCCGGCCGAGGGCGTCCTGCTGCATGTCGCTGTCGCGCGGGCAGCCGGTGCCGGCGGCATTCAGTGACACTTGCACCAGGCCGGAACAATCGATGCCGAGACTGCTCTTGCCGCCCCACAGATAGGGCGTGCCAACGAACCGTTCGGCGACCGCGACGAAATCGCCGGCATGGCGGTCGATGCCGCCGACATGCTGTTGCGGCAGATACCAGCCTTCGCACGTGACAGCGAAGGCGCCATCCTGGCGCGTCACGATCAGTGTTGTCCCCATCACAAGAGTCTCGATCGGCGGCAGCTTGATCGAGGGGCCCGGAAACGCCAGCGTTCTGATCGCGGTGATCTTGTGGGTCGGCTCGCCCACGGGCTTAGCCAGCGCGCGATCGGGGAGCCAGCCGACATAACCGTCGCTGCTCAGTTGACCCCAGGCCCAGCCTTCGCCGTTGCGATCATAGATCGTCGCACGCTCGCCTTTCAGCGCCTGCGTCGCCAGTTCGGCGTCAGGCGACGGCGCGTTGCGCAACGGCGCGATGGCGTCCGATATCTCGAATTCCTCGCCGGTGACGAAGCGCGCCGCCTTGACCTTGCCTTCGAGATATTTCGCGGCGAGGTCGGGCCGCGCCGGAATCATGCGCGGATCATCCATAGCGATCGCTCAGCAATTTGTAGATCGCGCGCGCCGCCTGGCATTCGCCGCCCTCCGGGCGCGCTGGCCTCGCCGATGGCGTCCAGCCATAGATATCGACATGCAGCCAGCTTTTGGCGGCCTCGACGAAACGCTGCAGGAACAGCGCGCAAACGATCGAGCCGGCGAATCCACCCGACGGCGCGTTGTTGATGTCAGCGACCTTCGAGTCGAGCCAGCTGTCGTAAGGCGGCCACAGCGGCAATCGCCACAACGGATCGTTTTCCTGTTTGGCGCGCGCCGCCAGATCCTGCGCCAGCGTCTCATCGTCGGTATAAAACGGCGGCAACTCCGGACCGAGCGCGACCCGCGCCGCCCCCGTGAGGGTGCCGAGATCGATCAACAGATCAGGCTTCTCTTCATCGGCGAGCGCCAGCGCATCGGCCAGCACCAGCCGGCCTTCGGCGTCGGTGTTGCCGATTTCCACGCTCAGGCCCTTGCGCGAGGTGAAGATATCGAGCGGACGGAAGGCGTTGCCGGCAACCGCATTCTCGACCGCGGGAATCAAAACCCGCAGGCGTACCTTGAGCCCGGCGTCCATCACCATCAGCGCCAGCGCCAGCACGTTGGCGGCCCCGCCCATATCCTTCTTCATGATCAGCATGCTGCCGGACGGCTTCAGGTCGAGCCCGCCGGTATCGAAGCAGACGCCTTTGCCGACCAGCGTCACCTTGGGGTGGGCGGGGTCGCCCCAGGTCAGATCGATCAGCCGGGGTGCGCGCGAAGATGCCATGCCGACCGCATGAATCAGCGGAAAGTTCTGTCGCAGCAGCTCGTCGCCGATGACGCAGGTGAAATCGGCGCCGAAGCGCTTCGCCAGCTGCTGCGCCGCTTGCGCCAACTCTTCCGGCCCCATGTCGTTCGACGGCGTATTGATGAGATCGCGGGCCAGTGCTGCCGCCTCCGCCATCCGCATGATGTCCGCGACGTCAACGCCATCCGGGGGCACCAGCCGGGCCTCCGATGCGTCGGCCTTGCGGTAGCGGCCGAAGCGATAACTGCCGAGCGCGAAGGCCAGTGCGGCGAGGCGCGCATCATGCGGGGCATTGGCAAAGCGATAGATGCCCGGCGGCAGCAGGCCCGGTAACAGACCGGGCCGGAACAGGTCGCGGAATTTGCTGGTCTCGTTCTCCAGCCCGAACAGCACCTGCGCGATTTGTCCATCCGCGGCGGGCAGCGTCAGGCATGCGCCGGGTTTGGCCGCAAATCCGTTGGCTAACGCAAACTGCTGCGCCGGCGCGGGAAGCTCGGCGCAGATGGCGTCCCACGTCGCCTTGGTCGCAAACGTAATGGGAATGGCCGACGTTGCAGCGGCGGTCTCGAATACTGAATGCATGCTTCTCTCGGTCTTCAACTGGAATGCAGCGCTACATGGACTGCGGCAGCGCGGGCCCAATGAGCCCTTGGTTGCAGGCTTTTTGAGATTCTACAATGACTTACAAAGTCAAACCAGTCCGAACCGTGAGATCAGGTCATTTCGGATATTTCTGGTCCTGGCAACGCGAAGACTTGGCAATGGCAAGGGCTAAATGTGGCGGCAAGCATCGCGACAATGACGCCGAGGTGATTTGACCATTCGCGTGATCGAACTTACGCTTTCAATCAGTAGTTTTACTTGCGCCCTACTTTTGCCCGCGCAAGGCATGTAACCGGAGAGTTCGATGGCGTTGAACAAAAAATTGCACCGCAGCATCCTGATCCGCAGTTTGGCGGCAATCGTTTTGTTCGGCATATATGCCTTCGGTATGCTCGGCACCTCGGCGCTCTTGTTGGGTGCCTCCACCACGGCGGCCCTCGCCCATGGCGGAGGTCACGGCGGCGGCGGAGGCGGTGGTCACGGCGGCGGCGGTGGTCACGGTTTCGGCGGCGGCGGTTTCCGTGGCGGTGGCTTTCGCGGTGGCGGATTTGGGTTCGGTCTGGGTGTCTATCCCGGCTACTACGCAGGTTATTATCCCGGCTATTACCCCTACTATGAAGACGAGGGCGGTTGCTATCTGGTCCGGCAGCGCGTCATGACGCGCTACGGCTGGCGGGTACGCCGCGTCCAGATCTGCGAGTGATGTCGGCGCCGCGACACGCACGATCTCAACACTGCTGACGCAAGACCGTTAACTCAAGATCGCTAACTCAAGATCATCGTTTCTAGCATCTGGCGGCCTCAGCGTTTGTCGTTGAGGCCGTTGGTGTGAGGCGGGATGCGTGGCGCGATTTGTCTGGCGATCTTGGATCGCGGTCGACAGGCCGGAAAGGTCAACAGCCGCGGCCTCTACACGTTCCCGTGTCAGCGTGATAGCCTCGGCGGCGTCGACAAATATCCGGATTAGTATTTCGGGAGCGCCAAATGGCCAAGAAGGGTTTGGACGGCCGGCATCGTGACACCACGGGCCGCATCGACAAGAAGCACGGCAACACACGCGTCGGTTCGCTGCGCAAGACCTATGGCGATCATTTTGCGAAAGGCCGCCGCAAAGACATGATGCTGAAAACGTTGCTGGCCGAGACCGGGACGGAGTCGCTTCACGCCTATCTGCGCAAGCATCACAAATAGGCAACAGACGGTATCGATCTACGGTATCGATTCCACGGTATTGATCCACGGTATTGATTCCTGGCAATCGACGGGTTCTCCCGGGGGGAGAACGTTAACCGGTCATTAGGGTTAACAGTCTATTGCTGAGCGCATTCGGCTCGATCAAATCGCCTGATACCGTGAGTCAAAGTGCCATGCGTCAGCAGTCCAGTCTTGCCCGGCTTCTTGCGTCCGCGGCCGTGATGGCGATTTTGGCCGCTGGGCTCGGCGGTTGCCAGACCACGTCCGATATCACGGGATCGCTGTCGTCGAAGCCCGAGGCCAGCCCCGATTCCGATCCGCGCCGCGCCGTCGAAATCTACGGTGAGCGCTACCGTGCCGATCCCAAAAATGCCGAGGCTGCCCTTGCCTATGGTCAGGCCCTGCGTGCCACCGGGCAGCGGAGCCAGGCCGCCGCCGTGCTCGAACAGGCCACCATCGTCCACCCCGGCGACAAGGCGTTGCTCGCCGGTTACGGGCGCGCGCTCGCCGACAACGGCAATTTCCAGCAGGCGTTCGATGTTCTCAGCCGGGCCCACACGCCCGAGAACCCCGACTGGCGCATTCTTTCGGTGCAGGGAACCACGCTCGACCAGCTTGGCCGGCACGACGAAGCGCGCCGCTATTATGCGAGTGCGCTGAAGTTCGAGCCCGACGAGCCGTCGGTGCTGTCCAATCTCGGGCTTTCCTATGTTCTTTCCGGGGATCTGCCGAAAGCGGAAGAGATTCTACGCCGCGCCTACGGCAACGCCAGAGCCGATGCGCGGGTACGGCAGAATCTGGGCCTGGTGGTCGGCCTGCAGGGCCGCTTTGCCGAGGCTGAAACCATCGTGAGGGCCGATCTGCCGGCGGACGAAGCGGCTGCGAACGTCGCCTATCTGAAGCAGATGCTGAGCCGCAAGGACAATCCGCGCGCCGGCGCCGCGAGAGTGCCGGTGGCGTCTCTCAACCGCCCGGACTGATCGGCCCGGTCAAGCCATCAATCGAAAGGCCGTCGCCGGCTTTTGCGGGATGTCCGGGTCAAGCCCGACGACGACCGCATCAAACGGAGAAGCTTTCGTCGCCGAATCTCCACGGGCAGGCCGACAAGGCACGGCCGGCGTCAGTGCATCGAGGCGATCTTGATGCCGGTCGGCCCCAGGATGACGACGAACAGCACCGGCAGGAAGAACAGAATCATCGGCACCGTCAGTTTCGGCGGCAGGGCCGCGGCTTTCTTCTCGGCTTCGTTCATGCGCATGTCGCGATTTTCCTGCGCCATGACGCGTAAGCTCTGACCGAGTGGCGTTCCGTAACGTTCAGATTGCTGCAACGCCAGGCAGACCGACTTGACACCCTCAAGGCCGGTACGTTTCGCCAGGTTTTCGTAGGCGACCTTGCGGTCCTGAAGATAGGAAAGCTCAGCCGTGGTCAGCGTGAATTCCTCCGACAGTGCCACCGACTGCGTTCCGATCTCGACACTGACCTTGCGGAACGCGGTTTCGATCGACATGCCGGACTCGATGCAGATCAGCAGCAGATCGAGCGCATCGGGGAATGCCCGTCTGATCGAGAGCTGGCGCTTTGAAATCGCATTCCTCAGGAACAGCATCGGCGCCTGCAAACCGAAATACGCCGCGACGAGGCACATGCCGATCTTTATCGTCAGCGACTTCTCCATATGCGAGATCACGAAGACATACAGCACCGCCGCTATGAACAGCAGGACAGGCGTCACCAGCCGGAAGAACAGGAACGTGATGTAGGGCGCCTGGCCGCGGTAGCCGGCCATGGTGAGCTTGTCGCGCGCGGCTTCCTGCGCCAGCCATTTTCCGAGATTGAAGTCTTCCACTACCCTGGAGACCAGCTGCTTCGGCGTCTGACGCAGCGACACCTTCTCGGTCTTGGTAAGACGGTCGCGCTCCCGCGCCCGGATCCGCTCGCGTTCGTTGGCGACCGCCTTCATGCGTTTCGCCAGTCCTTCGCCCACAAACAAAGGCATGATCAGCGTATACGCCGTGGCGCTCACGGCAATCGCCGCGAGCAGCATGGTCATGAACCGCGCGTCGTGGAGCTTTTCGACCAGAAACCCAATCATGCTGCACCGTCAGAAGTCAAAGTTGATCATTTTCTTCATCACCAGGATGCCCATGGACATCCAGATCACGCAGCCGACCAGCATCAATTGACCGGTCGGGTGGGTCCATAGCAACGAGATGTAATCGGGGGTCGTGATGTAGACGAGCAGCATGACGATGGGCGGCAACGAGCCGATGATGCCCGCGGAAGCCTTGGCTTCCATCGACATGGCCTGAATCTTCTCAGCCATTTTCTTGCGCTCGCGCAGCACCTTGGACAGATTGCCCAAAGCCTCAGAGAGATTGCCGCCGGACTTCTGCTGGATCGCGATCACGATCCCGAAGAAGTTCGCCTCCGGAACCGGCATCCGTTCAAACAGACGAGTGCAGGCTTCGCCGAGCGGCATGCCGATTGCCTGGGTTTCGATGATGGCCAGGAATTCGCCCCTGAGCGGTTCCGGCGCATCGGCTGCGACCACCTTGATGGATTCAAACAGCGGCAGGCCGGCCTTGATGCCGCGAACGATCACGTCGACGGCATCCGGCAACGCGCGAAGGAAATTCTTTTCCCGCCGCTTCTTGAGAAAGCTGAGCGTCCAGCGTGGCAGGCCGAAGCCGGCAGCGAACGACAGACCGATGGCCGCGAGCGGACCGCCCCCGAGCAGCATCGCCATCGCAAAACAAACGGTTGCCATAACCCCGGAGGCGATCATGAAATTCTGAGGCGACCAGCTCACGCCAGCTTGTGTGAGACGGGTGGCCAGCGAGATCTTCTTGTCCTTCTGGCGGCGCGCTTCGACTTCCTTCAGCGATCCTTCGACCTGTTCGCGGCGCGAGCGCTGGCTCTTATCGGCCTGACGCGCCGCCGGTTCCGGCTTGGCGATGGTCGCGCGGCGATGCTCGGCCTTCTTCTGCCCCGACAGCATGGGATAAATAAAGACCCACGCCAGGCCGCCGATGGCGGCGGAGGCGAGAAAGGCCAGTGCGAGTGCTTGCATTTTCATGGCGTGGTCCCTCAGGCCTCCACGATGACTTCGGCGGCGTCGAGGGCGGCGGCAAGCCGCTTCTCTTCACCGTAATATCGTGCGCGATCCCAGAAGCGTGGCCGTCCGATGCCGGTTGAGCGGTGGCGGCCGATAATGTTGCCATTGGCGTCCTCGCCGACCATGTCATACAGGAACAGATCCTGGGTGATGATGGTGTCGCCCTCCATGCCCATCACCTCGGTGATGTGGGTGATGCGCCGGGAGCCGTCGCGCAGCCGGGCGGCCTGGATGATGACGTCGATCGAGGCACAGATCATCTCGCGAATGGTCCGCGACGGCAGCGAGAATCCGCCCATCGTGATCATCGATTCGCAGCGCGACAGGGCTTCGCGGGGATTGTTGGCGTGCAGCGTTCCCATCGATCCGTCGTGACCGGTATTCATGGCTTGCAGAAGATCGAACGCTTCCGGTCCGCGGACTTCGCCGACGATGATGCGTTCCGGCCGCATACGCAGGCAGTTCCGGACCAGCTCGCGCATGGTGATCTGGCCCTCGCCCTCGATGTTGGGCGGGCGGGTCTCCAGCCGCACCACATGCGGCTGCTGCAGTTGAAGCTCAGCGGCGTCTTCGCAGGTGATGATGCGCTCTTCGTCGTCGATATAATTGGTCAGACAGTTGAGCAGCGTCGTCTTGCCGGAACCGGTACCGCCTGAAATCAGCACATTGGCTCGGCAACGCCCGACAATCTGCAGGATGGTCGCGCCTTCCGGCGAGATCGCGCCGAATTTGACCAGCTGATCCAGCGTCAGCTTGTCCTTTTTGAATTTGCGGATCGTCAATGCGGGGCCGTCGAGTGCCAGCGGCGGAACGATGGCGTTGACGCGTGAGCCGTCGGCGAGGCGGGCGTCGCAGATCGGCGAGGATTCATCGACGCGCCGGCCGACCTGGCTGACGATGCGCTGGCAGATATTCAGCAATTGCTGATTGTCGCGGAAGCGGATGCCGGTGCGCTGGATGCGGCCGGAGACTTCGATGAACACCGTGCCGGCGCCGTTGACCATGATGTCGGAGATGTCGTCGCGCGACAATAGCGGCTCCAGCGGGCCGTATCCGAGAACGTCGTTGCAGATGTCGTCGAGCAGCTCTTCCTGCTCGGCGATCGACATCACGATGTTCTTGATCGCGATGATCTCGTTGACGATATCGCGGATTTCCTCGCGCGCCGACTCGCCGTCGAGCTTGGCGAGCTGGGCGAGGTCGATCGCCTCGATCAGGGCGCCGAAGATGGTCGCCTTGACCTGGTAATAGGTGTCCGACCGCCGCGCTTCCGCGACGGGCGCGGGCGCCTTCGCCGGCGAGAGCGGGGGAGAGGAAACGGTCGGCGGCGGCGCGCTGCGCGAAACGGCCGGCGCCGCGCCGGAAGCAGGTTCCAGCGCGCCGGCCGCGGGCTTGCTCGCCCGGGATTCGTTTTCTCCGCTACGCTTACCAAACACGACAGTACTCCATGCGGGTTACTTCGCCCGCAGCTTCTCGAGCAGGGGCGACAGGAACGAACCCCGCGGCTTTTTGGTCTCGCCACGGCCTGTCAGCCGTTGCGCGATCTGCAGGAACATCTCGGTGGT
>NZ_JBEKCZ010000081.1:0-20880 GCF_050014615.1 Bradyrhizobium sp. | reverse complement strand
GATGCGGGCGAACTTGGCCAGCGGATAGACGCCGTCCTTGCCGACAATGCGCTGCGAGCCGCCGATCCCGGCGCAATTCATCAGCACGCGCGCGATGCCGTGGGCGGCTTCCGCTTTCGCAATCGCCGCCTTGACCCCGTCCTCGTCGGTGACGTCGGCCACAACAGCGACGCCCTTCACCTCGGCCGCGACCTTCTCGGCATTCTCCCTGCTCTGATCGAGCACCGCGATCCTGGCGCCCTTGGCGGCCATGGCGCGCGCGGTGGCGGCGCCGAGACCGGAACCTCCGCCGGTGATGAGAACGGCAACATCTTTCAACTGCATGGGTAAAACTCCTTGGGCGCTTCCTCTGGTTTTGTTGGTATTCTTGTTGTCTTGAAACAAAGCGATCGTCACCCGGAAGTGAGGATCGCCGTCTCCGTGTTCGTCGTCAGCATGCCGCCGCAGATCAGCGCTTCCATATGCCCGATGTATTGACGGCAGACTTCGTCGGTGACCGGCCCGACGCCGGTGGCGCGCGACATCGCGTGCCGTCCGAAAAACAGATGATCGCAGGCGCCGATCAGGCTGGTGTAGAACAGCACCGGATCGATGTTGCGGAATTCGCCGGCCTTGATGCCTTCCGCCAGCAGCCGGCGATGAAAGTCGAGTAGCGGCGCGACAATGAACTTCGAGACTTCGTCGGCGGCGTCCGCGTTGCTTTCATGCAGCAGATAGTGGATCAGCCGGTTCATATAGGGGAACTGGTGATAGGCCCGGATGATGCCCGCAATATGCAGCCGCAGTTTCGCGGTCGGCGTGATCGGTTGCGCCAGCAGATATTCGAGCTGCGCCATTTCGGTCGCGGCATCGCGCGCCAATAACGCCAGCAGCAGGCCGTCCTTGTTGCCAAAATGATATTTCACCAGGGCGGCATTGACGCCGGACTTCTGGGCGATGTCGCTCAAGGAGACCTCGACCGCGGAGCGCTCGATCATCAACTCGCTCGCCGCGACGAGCAGCTTCTCGGCGGTGGTGTTTTTCGTGAGCGGAAGCCTGATCGGTATGCCGGTATTCAACTGTGATCCCATGAACTACCCAGATGACCCGTCTGCCGGAGAACAGGCCTGCAGATAACCCGATGATACCGCCGCACTCAAGAGTTAATTGATTGATTGACTAAATCCCTCGGCGTCCCTTAAATCCGGCCCATCCTTCAAACAAACCGACCCATAACAATCAGGGAGAACGCAGATGGCCGAGGCCTATATCGTCGCTGCCGCACGCACCGCCGGCGGCCGCAAGGGAGGTCGCCTCGCGGGCTGGCATCCGGCGGATCTCGCGGCCGCCGTGCTGGATTCGCTGGTCGAGCGTTCCGGTGCCGCCCCCGACCAGATCGAAGACGTGATCATGGGCTGCGTGATGCAGGCCGGCGAACAGTCCAACAATATCGCGCGCAACGCCATCATGGCATCCAGGCTGCCGGAAAGCGTGCCCGGCACCTCGGTCGACCGTCAATGCGGTTCGTCGCAGCAGGCGCTGCATTTCGCGGCACAGGCGGTGATGTCCGGAACCATGGATATCGTGATCGCCGCCGGCGTCGAGGCGATGACGCGGGTACCGATGGGCCTTACCTCCTCGCTGCCGGCCAAAAACGGCTTCGGCCACTACAAGAGCCCGAACATCGAGAAGCGCTATCCCCATATCCAGTTCAGCCAGTTCACCGGCGCGGAAATGATGGCGGAGAAATACGGCCTCTCCAAAGACGATCTCGACCATTACGCCTATGAAAGCCACCAGCGCGCGATCGCGGCAACCCAGGCCGGCAAGTTCAAGGACGAGATCATTCCGCTGCAGATCACCCGCGCCGATGGCTCGACCGACACCCATGCCATCGACGAGGGCATCCGCTTCGACGTCAGCCTTGACGGGATCAAAGGCGTCAAACTGATCGCCGAGAACGGCAAGCTGACCGCCGCCAGTGCCAGCCAGATTTGCGACGGCGCCTCCGGCGTGATGGTGGTCAACGAAAAGGGCTTGAAATCGCTCGGCATCCAACCGATGGCGCGGGTCCACCACATGACCATGGTCGGCGGCGATCCCGTCATCATGCTGGACGCGCCGCTGCACGCCACCGAGCGCGCGCTGAAAAAGGCCGGCATGTCGATCGACGACATCGACCTGTATGAGGTCAACGAGGCCTTCGCCTCCGTGCCGACGGCATGGCTGAAAACCACCGGCGCGGATCCTGCGAAGCTCAACGTCAATGGCGGCGCCATCGCGCTCGGCCATCCGCTCGGTGGCTCCGGCACCAAACTGATGACCACGCTGGTCAACGCCCTCAAGCAGCGCAACAAGCGTTACGGCCTGCAAACCATGTGCGAAGGCGGCGGCATGGCCAATGTGACAATCGTGGAGCGGCTGTAGGGTCCGCAACAATATTTGTCGTCGTCCCTGCTAGCTGCCTCGCTAAAGCGAAGCCGCCGGGCCGCAAACGGCGGACGACGCTGCGCGTAGGTGCAGCTGCCCCTGCTGTCCGGAGGCGCGTGTCGTCCATTGGGCGTCGATACGTTGAAGGTCTTCCGATAGATATCCCCGATGGCTACCGTCTGTCTCGAAAGAAGGGCTACCCTCAGGCGACAGCTCTAGGATTTCGATCTGCAAATTAGATAACTTTACAAACATTCGGACTCTTATCTTCGTAACCTGACGATTGACCTCGTATGCACCGCATCCGATCGCTTCCGCATTTTTGTCGTTCAGAGCTCGCACCGACTCAAATGTGACCACGACGTTTTGTACGGTCTTGTCGCCGTCCCATGAGAACTCGCCGAGATAGGCGCGCGGCAATTTTTCAGTTAGAGCCTCCATCTCCGCCGCGTGAACGAACGACGCAAGAAACAAACCTGCGACGATGACGGCCACGCAGGGGCGATAATAGATTCGCCAGCATCCTGTGAAGAACTTGTCCATCATTCGCCCATCATGAGTTTCCAATGTCTCAACATTACTCATCTTGCGGATTGTCGCAGATCCAAGCCAAAGTAGCATTCAGTAACAGCCGGCGTACTGTCAAGGCACGCGACATACGCGTTGACGATGCAGGAAACTAACATGATAGAGACCCTCCCCGACATCCCGCTGCCACCGGGCATCCGCTCGCGCTTCGTCGACGGCATCAACGGCCTGCGCATGCATGTGCTGGAAGCAGGCTTCGAGACGCGCGGCCGGCCCTGCGTGCTGCTGCTGCACGGCTTTCCCGAACTAAGCTTCAGCTGGCGCAAGGTGATGCCTGATCTGGCGGAGGCCGGCTATCACGTCATCGCGCCGGATCAGCGCGGCTACGGCCGCACCACCGGCTGGGACGCGAATTACGACGGCGACCTCGCATCGTTCCGGCTGCTCAATCTGGTGCGCGATGCGCTGGGCCTCGTCTCCGCGTTCGGCTATCGCTCGGTCGCCGCCGTGGTCGGACATGATTTCGGCAGTTCGGTCGCCGCATGGTGCGCGCTGGTGCGCCCGGACGTGTTTCGATCGGTGGCGCTGATGAGTGCACCGTTCGCGGGCCCGCCACCATTGCCGTTCGACTTCGCCGACAAGCCCGCGACGCGCAAGCCGGAAGATCCCGTGCACCGCGAACTGGCGGCGCTGCCGCGCCCGCGCAAGCATTATCAATGGTACTACTCGACCCGCGAGGCCAACGCGGACATGCACCGCGCGCCACAGGGCGTGCATGATTTCCTGCGCGCCTACTATCATCACAAGAGCGCGGACTGGAAAGACAACACGCCGTATCCGCTGCAGGGCTGGACCGCGCATGAGCTGGCAAAACTGCCGACCTATTATGTGATGGATCTCGCCAGCACCATGGCGCAGACCGTCGCTGCGGAAATGCCCTCCGTGGACGCCATCGCTGCCAATAAATGGCTGCCCGACCACGAACTCGCCTTCTACAGCGCCGAATATGCGCGCACCGGATTCCAGGGCGGCCTGCAATGGTATCGCTGCGGCACCTCGGGCGCATTCACCGCCGAGCTCGAGACCTTTTCCGGGCGCAGCATCGACGTGCCTTCCTGCTTCATCTCGGGCAGGCAGGACTGGGGCACCTATCAGCGCCCCGGCGTGTTCGAGACCATGCGGACCACCGCCTGCACACGCATGCTCGGCTGTCACCTGGTCGACGGGGCCGGCCATTGGGTGCAGCAGGAACAGCCCGCCGAGGTAAGCCGGCTGCTGCTGCAGTTTCTGAAGCAGGCCGCAGCGCGCCCGGGCCTATAGCTCACCGGCACGAGATGAGGCGGGCTGGACGAAGGAACCATTGCTTGACGGCTGCGTTGCAGACTGCCGGCAATGCGCCCGGCGATACGGATTGGAGGAGACCATGGGAAAAAAGATCGCTGGACTTTTGGGAGCGATGGCGGCGCTCGGAGCATTCAACGCCGCTGAGGCCGCGCCGGCTCCAGGTCCGGCTCCGACGGACGTTTTGAGGGCAAATTCCTTCGCGGACCTGCTTGAGCCGATTCCGAATGCTGTGGCGCTGCTGCAGGCGGTTGATGAATCAGGACCGGCCTCCTCGGCGAATGAAAATATCCAGCTCGCGCAATATCACCATCATCACCACCATCATCATGCCATGCGCCGGTATATCGTAGTGCCTCGCCGTCATCGCCATCATCATCACCACCACCATCATCACGATCACTACTGAACACCGCGACCATTCGCATCGCGTTTGACTGACGACAAAAGGCAGCGCCTCCGGCGCTGCCTTTTGTGCTGATTACCCTTGTTTGTACTGGCTACCCTTGGCTACGCTTAGCTACCCTTGGCGAGTTTTCTCTTTTGCCGCGCGATGGAGATGCCGATACATGCCGTCAAACACGGTGTCGGTTGACGAGGTCCATTCGGTGCCGGCCGACAGCGTCGGCCGGCTGCTATAGATGCGCCGCGCCTGAAGCTCGCGCTCGGCGGATTCCTCCTCGCTCATCTTCTCCAGTTCGAAAGGGGCTTCCTCGGGAAGGACGATGATCTGCGCGAACGGTTCGTTGGGTCTGAAGATGTGGGTTCGGCCTTCGGCCGGCGCCTTGAATACCGTAAAAAACATCATCGGCCACCAGTTGCGCACCAGGGCCGGAACCGCGATCGGCACGGTATCGGTGCGGTCGGTATAGAACCGCGGATGCGGTTCGGTCCTGATCGCCATGCCCTTTTCGACCTTGATATCCAGCAATATCTGATAGGTATAGAAACTGTCGCCGAAATTTCGAAACGGCGGCCACTGCAGGTCGCCGTCGGGCGCCGGGCCCCAATCTCCTTCCAGTACCAAACGGCCATCCTTGGTGCTGACGTGGAGTTCATTGTCGTAAGGATAAAACAGTTCGATTCCGTACTGCGCACCTTCCGAAAACGGAACGCAATGCCAGACCTGCTCGCGTGATCCGTCCGCGCGAGGTTCGCGCTGGCCAGCCCATCCGGGAATCTCAAGCCTGGTTCGACGCGGCGCGAGCCGGGGATCGTTCAAACGGTATTTGACCTTGTCCATGAGAACTCCCCGGTGGATCCAGCAACTCGAACGGACACCAACCGCATCAGTTCCAGATCGCGAGAACAGAAACGCCCCCAGGGCGCGCGGCTGAACGATTGACCTTGCGGCGACGCCCGCCTATAACGATTTAGAATAATTCTAAATTACCAAAAAGGCTGCGGCTGTGAAGAATTTCGCTGATTTGACCGAGCGGGAAGTGCTGGCGGTTGCGATCTCCGCGGAGGAAGAGGACAGCCGCATCTACATGACCTTCGCGGAAGACCTGGCGGAGCGCTATCCGGAATCGGCCAAGATATTCGAGGAGATGGCCGAGGAGGAAAAAGGCCATCGCCACATGCTGCTGGAACTATACGAGCAGCGCTTCGGCAAAAATCTGCCGCCGATCCGTCGCGATAATGTCAGGGGATTTTTACGCCGCCGTCCGATCTGGCTGACCAAGAATCTGTCGCTCGACACCATCCGCAAGGAAGTCGGGACGATGGAATTCGAAGCCGAGCGGTTCTACATCAAGGCCGCCGAACAGGCGCAGGATGTCGGCGTCCGCCGGTTACTCGGCGATCTCGCGGAAGCCGAAAAAGGCCACGAGAAGGTCGCGGCCAAGCTGACCGACCAGATCCTGTCGCCGGATGTGCGCGCGGAAGAAGACAAAACCCGCCGGCGGGTTTTCGTCCTGCAATACGTGCAACCGGGTTTGGCCGGGTTGATGGACGGATCGGTGTCGACGCTGGCCCCGCTGTTCGCCGCGGCCTTTGCGACGCATCAGAACTGGCAGACATTTCTGGTTGGCCTCGCCGCCTCGCTCGGCGCCGGCATCAGCATGGGCTTTGCGGAGGCGTTGTCGGACGACGGATCGTTGACCGGACGTGGTTCGCCCTGGCTGCGCGGCGCGGCCAGCGGCGTGATGACCGCGCTTGGCGGCCTCGGCCACTCGATGCCCTATCTGGTTCCGGATTCATGGGCCAACGCCTTCTGGATCGCGACCACGATCGCAGGCGTCGTGGTGTTCTTCGAGCTGTGGGCCATCGCCTATATTCGCGCACGATATATGGACACGCCGTTCCTGCAGGCGGTGTTCCAGATTGTTCTTGGTGGTGTCATCGTTCTCGCGGTAGGCATTCTGATCGGGGCGGCGTAGGCACCGGATGTTGCGATGATCAAACGTGGCTTCAGACATTCCCGATACAACCGCTGCCTGCTGATCGGCGCAATCTTCTGGATCGTGCCGGCGCAACCGGCAAAGGCTATCGACGAAATCCAGGTTTACAACGCAGGCATCGCGGCACCCGGCCAGTTCACGATCGAGCAGCACCTCAACTACGTCGCGACGGGTGTCACGACGCCGCCGTTTCCGGGGGGCCTCGTCTCCAATCACAGCCTCAATGGGACACCGGAATTTGCCTATGGCATGACCGACTGGTGGGAATTGGGGCTCTATCTGCCTTTCGCGGTTCAAAACCAGCAATTTCTCTCCGACGCCTTCAAGGTGCGGACCCTGTTCGTGTCACCTCACGCCGACCAGCGCGATTTCTTCTACGGCCTCAATCTGGAATTCAGCACCCCCACCCAGCCATTCGCGCAGACAAGGTCTGCGTTGGAGGTGCGGCCGATCGTCGGGGTCCGCAACGCGGATTACGAATTCATCTTCAACCCGATCGTGGATGCCGGCTTCGGAAAGTTGGGCGAACTGGACTTTGCACCCGCCGCGCGCCTGGCACGAAAACTCGGCCCCGATCTGTTTTTGGGCCTCGAATATTACGCCGACTTTGGCCCGATCAGCGATTTTCCGAAGCTTGCCGATCAGCAACATAGCCTGTTCCTGGTTACGGATTTCAAGCTCGGCGTGGTCGATGTGGATTTCGGTGTTGGTTACGGATTGACGTCCTCGTCCGATCGCTGGGTCGTTAAAACGATCATCGGTTACGCGTTTCCGGTCCCTGGAAGCAGTTCCGGCACCGACACAGCCGGCCCCGTCAATCCGATGTCGCACAGCTCCACGCGCGTGCTGCAACCCTGATGAACCGGCGCCGCTGGCGCGTCACACCCGGGTCACGGTTTGACGCAACATTACCGACGTCGACGAAGGGAACCTCATGACCGATCGCTTGCAATACGGGACCACCGCGAAGGTCTTCCACTGGCTCGTGGTCGCGCTCCTGCTCGTGCAATATTCGATCGGCTGGCTGATGCCGGACATTCATCGGGGCATGAAGCCGGGCGCCCCCATGACATTCCATGTCTCGTTCGGGATCGTCATTCTGGCGCTTATCATTCTGCGCTTCGCCTGGCGGTTGGCCCATCCGGTGGCACCGGAGAACTCGCTCGCCCCCTGGCAGCGGCTGAGCTCCGGGGCCGTGCATTGGGTGCTCTACGCGCTGGTATTGGCGACCACCGTCACCGGCTGGCTGTTCGCGTCGTTTCGCGGCTGGTCGCTGTCATTTTTCTATCTCGTGCCGCTGCCGATGCTGTCTTCCGACAACGCGGCAGCGGGCAAGGTGATCGATGGCTGGCATCAGGCGGCGGAATGGACGCTGCTGGTGTTCATCGGCATTCACGTGGCGGCGGCGCTGGTCCACGTCTTTGTCTACCGCGACCGCATCCTGCAGCGGATGCTGCCGGGATAGCAGCCCAGCAATTGCGATCTAGCGGTCGTCGTCTAAACCAATCATTATTCCGGCAGCAGCGGGAAACAGACCGGGAGAACGACGTGGCGAAATCGCAATGGAGCTTCAAGTCCGCCGTCGAGCAATCGGCGGCGCTGGCCGCCAGGAAAGTGTCCGCGGTCGAGCTGGCGCAGGACGCGATCGGCCGTATCGAGCGTCACGACGCCAAAATCAATGCCATTTGCGTGCGCGATTTCGCGCGCGGCCTTGAGGCTGCCCAGGCCGCCGACGCCGCCCGTGCGCGCGGCGAGACCAGGCCGCTGCTCGGCATTCCCATGACGGTGAAGGAATCCTACAATGTCGCCGGGCTGCCCACGACATGGGGCTTTCCGGCGCAGAAGGATTTTATCCCGCCGCAAGACGCGCTGGCGATTTCGCGCATCAAGGCCGCCGGCGCGGTCCTGCTCGGCAAGACCAACGTACCGCTCGGGCTCGGCGACTGGCAGAGCTACAACGACATCTACGGCACCACCAACAATCCGTATCATCTGGGCCGCACGCCGGGAGGCTCGTCCGGCGGATCGTCGGCGGCGCTCGCGGCCGGTTATGGCGCGCTTTCGCTCGGTTCTGATTTGGCCGGTTCGCTGCGGGTGCCGGCGTTTCACTGCGGCATCTATGCGCACAAGCCGACCTTCGCGCTGGCGCCGTCCCGCGGCCACTTGCCACCGCCGTTTCCGCCGCTGCCGTCCGACCGCGACCTCGCGGTGATCGGGCCGATGGCGCGCTCGGCCGCGGACCTTTCGCTGCTGCTCGATGTGATCGCGGGACCGGACCCGCTGGAAACTGGCACGGCCTACAGACTGGCGCTGCCGCCGCCACGGCACGGCGAATTGAAGGATTTCCGCGTGCTGCTGATCGACAGCCACCCGGTGATGCCGACCAATGCGGCGGTGCGCGCGGCGATCGACACGCTGGCCGCAAACCTCGGCAAGGCCGGCGTCAAGGTGGAGCGCGAGAGTCCGCTGCTTCCGAACTTCGGCATCTCATCACGGCTTTACATGCGGATTCTGATGTCCCTTCTCGCCGCAGCGTTCGCGCCGGACATCTATGCTGGCGCGAAGGCCGCGGCGGCACAGCTCCCGGACGAGGATATCAGCCTTGCGGCGGAGCGCCTGCGCGGCATCGCACTCAGCCATCGCGACTGGGTGATCGCCGATCGCGGCCGTGCGCAGTTGAAGGCGCAATGGCGTGAATTGTTTGGAAGCTTCGACGCGGTGATCTGCCCGGTGATGCCGACGCCGGCCTACCCGCATGATCACTCGGCGGAACAGGAAACGCGCCGCATCAACATCGACGGCAAGGACTATGTCTATCCCGATCAAATGGCCTGGCCCGGCATCGCCAGCCTGCCCGGCCTGCCGGCAACCGCGATACCGATCGGCTTTGCGCCCGATGGCCTGCCGGTCGGCGTTCAGATCGTCGGCCCGATGCTGGAAGATCGCACGCCGTTGAAACTCGCCGAACTGATCGAGCGCGAATTCGGCGGCTTCGTTCCACCACCGGAGTTTGACGATTAGGCTTATGTCGTCCCGGCGAACGCCGGGACGACATAACCCTACGCGTCAAACATGATCACGCTGCGCACGGTCTTGCCGGCCTTCATCGCGGCAAAACCCTCGTTGATCTCCGACAGCTTCAGCCTGGCGGAGATCCAGTCCTCGAGATGCAGTTTGCCACGCATGTAGAATTCGACCAATCGCGGCATGTCGACACGGAAATGGTTCGATCCCATCGATGAACCCTGAATTTTTCGTTCGCGCAGGAAATCGAAGCCATGCAGTTCGATCTTCTGGCCGAACGGGATCATCCCGACGATGGTCGCGGTGCCGCCGGCCGCCAGCATCGCGAATGCCTGCTCCGCGGTCTCCTTGCGTCCGAGCACCTCGAACGAATGATGCACCCCGCCATTGGTGAGATCGCGCACCTGCTTGACGACATCGCCATTCGCGGGATCGACGATGTCGGTCGCCCCAAGCTTGGTGGCCAGTTGAAGTTTGGCCGGGTTGGTATCGACCGCGATCACGCGGCCGGCGCCCGCGATCTGGGCGCCGTTGATCGCGGCCATGCCGACCCCGCCGCAGCCGATCACGACAACGGTCTCGCCGGGAGCTACCTTGGCGGTGTTGACCACCGCGCCGTAGCCGGTGATGACGCCGCAACCGATCAGCGCCGCCAGATCGAGCGGCATGTCCTTGCGGATTTTCACGATGGCGTTCTCATGCACCAGCATCTGCTCGGCGAATGACGACAGATTGAGGAACTGGTTCAGTTTTTCCGATCGCGCCCAGGACAGCCGGTTGGATACGCCCGGCAACATCTTGACGGTCGTATCGGTGCACAGCACCGGCCGCCCGGTCGAACAATTGTCGCAGGTCCCGCAAAACACCGACAGGCATGTCACGACATGATCGCCCGGCTTCACATAGGTTACGTCGGAGCCGACCTGTTCGACCACACCCGCGGACTCGTGACCGAGCACCGCCGGCAGCGGATGCGGATAGAGCCCTTCCATGAAATGCAAATCGGAATGGCAGAGCCCGGCGACACTGGTGCGAATCAGAACCTCGCGCGGTCCGGGTTTCTGCAGGCTGACGTCCTCGATCACGAGCGGCTGGTTGACTTCATGCAGGACGGCGGCCTTCATCGAATCCTCCCCTTGTTTTGTCTTGTTCTTGAAATCAGGATCTGTCGCGGCGTTGAGCCTATGCCGCGACGAGCAATTCGCCAACCTCGGCCATGCCGACCGGGCGCTCGCCGAGCAGGTGTTCGGTCATCGCGCGCTGGGGCGCATTTTCCGTGAGCCGGAATGGATCGCTCAGTTGCACCCGGTGATCGATCACCATCCGCGACAGCAATAGCCGGCGGGCATCGCCACGCATCTCGTGGATGCGCCCGGCTTCCCACGCCAGCGCCACCGCGCTGGCGACATGATACAGCAGACTGGTGGCGCGCCGGGCCTCGGCTTCGTGGTCGGTGCGCCCGGCCACCTCGCGGGCGAAGCCGACGGCGCGATCGGTGAACTCGCGCAGGCGATCGCGCCAGACCTGCGGCACGCCGGCGCTGTCGTCGAGCCTTGCATGCAGGTCTGCGGCCAATGCGGCATCGGCGCCATGACGGCCGACCGCGCGCTTCAAGGCGTCGAGCGCGACGATGTTGCCGGTGCCTTCCCAGATCGAGCCGAGATGGGCGTCACGCAGCAGCCGCGCGGTGGCGAATTCCTCGATGTAGCCAATGCCGCCGCGCATCTCCAGCGCATCGCCGCAGACCTTGCGCGCGTCGCGCGTGGCGCGGTATTTCAAGGTCGGGGTCAGAATACGCAGCAGCGCCGCGGCGTCCTGGCTGCCGGCCTCGGCGCGGTCGAGCGCGTCCGCGGTGAGAAAACTCATCGACAGCGCCTGCTCGGTGGCCAGCATGATCTTCATCAACTGCCGGCGCGCCAGCGGCAGATCGAGGATGCGGCTCCCGAATACCACGCGATTTCGCGCCACCGTCATCGCGTCATGATGCGCGCGCCGCATCAGCGCGGTGGATTTGACGCCGTTGGACAACCGCGATGAATTGACCATCTCGGCCATCTGCACGAAGCCGCGATCGAGCCTGCCGACGGCATAGGCGATCGCGCCCTCCAGCTTGATCTCGCCCGACGCCATCGAGCGGGTGCCGAGCTTGTCCTTGAGCCTGACGATCCGGTAGTGGTTGGGCGAGCCGTCGTCGAGCTTGCGCGGCATCAGAAACAGCCCGACGCCGCGGGTGCCGCCGACCGCGCCCTGCGGCCGCGCCAGCAGCATCACCACCTCGGCGTCCGCATTGGAGCAGAACCATTTCTCGCCCGAGAGCCGCCAATGATCCCCTTCCGGTACCGCTAGGGTGGTGAGCTTGCCGACGTCGGAGCCACCTTCCTTCTCGGTCATGAACTGGCCGCCCTGGGTCAGCCTGGCCATGTCGGTTTGGGTGAGGCCGTCGAGATATCTGGCCTTGAGCGCCTCGTCGCCGAAATTCGCCAGCAGCTTGGCGCAGCCGTCTGTGACATTGATCGGGCAACCGAGCCCGAACTCGGCCTGGTTGAACAGGAACGTAAAGGCATGCTTGGCCACCACGGGATATTTTTCCGGCCAACCCATAATCCCCTTGCGCAGCGACATCGCATGAATGCCGAACTCGCCGAAGGCATGGCGCTCCAGCTCGCGATAGGCCGGATGGTATTCGATCCACTGGGCGTCGCGACCGAAGCGGTCGCGCTGATGCAGCACCGGCACATGCCGGTCAGCCAGCCGGGCGCATTCGTCGAGATGACCGCCGGCGAGCGCGCCCAGCCGGTCGAGATGCGGCTCGATATGGCGAAACAGCGCGTCGGGCAGATGGATGCGCAGCAGATCGGTCAGCGCCGGATCGGCGCGGTAGAAGTTCATCCCCGACGTGTCCGGCGCGAGCAATCCCGGCTGGTCGGCTAAATCTGCAATGCGATCATGCTTGAGCGGCTGCATTGAATTCTCTTGTTCGTTTCCTCATCTCTTTGTTGGCAACTATCGCACACCGGACGCCGGACTGTCGCCCCACCCGGTTGAGCCCCGACAAAATTTTCATTGCAAACTCGCCTCCCAGCAACCACCTCCCAGGGACCACCTCAAGGCTAAGGTCAGTTCCGGGCAGACCAAGGAAACCTCCCAAAGGAAACATCTCATGGAAGCGCCAAAATACAACAAAGCCCTGATTGTCGGTGCTGGCGAGGGCCTCAGCGCCTCGCTGGCGCGATTGTTGGCCCGCGAAGGCATCGGCGTCGCGCTGGCGGCACGCCGCACCGAAAAGCTCGGCGCACTCTGCGCCGAGACCGGCGCGCGCGCCTATGCCTGCGATGCCACCGATCCCGGCGAGGTCGAGCGTCTGTTTGGCCTGGTCGAGCGCGAGATCGGGGTGCCCGACGTGGTCGTCTACAACGCGAGCGCGCGGGCGCGCGGCAATTTCGTCGATCTGGTGCCCGCCGATGTGGCGCAGGCGATCGCGGTGAGTGCGTTCGGCGGCTTTCTGGTGGCCCAGCAGGCGGTGAAGCGGATGCTGCCCAACAGACACGGCGCGATCCTGTTCACCGGCGCGTCCGCCAGCGTCAAGGGCTATCCGCAATCCGCCCCCTTCGCGATGGGCAAATTCGCGCTGCGCGGCCTGGCGCAGAGCATGGCGCGCGAATTATCGCCGCAGGGGATTCACGTCGCGCATTTCGTCATCGATGGCGGGATTCGCAGCTCAGCGCGCGTCGAGCCCGCCGAGCGGCCGGATTCGATGCTCGATCCCGATGCCATTGCGCTGGGTTACTGGAACGTGTTGCAACAACCACGCAGCGCCTGGACCTGGGAGCTGGAATTGCGGCCCTGGGTGGAGAAGTTTTGAGGCCGTTATGAACTAAATTGCCGTCATTCCGGGGCGCACGAAGTGCGAGCCCGGAATCTCGAGATTCCGGGTCTGGTGCTAACGCACCATCCCGGAATGACGGACAAAACAAAAAACAGGCGGGGGATTCCAACATGACGTCTACCGAAACCATCATCGACACCGGCACCAGCGAACTGCTCTGCGTGATCCGCGACCGCGTCGCGGTCATCACGCTCAACCGGCCGGAAGTACGCAATGCCCTGTCCGATACGCTGACGCCGGCGTTGCGGACCATGATCAGGACCTGCGGCGAGAACCCCGATGTCGGCGCGCTCTTGATCACCGGCGCCGGCACCGCCTTCTGCGCCGGCGGCAACGTCAAGGGCATGGGCGCCCACCGCGACCAGAAGAAGCTGGACATGTCCCATGAGGAGAAGGTCGCCGACCTGCAGGAGCGCCAACGGCTGCTGACGGGCGCGCTGGTCTCGGTCCGCAAGCCGACAATCGCGGCGTTGCCCGGCCCCGCGGCCGGCGCCGGATTGGCGATCGCGATGGCCTGCGACATCCGGATCGCCGCCGAATCAGCCTTCGTTTCCACCGGCTATCTGAAGGTCGGGCTCAGCGGCGACTATGGCATCGCGTGGCTGCTGACACGGCTGGTCGGGACGGCGCGGGCGCGCGAATTGATGTTTACCTCCGACAAGGTCGATGCCACGAGATGCGCCGCGATCGGTCTCGTCAACCGCGTGGTACCGGATGCCAAACTGCAGGACGAGGCTTTTGCGCTGGCGAGGTCGATGGCCGAGGGCCCGACGATCGCGTTACGTTACATGAAGGACAATCTCGACGAAGCGCTGCTGTTTGATTTTGCCACCGCGCGCGATCACGAGGCCGAACGGCTGATCCGCACCACGATGACCGCCGATCATCGCGAGGCGGTGCAAGCGTTCATCGAAAAGCGCAAGGCCGTGTTCAAGGGCAATTAGGGCGGGCGAGCGACGCTTGCTCAGTTTGCCGCAGCCGCGCTCAGCGCCGCGCTCTCGGCCGCAATCCGCCAGCTCGCACAGGGAATCTCCTGCGGGGCGAGGCCAATGTGTTTTTCGAAGCGCACCAGCTTCCAGTCGCCGGGGCTCGGCGCAAAGCTGAAGTCCAGCTTGCGCGCCAGGCCGATCATGACGTCGTTGGAGCGCAAGGTATCGCCGAATAGCCGCACGGCACCGAACGCGGCAGCGCGGCATTCCAGATTTCGCAGCAGCGCCGTACCGACGCCATGGCCCTGCCAGCGGTCGTCGATCGACACGCCGAATTCGAAACTTGCCGTGCCGGTCTCGAACCCGTAGCGGGCTTCGCCGACGATGGTCTCGACGCCGTCGATCGCCATGACCGCGATCACGCTGAACCGGTCGCGCTCGCCGGCATGGATGAAATGGTCGAGCTCGGTTGGCGGCAGTTCGCTCATGGCGCCGAGGAAGCGATTGTAACGGGAGCGGACCGTGAGCGAGCGGAAATAGTGCTGCAACGCTTCCGCATCACGCGGCTCGACGAAGCGTACCGCCAGGACCTCGCCGCTACGCAGCCGCAGAATGTCCTGATGTTGCCGGAGATCGTCGAGGCGAAGCGCGGTCATCGCAGGCTTCCTTTGGTTTCGAAAGACAATTTCGAAAAGACGTTTTGGGCTGGCGTCCCCCTCAAGAGGCGGCGCCAGCCCTGGCTGCGCGTCTACGCCCGCCAAAACGGCTTTTCGGCCTCGCGAGCGATGTCGCTCCACGACAATCCGACGTCATGCAGGTCACGATCGCTCCACCGCGCCAGTTCAAACCGCTGGCGCCGGCGTTCGCCCCAGACATGCAGCGTTTCGCTGAGCTGGGAGAAAAGCCCTGATTCATGATGATTTATCATCGTTTGCTGCGAACAAGTGGACATGTTCATCTCCTAAAGCTACTTTCTGGGCTACAATATCGGTGTTATCCGGGATTCCAGCAAACGACACTTTGTACCGCTTCGGATGATATAAACTCATGCATTAGAGGAAGATCCGGAAGATGACCGCCCGACTGCCGTCGTTGAATGGATTGCGCGCGTTCGAGGCCGCGGCCCGGCATCTGAGCTTTACCGTCGCCGCGTCCGAACTGAACGTCACCCAGACCGCAATCAGCCATCAGATCCGGCGGCTGGAGGAGGAACTGGGGATTCGCCTGTTCGTCCGGAAGAACCGCGCTTTGGCGCTGACGCCGGAGGCCCGGGATTATCTTCCCGGCATCCGTGCCGCGTTCAACGATCTGCGGCACGCCACTGAGCGGCTGTTGCGCAAGGAAAACGATCACGTGCTGACGATCAGTACGCTGGCCTCGCTGGCCGCAAAATGGCTGCTGCCAAGGCTTTCCGCATTTCAGGAAGCCCATCCCGGCATCGATGTGCGCATCACCACCTCGACCAGCCTGGTCGACTTCCAGCGCGACGACGTCGATGCCGCCATCCGCTACGGCCGCGGGCAATGGCCGGGGGTGCGCGCCGACTGGCTGACCGCCGACCAGTTATTTCCGGTCTGCAGTCCGGCGCTGCTCACGGGCCCAAGGCCGCTTCGACGCCCTGAGGACCTGGCCAATCACGTGCTGCTTCACACCAGCGCCGCGGCCAGCGACGATTGGCGGCTGTGGCTGACCGCCGCCGGCCTGCCGGCCAACCTCTCGACCCAGCCCGGACTGACCTTCGACCTCACTTTGATGACCGTGCAGGCCGCGATCGACGGGATCGGCGTTGCCATCGGCCGAACCTCCTATGTCGAGGCCGATATCGCCAAAGGTCGGCTGGTGGTTCCGTTCAAGATTACCCTGCCGGCCAACGCCGGCTTCTATCTGGTCTCACCCGAGGCCAGAGCCGATTCGCCCAAGCTATCGGCGTTTCGGCAATGGTTGACGGCCTCCGTCCAGGGCAATGCGGGAATTAGTTAAGCACGGCCCGCCGCCGTGACGCCGCGACGCGGCCGTTCCGGCCTGGACCGCCATGCGTTTTCCGGTTGGTCACGCCGCCATGACGTGGCAGATTACCGCCAGAAGACAGAGCAACTGTCTCGGCCGGCGCGCAGGTGTTCGCGCCGGGCGTCGGACAACGGGGAGAAGTCAGTGGTATCGCAATCGGCCAGTTCGCAACCGCCGCAGCTCAAGTCGCGCCTTGGCGCCATTCTGCGCGCGACCAGCGGCAATTTCCTCGAACAATTCGACTTCTTCCTGTTCGGCTTTTATGCCTCCACGATCGCAAAAGCGTTCTTTCCCGCCCAGGACGAGACCGCCGCGTTGCTCAACACCTTCGGCGTTTTCTGGCTGGGGGCCCTGATGCGCCCGGTCGGTGCCATCGTGCTCGGCGCCTATATCGACCGGATCGGCCGCCGCAAGGGCCTGATCGTGACGCTCGCGATCATGGCAGCAGGCACGGTGACGATTGCGATCTGCCCGAGCTACGCCACGATCGGCGTGGCGGCGCCGGTCATCGTGCTGATCGGCCGTTTGCTGCAGGGCTTTTCCGCCGGCGTCGAACTCGGCGGCGTCTCGGTCTATCTCTCCGAGATCGCTACGCCCGGTAACAAGGGTTTCTACACCTCGTTCCAGTCCGCCAGCCAGCAGGTCGCTATTTTTGTCGCCGCGATCCTCGGCTATGTGCTGAGCGAGATGATGCCGGCAGACGTGATCTCGTCATGGGGCTGGCGAATTCCGTTCTTCATCGGCTGTCTGATCATTCCCTTTATCTTCCTGTTGCGCCGAACACTGGAAGAAACGCCGGAATTCCTGGCGATGAAAAAACATCCAACGACCTCGGAGGTCTTCAGCTCGGCGGCGGCGAACTGGAAGATCATCGTGCTCGGCATGATGATCGCGGTGTTGACCACCACCACCTTCTACTTCGTCACGGTCTACACGCCGACCTTCGGCAAGAGCGTGCTGAAACTCTCCAACCAGGATGCCCTGCTCGTCACCATTCTGGTGGCGGTGACCAATTTCATCTGGAATCCCGTGGGCGGCGCGCTGTCCGACCGGATCGGCCGCAAGCCGGTATTGCTGACGATCGCCTGCCTGTCGCTGGTGACCTCCTATCCCGCATTGTACTGGCTGGTCGACGCTCCGACCTTCGGCAAGATGCTGGCGGTCGAAATGTTGTTTTCGTTTTATTTTGGCGTTTACAGCGGAACGATGCTGGGCGCGCTGGTCGAAGTGGTGCCGACGCATGTCCGCACCACCTGTTTCTCGCTGGCGTTCGCGCTGGCCGCCGGCCTGTTCGGGACGTTCACGCCCTTTGCATCGACCTTGCTGATCGATCACACCGGCGACAAGGCCTCGCCGGGACTCTGGCTGATGTGCGCGGCTGTTCTTGGCATCATCGCCACGCTCATGGTCTATCGTGGCGTCGGCAAGGCCGTTACCAGCCAGGAGGCCGTCGCTGCCTCAGGCTGAAGTCATGCCGGAGCGGGCGGATCGCCTTGCCCGGATGACGGTTTTGATTTCCATGCAAACAAGATAACAACACGGCATGGTCGATTTAGCTCGTAAATACGATGTGCTGGTGATCGGTGGCGGCAATGCCGCGCTGTGTGCGGCGATCAGCGCGCGGCGCGGCGGCGCCTCGGTGCTGGTGCTGGAAGGCGCGCCGAAATTCTACCGCGGCGGCAATACCCGCCACACCCGCAATATGCGCTGCGCACATGACGCCGCGACCGATATCCTGACCGGGCCCTATAGCGAGCAGGAATTCTGGGAAGACCTCCAGCGCGTGACCGAGGGCCAGACCGACGAAGACCTCGCCCGCATGATGATCCGGGAGTCAAAGGACATCCTGAACTGGATCGTCGAACAGGGGGTGCGCTGGCAGCCGTCGCTGGGCGGCACGCTCAGCCTCGGCCGGACCAATTCGTTCTTCCTCGGCGGTGGCCGGGCGATGCTGAATGCGCTCTATCTCACCGCCGAGCAGCTCGGCGTCGACATTCTCTACGATGCCGAAGTGCTCGACCTCGTGATCGCCGACGGCATGTTTCTCTCCGCCGCGCTGAAACGGGACGACGGCCGCGTCGATGTCCGCGCCGCGGCGCTGGTCGCCGCCGCCGGCGGTTTCGAGGCCAATATCGAATGGCTCAAGCAATATTGGGGCGACGCCGCCGACAATTTCCTGATTCGCGGCACGCCCTATAATCGCGGCTCGATTCTCAAGATGCTGCTGGCCAGCGGCGTGCAGGAGATCGGCGATCCCACCCAATGTCATGCGGTCGCGATCGATGCCCGCGCGCCGAAATTCGACGGCGGCATCATCACGCGGCATGATTCCGTGGTGTTCGGCATTGTCGTCAACAAGAACGCCGCGCGCTTTTACGACGAGGGCGAGGATATCTGGCCGAAGCGCTACGCGATCTGGGGCCGGCTGGTTGCGGCACAGCCGGACCAGATCGCCTACATCATCTTCGACGCCAGTTCGCGCAACAGCTTCATGCCGACGCTGTTCCCGCCGATCGAGGCCGGCAGCATCACTGAGCTGGCCGGGAATCTCGAACTCGATCCGGCCGCGCTGGAGAAGACCGTCGCCGATTTCAACGCGGCGGTCCGGCCGGGCACTTTCGATCACACCATCCTCGACGATTGCCGCACCGAAGGATTGACGCCGCCGAAGACCCATTGGGCGCGGCGGATCGAAACGCCGCTTTATTATGCCTATCCGGTGCGGCCCGGCATTACCTTCACCTATCTGGGTACCCGCGTGAACCGGCAGTCGCGCATGCTGATGAAGGACGGCAAGCCGTCCGCCAACATGTTCGCGGCGGGCGAGATCATGGCCGGCAACGTGCTCGGCAAGGGCTATGCAGCCGGGATCGGCATGACCATCGGCAGCGTGTTCGGGCGGATCGCAGGACGGGAAGCGGCGCAAAATGCAAAGAATTAAACAAATCAAGCGAGCCATGAGACGGGCGACCCGTGGATGGATCACCCTCGCGGCATTGAGCGTTGCGACATCGGTTGCGGCGATCGCCGCCGAGCCGATCGCCTTGCGGGACATGGGGTCGTTCCATGTAGGCGGCCGCCTTGTCGAAATCAGCGGCAAGCCGGTCCGGGAATTGACCTTCGCGCCGGGCGGCGTACCGGCGAAAATCGATCCCAACGGGACCTATCAGGTCGAGCAGATGTACGTGCAGTATTTTCTGCTCGCCAATGAGAAAGGCGCCTATCCGCTGCTGATGTGGCACGGCGGCGGCCTGACCGGCGTCACCTGGGAGACCACGCCGGATGGCCGCGAAGGCTGGCTGAATTACTTCCTTCGCAAGGGCTGGAGTGTCTACAATTCCGACGCGGTCGAGCGCGGCCGCGCCGGCTGGGCGCAATATCCCGATATCTTCAAAAGCGAACCGGTGTTTCTCACCACCAGCAATCCGTTCGAGCGGTTTCGGATCGGCGATGGCCCGAACTCCTACGATTCCGATCCGGCGAAACGAAAGCTGATGCCCGGCAGCCAGTTCCCGAACGAGGGCTACGAGAACTTCGTCAAGCAGAGCGTGCCGCGCTGGACCACCAATGACGAGCCGACGCTGGCGGCCTATATCGCCGAGATCGACCGCGTCTGTCCGTGCGTCATTATGTTTCACAGCCAGGCCGGCACCTTCGGCTTCAAGGCGGCACAGGCGCGGCCCGACAAGGTCAAGGCGCTGATCGCGATTGAACCCGCCGGGGTCGGCGATCCCGCCAAAGCGGATGTCTTGAAAAACATCCCGACGCTCCTGGTTTATGGCGATTACATCGAACGCGATTCGCGCTGGCCAAAAATCCGCGCCACCGGTGTTGCCTTCGCCGACGCTATCCGCGCCGCGGGCGGCAGCGCCGAGGTCGTCGACCTGCCCAAGGCCGGCATTACAGGCAATTCGCACATGATGATGATGGACAAGAACAATCTCGAAGTGGCCGGGCTGATCCAGGCATGGCTGGAAGGCAAAGGGCTGAGCAAAAAGCCCTGAGCCATTCTGCAACGGCAATTCCTCAACGAAAAGCGGCGCAACATGCACGGAACCAGAATTCTCGAAGAAGCCGACCGGCTGATGACGGTCTGCAATTCGTGCCGCTACTGCGAGGGCCTGTGCGCGGTATTTCCCGCGATGGAAATGCGCCGATCGTTTTCCGATGGCGACCTCAACTATCTCGCCAATCTCTGCCACGCTTGCGGCGCCTGCTACACCGACTGCCAGTTCTCGCCGCCGCATGAATTCAACGTCAATGTTCCCAAGACGCTGGCGATCGCGCGTGCCGAATCCTATGCCGCCTATGCCTGGCCGGCGGCGTTCTCGGGCCTGTTCGCACGCAACGGCCT